>NZ_CP113056.1:1492500-1830000 GCF_026625645.1 Ancylobacter sp. SL191 | reverse complement strand
GCGTCATCTCGGCGGCCGCCTCGGCGAACCCGCCACCATGCAGCACCACGCGGGCGCCATGCTCGCGCACGCGCTCCACCTTCAGGTTCGGCGTGGTCGTCGGCATGACGATGGTCGCGTCCACGCCGGTGCGGCGCGCGTGATAGGCAAGGCCCTGCGCATGGTTGCCGGCGGAGGCCGCGATCACGCCGCGCGCCCGCTCGTCCGGTGTGAGCGCGAGCAACTTGTTGAGCGCGCCCCTTTCCTTAAAGGAAGCGGTGAATTGCAGGTTCTCGAATTTGAGCCACACCTCGGCGCCGAGCTTCTGCGACAGCGTCTCGGAGTGGACGAAGGGCGTCTGCGGCACCGCGCCGGCAATCCGTGCCGCCGCCGCTTCCACATCGCTCAAGGTAACGTCAAAGGGCATGATGGCCTGGGCACCTGTGTTTGGCGCGCAGCCTAGCGGTCTCAGTGCTCCGGTCCTAGTGCCCCAATGCGGGGCAGCCTTGCGCGAGCACCCGTGACGCGCCGGCAAGGCGCGCGGGCACCGGATACCGCAGCCCATCTGCTGTAATTCTTCAACAATACGCCGTAATCCTGCGCTCGGTAGCTTTCCCTCTGCCCGATCCGGCGCCAAGGAGTTTCCCGTGCTCAACCGTCGCGACCTGCTTCGCACCACCGCCGCCACCGCCCTCGTCCCGACGCTTGCCGCGGCCGGCCTTTCCGGCCCTGCCCTGGCCGAGACCGCACCGGGCGCGACGCAGCCGAGCCTGCGGCAGATCGCGGCCGCCGGCTTCATCTACGGCCTGCCACTGGTGATGAATTACGGCGTCATGTTCGACTATGTGCTGGACCCCAAGTCCGGCCAGTGGAAGGCGCCGTTCAACACGATCAGCAACGAGGCGCGGGTCTTCACCTATCGCGACACCTCGATCGTCACGCCGAACAGCGACACGCCCTATTCCATGGCGTGGCTGGATCTGCGGGCGGAGCCGATGGTCGTCACCGTGCCGCCGGTCGATGCCAAGCGCTATGTCTCCGTGCAGTTTGTCGACGGGAATACTTACAATTACGGTTATGCCGGCAGCCGGACGACGGGCAATGGCGGCGGCACCTATCTGGTGGTCGGCCCGCGCTGGTTCGGCCGCACCCCGCCCGGCATTGACGGCGTGTTCCGGTCGTCGACCTTCTTCTCGCTGGTGATCTTCCGCACCCAGCTGTTCGACGCGGGCGACCTCGACAATGTGAAGAAGGTGCAGGCTGGCTATCAGCTGCGCCCGCTCAGCACCTTCCTCGGCACGGGCGAACCCAAGCCGGCCCAGCATTTCCGCTACCCGGCCTTCTCCAAGGACCGCCTCGACCAGGAATTCTTCGCCTATCTCGACTTCGCCCTGCGCGCCGCCCCGGCCCGGCCGGAGGAACGCTGGATCCGCGAGCAGCTGAAGCGCATCGGCGTCGGGCCGGAGCGCAGCTTCCGCGTGCATGAAATGGCCGAGGCGGATCAGGCCGAGATCGTCACCGGGCTGAAGGACGGGCAGGCGCGGCTGGAGGAAGCCGTGGCCAAGATCGGCACGGACGTGAATGGCTGGCGCATCGGTTCGGAATTCGGTGATGCCGAGTTCTACCATGGCGACTGGCTGCTGCGCGCCGCCGCCGCCAAGCTCGGCATTTACGGCAATGACGCCGCCGAGGCGGTCTACCCGGCCGCGCGCACGGACAAGGACGGCCAGCCGCTCGACGGCTCCAAGCACCGCTACACGCTGACCTTCCCGAAGGACGGCCTGCCGCCGGTCAACGCCTTCTGGTCGGTGACGATGTATGACGGCACTACCCAGCTCCTCATCAAGAACCCGATCGACCGCTACCTCATCAACTCGCCGATGCTGCCGTCGCTGAAGACCAATGCGGACGGCTCGGTGACGCTCTACATCCAGAAGGATTCCCCCGGCGCGGACAAGCAGGCCAACTGGCTGCCGGCGCCGGACGGGCCGATCTATCTGGTCATGCGCCTCTATTGGCCGAAGACCGGGAACCCCTCCATCCTGCCGGCCGGCAAGGGCACCTGGCAGCCGCCGGGCATCGTCCGCGTCGCCTGATTCCTTGGGGCTATCGACACGTTCAAGCGGCGCCGGAGACGGCGCCGTTTTTGTTGGCGGCGCGCGCGGGGCTTGCCCGACCGGCTCATCCATGAGAAATGATACACTGTATCAATTAATCTCTGGAGCGCATCCATGTCCGACCAACGCCTTCCGGTCACCGTGCTGTCCGGCTTCCTCGGCGCGGGCAAGACCACCCTGCTGAACCACGTCCTCGCCAATCGCGAGGGGATGCGGGTCGCCGTCATCGTCAACGATATGTCCGAGGTGAACATCGACGCCGAGCTGGTGCGCTCGGGCGCGGCGAACCTGTCGCAGACGGAGGAAAAGCTGGTCGAAATGACCAATGGCTGCATCTGCTGCACGCTGCGCGACGATCTTCTCGCCGAGGTCCGGCGCCTCGCCGGCGAGGGGCGGTTCGACTACCTGCTCATCGAATCCACCGGCATCGCCGAGCCGCTTCCCGTCGCCGCCACCTTCGAGTTCCGCGACGAGGAGGGCTTCTCGCTCTCCGACCTCGCCCGGCTCGACACCATGGTGACGGTGGTCGATGCGGCGAGCCTGCTGCGCGATTTCGGCTCGCGCGACTTCCTGCGCGACCGCGGCGAGACGGCGGGCGAGGAGGATGAGCGCACGCTGGTCGATCTCATCACCGACCAGATCGAATTCGCCGACGTCATCGTGCTCAACAAGATCTCGGAAGTGCCCGCCGCCCGCCGGAATGAGGTGCGCGGCGTGGTGAAGGCGCTGAACCCGGATGCGCGGATCATCGAGACCGATTTCGCCCATGTCCCGCTGAAGGACATTCTGGGCACGGGGCGCTTCGACTTCGAGAAGGCCCATGAGCACCCGACCTGGTACAAGGAGCTGAACGGCTTCCGCGACCATGTGCCGGAGAGCGAGGAATACGGCGTCTCCAGCTTCGTCTACCGCGCCCGCCGACCGTTCCACCCGGAAAAATTCAACGCCTTCCTCGCCAGGACATGGCCCGGCCTCGTGCGTGCCAAGGGGCTGTTCTGGCTCGCCACCCGCCCGCGCCGCGTCGGGGAAATGTCGCTCGCCGGTGCCATCTGCCGCACCGGCTCCATCGGCCAGTGGTGGGCGGCGATCCCGACCGAGCACTGGCCGACGCAGCCCGACTGGCGCTCCTGGCTGCGCCAGCACTGGACGCCCGGCTATGGCGACCGGCGGCAGGAACTCGTCTTCATCGGGGTGAATCTCGACGAGGCGGCGATCCGCGCGGCGCTGGACGAGTGCCTCGTCGGCCCGCGCTCGCCGCGCGATTTCGACGCCAGCGCCTTCACCCATCTGCCGGACCCTTTCCCGAGCTGGGAGCGCGTGCCGGCCTGACCAAGGTTAGATCAGCCGCATGCCGCGCAGGCTGGCATGGCCGTCCTTGCCGACAATGATGTGGTCATGCACCTCGATGCCGAGGGGCTTGGCCACATCAATGATCGTCTTGGTCATCTGGATGTCGGCATTGGAGGGGGTGGGATCGCCGCTCGGGTGGTTGTGGACGAGGATCACCGCGCTCGCCGCCAGTTCCAGCGCGCGCTTCACCACCTCGCGCGGATAGACCGGCGTGTGGTCCACCGTGCCGCGCTGCTGCACCTCGTCGAGAATGAGCTGGTTGCGCTTGTCGAGGAACAGGATGCGGAACTGCTCCTTCTCGGCGAAGGCCATCGAGGCCCGGCAATGCGCCAGCACCGCGCTCCAGGAGGAAAGAACCGGGCGCCCGCGCATGCCCTCGCGCGTGACGCGCTCGACCGAGGCGGCGACGATCTTGAACTCGGTGATGATCGCCTCGCCCACCCCCTTCACCTCGCGCAGGCGCTGGGGTGTCGCGGTAATGACCTCGGCGAAGGAGCCGAAGCGCTCGATCAGCCGCTTGGCGAGCGGCTTCACATCGGCGCGGGGCACGGCGCGGAACAGCACCAGCTCCAGCATCTCGTAATCGGCCAGCGCTTCCGCCCCCGCCTGGCGGAAGCGTTCGCGCAGCCTTTCGCGATGGCCGACGAAATGAGGCGACGTGTCGGAGAGCGCCGAATCCGCGAAGCCGTCACCGGCCGCAGCCGTGAGCGCCTCCTCATCCAGCCGCTTCCCCATCCAGCCCCCCGACCGGCCTTACCCGTTGCTGAAAATCGGCTTGTGGTATCCCTTGGGCGAGAGCGTGAAGATCTCGCACCCGGTCTGCGTCACCCCCACCGCATGCTCGAACTGCGCCGAGAGCGAGCGGTCGCGCGTCACCGCCGTCCAGCCATCGGACAGCACTTTCACATGCGGCCGGCCGAGATTGATCATCGGCTCGATGGTGAAGATCATGCCCGGCAGCAATTCCGGCCCCTCGCCGCGCCGGCCGACATGCACGATGTTCGGCTCGTCATGGAAGAGCTGGCCGACGCCATGGCCGCAGAAGTCGCGCACCACGCTCATATGCAGCGGTTCGACGAAATCCTGGATCGCCGCGCCGATGTCGCCGACATGATTGCCCGGCCGCACCTCGGCGATGCCGCGCATCAGCGCTTCATAGGTCACGTCCAGCAGCCGCTCGGCGCGGCGGGGAATCTCCCCCACCGGGAACATGCGGCTCGAATCGCCGTACCAGCCATCGACGATCAGCGTCACGTCGACATTGACGATGTCGCCCTCGCGCAGCGGCTTGTCATTGGGGATACCGTGGCAGACCACATGATTGATCGAGGTGCAGGTGGACTTGCGGTAGCCGCGATACATCAGCGTCGCCGGCAGCGCGTTGTTGTCCATGGCGAATTCGAAGACGGCGGCGTCGATGGCATCGGTCGAGATGCCCGGCTGCACCATCTCATGCACGAGGTCGAGCGCCTCGGCGGCCAGTTGGCCGGCCTTGCGCATTCCGGCGAAGCCCTCAGGCCCGTGCAGCTTGATATGGCCGGTCTTGCGCAGCGGCGCGCCCGCGGCCTCCACATAACTCATGATCGAACGTCCAGTCCTGAAGCTGTGCCGAATGTAAGCGATCCGCGCCCGCACGCAAGGAAAGGGCGCGTGAGCGAGGCTCCGCCGGGCTGGGATCAGCCATGACGGGTCGCCTCCGGCGCCTAGCCGAGCACCTTCGCCATATGCACCAGCCGGCGGTCGGGCAGCTGCTCCACCCGCTCGATGACGAAGCCCTTGCGGCGATACCACTGGATATTGGCCGAGAGCGGCTCGCCGGTATAAAGCCGCGCCGTGGTGCGCCCGAGCGCGCGGGCGCGCGCCTCGCCGGCCGTGAGCAGCGCATTGCCGAGCCCGCTGCCCTGCGCCGTCGGCGCGGTGGCCACGCTGTCGATCAGCAGATCATCCGGCCGGGCGTGCAGGATCAGCACGCCGTCGAGCCCCGCCCGGCCTTCCGCCGCGCCGTCGGCCACCCACACCTCGCGGGTGCGCAGCACGTCCTTATAGTCCCAGAGCAGCGGCACCGGCTCGACACCGAGCAGGATGCGGTTGCGGGCATAGGCCGCTTGCTGCACCGCCTCAATGGCGGGAAGGTCGTCGCTCGTCGCGCGCCTCAGCGTGCGCCCCTCCGCCTCCAGCCGGTCGGCGTTGAACACCCCGAGCGCCACGCGCTGGGCCCTCGCCGCGTCGAAATTCTCCGCCGCCAGCCAGCTCTCGAAGCCGATTGCGACCTGCGGCCATTCCTCTGCCAGCATGGAGAACCAGGCCGTGTCGCGGTTGCGGCCCTTGACGATCATGTGGTGGCGGAAAATCCCCTCGAAGCGGAAGCCATAGCGTTCCGCCGCGCGGCGCGAGGGGGCGTTGAGCGCGTTGCACTTCCACTCATAGCGGCGATAGCCCAGCGTCTCCAGCGCGTGGCGGGCCATCAGATACATCGTCTCGGTGCCGGCCGGGGTCTTCATCAGCGCCGGCGTATAGAGAATGTGCCCGACCTCGATGGAGCGGTTCGGCGGGTCGATGCGCAGAAAGGTCGCGTGGCCGACCGCCCGGCCGGTCGCCTTGTCGACGATGGCGAACAGCAGCGGATCGTCCTTCGCCGCGGCCGCCGCATAATAGCTCTCAAAGGCCGCGTAGTCGGGATAAGGCCCGTTGGGCAGATAGGCCCAGATCGCCGCCGATTCCGGCCCGTGGGTCGCCGGGAAAAGCTCGGGCGCGTGGGTCGCTACCTCGAAAGGCACGAGGTCGACAAGCGTGCCGACGATCACCGCGCGCGCCGGGCGCGGGGCCGGCGCTGTGTCCACAACCTCACCCAAAGGCAGGTTCTTCTCGTCCGCCACGCGCCGACCTCCACCTCTTGCGGGAAGCCCCAACCGGGGGCATCGGGCCGCCAGTGCGGCCTTGAAGCCGCGTTCTGTCCGTGGGACAGCTTGGCCAAAATCACAAGTGAATTCTGCCGGTCGCATTGCCCGAGGGCATCCGACGAAAGTTGCAAGGAGCGAGGATGACGTCCGCCAGCCCCCTTTCGCCTCATCCCATCGCCGCCTTTTCGCGCATCGGCGAGGAGAACGCCTTCGCCGTGCTGGCCCGCGCCGCCGCCCTGTCTGCCCAAGGTCGCGACATCATCAATCTCGGCATTGGCCAGCCGGATTTCGCCACGCCGGACCATATCGTCGAGGCGGCGGTGAAGGCGCTGCGCGACGGCCATCACGGCTACACGCCCTCGACCGGCATCGCGCCGCTGCGCGAGGCGGTCGCCGCCGACATTCATCGCCGCTTCAACGAGACCATCGACCCGGCCCGCGTGGTGATCGTGCCCGGTGGCAAGGTGACGATGTTCGCCGCCATCCTCATGCTGGGCGAGCCGGGCGCGGAGATCCTCTATCCCGACCCCGGTTTTCCCATCTACCGCTCGATGATCGAGTTCACCGGCGCGACGCCCATTCCGGTGCCGATCCGCGAGGCGAACGGCTTTGCCTTCTCGGCGGAGGAAACGCTCGCCCTCATCACCCCGAAGACGCGCCTTCTCATCCTCAACTCGCCCGCCAACCCGACCGGCGGCGTGACGCCCAAGGCGGAGATCGACAAACTTGTCGCCGGCCTCGCCGCGCACCCGCAGGTCGCCATCCTGTCGGATGAGATCTACGACCAGTTCCTGTTCGACGGGCAGGCGCACACCACGCTGCTCGCCTACCCGGAGATCCGCGACCGGCTGATCCTGCTCAATGGCTGGTCGAAGACCTATGCGATGACCGGCTGGCGGCTCGGCTGGTCCTATTGGCCGGAAGGGCTGTTCGAGGCGATGCGCAAGCTCGCGGTGAACGCCTGGTCCTGCGTCAACGCCCCCGCGCAATTCGCGGCGCTCGCCGCGCTCACCGGCCCGCAGGACTGCGTCGGCGCCATGCTCGCCGAGTTCGACCGGCGCCGCCACCTTGTCGTGGAAGGGCTGAACGCGCTGCCCGGCGTGTCCTGCGCGACGCCGAAGGGCGCCTTCTACGCCTTCCCGAACATATCCGGCACCGGCTGGAGCTCGGCCAAGCAACTGGCGGGCGCACTGCTGGACGAGGCCGGCGTCGCCACCATTGGCGGGCCGGATTTCGGCGTCCATGGCGAGGGCTATATCCGCCTCTCCTACGCCAATTCGGCGGAGAACATCGCCCACGCGCTGGAGCGCATGGGCCAGTTCCTCGCCAAGGCCCGCGCGGCATGAGGGGCGCGCTGTTACTCGGTTTCGCTCTTGTCATTTCCCTTCCCGCCCTCGCGCAGGACAGCGAGCCGGCAGCCTGCGCGAGGGGCGAGGGTTCGCCACGCGCCCATCTCGACTGCCTCAACCGGCGGCAGGATGTGAGCGAGGCGCGGCTTCAGGCGGCACTCAGCGGCGCCCGCGCCGCCATCGCCGCGCGCGAGGATCTTCAGCCGCCGCAGCGGGCGCGCTGGACCAGCCTGTTCAATGAATCGCAGGAGCGATTCACCCATTGGCGCAATTTCGAGTGCCAGAGCATCGCCCCTTATGAAGGCGGCGCCGGGCAAAAGACGGTGGGCGGGCGCCTCGGCGGCATCGGCGTGATCGAGCAGCGCCTCGTGTGTCTCGCGACGCTCAACGATGCCCGCGCCGGCGATCTCGAAGCGCGCTACGCCCTGCCCGCCTTTTTGCCGCCCCCGCCTGGACCTGCCGCCGCCGCCCCCACTGAACCGACCCCCGTCGCCCCCGCCTCGGGCACGACGCCCTCCGGCGCCATGCCTCCGTCCAGCGTGCCCAGCATCATGGCGCCGCCAGTTCCCGAGAGCCCAGCGGAGGCGCCGCCGCCTTCCGGCCCCGTCCGCATCATCGGCATTCCGCCCACGCAGCCGTGAGGGGACGGCGCCCGGCCCGCCGCTTGCCGCTCTTGACGGTTCACCCTGCACGTCTCTTGCATGGGCGCGCCGCCGCGCCGGGCGCTATCGCGCGCCCTGCGGCAGAGGAATGTGGGAGAACGTCATGGATCTCGGACTGAAGGGACTGCGCGCCATCGTCACCGGCGGCACCAAGGGCATCGGCCTCGCCATCGCGGAAACGCTGGCGGGCGAAGGCTGCCATGTCGCGCTGTGCAGCCGCAACGCGAGCGAAGCGGAAGCGACCGCCGCGCGCCTCGCGGAAAAGGGCGTCACCACCTTCGGCGCCGGCGTCGACGTGGCCGATGGCGCGGCGCTCGCCGCCTTCGCGGAAGAGGCGGCGGCCAAGTTCGGCGGGCTCGACATCGTCGTCGCGAACGTCAGCGCGCTGTCCATCGCCAATGACGAGGAAAGCTGGAAGAAGTGCTTCGACACCGACCTCATGGGCACGGTGCGCCTCGTCAACGCCGCCCTGTCCTACCTTGAAAAAAGCAGCGCCGCCTCCATCGTCACCATCTCCTCGGTGTCGGGCCGCGAGATCGACTTCGCCGCCGGGCCCTACGGCACCTTCAAGGCGGCGCTGATCCATTACACGCAGGGCCTCGCCTACCAGCTCGCGCCGAAGAAGATCCGCGCCAACACGGTCTCGCCCGGCAACACCTATTTCAAGGGCGGCGTGTGGGAGATGATCGAGAACGGCAACCCGGCGCTGTTCAAGGAAGCGCTGGCGCTCAACCCCACGGGCCGCATGGCGACGCCGCAGGAGATCGCCAATGGCGTGGCGTTCCTCGCGAGCCCGGCCGCCAGCTTCGTCTACGGCACCAATCTCGTCATCGACGGCGCGCTGACGCGCGGCGTGCAGTTCTGACGCCTTCCCCCGGCGGGCGGCCGCCGGGGGAACTTGCTCCCCACGGCGAATGAGGCGAGTCTGCCGGCGAATCGAAACGCAAGGCAGGAGGGCGCGATGGCCCCGAATGGTTCGAGCCCGACCGGCGCGCCGCAGGTCATTTCCATCGGCGAAGTCATGGCGGAATTCTCCCGCGGCGCCGATGGGCGCTACGGCGCGGCCTATGGTGGCGACACCTTCAACACCGCCGTCTATCTCGCCCGCGCCGGCATCACGACCAGCTATGTCACCGCGCTGGGCGACGACACCTATTCGGACGCCATCCGCGCCGCCGCCGAGGCGGAAGGCATCGCCACCCGGCTGATGCTGCGCGTGCCCGGCCGCACGGTGGGCCTCTATGTCATCGACACCGATGCGCGCGGCGAGCGCACCTTCTCGTACTGGCGCGACAATTCTCCCGCGCGCGACCTGTTCGAGCTGCCGGGCTGGGAAGTGGTGGCGGAAGCGCTGATCGAGGCGAGCGTCATCTATCTCTCCGGCATCACCCTCTCGCTCTATTCCAATAATGGCCTCGGCCGGCTGCTGGCGACGCTGGAATTCGCCCGCGAGCGCGGCGCCCGCATCGTCTTCGACACCAATTTCCGCCCGCGCGCCTGGGGCGGCGACATTGCCCGCGCCCGCGCCGTCTATGCGCAGGCGCTGAAGCGCAGCTCCATCGCCCTGCCGACCTTCGAGGATGAGGTGATGCTGTGGGGCGACGGCTCGCCCGCCGCCACCGCCGAACGGCTCGCCACTTTCGGCGTGCCGGAAGTCGTGGTGAAGAACGGCGCCGAGGGGGCGCTGGTGATGGCGGGCGGCGCCTCGCATTTCGTGCCGATCCCCGCCCCGGTCCAGCCTGTGGATACCACGGCCGCCGGGGACAGCTTCAACGCCGCCTATCTCGCCGCGCGCCTCACCGGCGCGACGCCCGTGGCGGCAGCGGAGGCCGGCCACGCGCTGGCCGGGCGCGTCATCCGCCATCGCGGCGCGATCATGCCGCGTCCAGCCAACGCCTGATCCACAGGGGGCGTGATCCGCCAACACCCGGAAATCGCCCGGCTTTTATCCCCCGAGAGCGCCCGCCGGCTTGCAACCGCTTCTGCGAACCAGTTGCAAGTGTTTGACGCTGTTGATTTTTTGACGCGCAGGCCCTAAGCGCATCGTCCCAGGGCGCCGGGCGCCGTGAGCAGCCTCAAGGGATAGGGCGCATGGCAGTCTCCGCGCGGGTCGCGATGATCAATGTCGGCATCAGTCTTCTGGTGCTGGCGCTGAAATACGCCGCCTTCCTGCTTACCGGCTCGGTCGCGCTCTATTCGGACGCGCTGGAAAGCATCGTCAATGTCGCCACCGCCATCGCCGCCGTGGTGGCGCTGCGCGTCAGCGCCCGCCCGGCCGATGCCGCCCATCCTTATGGCTACGCCAAGGCCGAGTATTTCTCCGCCGTCATCGTCGGCGTGCTCATCGTCGTCGCGGCGATCTCGATCATGCGCGAGGTCTATCTCGGCTGGCTCGAGCCCCATGCCTTCAACGCCGCCCCCATGGGCCTCGCCATCAACGCGGCGGCCGGCGTCATCAACGCCGTCTGGTGCGCGACGCTGATCCGCACCGGCCGGCGCGTGCGCTCCCCGGCGCTGATCGCCGATGGCCAGCATCTGCTCACCGACGTCATCTCCTCCGCCGGCGTGCTGATCGGCGTCGTTGTCGCGGCCTTTTCGGGCTGGGAGCGGCTCGACCTCATCCTCGCCGGCCTCGTCGCGCTCAACATCCTGTGGTCGGGCTACAAGGTGCTGAAGGAAAGCGTCGGCGGGCTGATGGACCAGGCCGTACCGGCCGAGACGCTGGCCCAGATCCGCAAGGTCATCGCCGCGCAGGCGATCGGCGCCATCGAGGCGCATGATCTGCGCACCCGGCAGGCCGGGCGGATGATCTTCGTCGATTTCCACCTCGTCGTGCCCCGCGACATGCCGGTCTGCGAAGCCCACGCCATCTGCGACCGCATCGAGGACGCGCTGGAGGCGGAAGTGGCGGATGTGCTGGTCAACATCCATGTCGAGCCGGACGAAAAGGCCAAGCAGCAGGGCGTACCGGTGCTGTAAGGGCGGGGCCAAGCCGCCCCGTCGGGCCGTCATCCCCGGGCGTGGCCCGGGGATCCACGACGTCCTTCGGACGGTTCCTGCCCCAAGTCGTGGATGGCCGGGCCAAGCCCGGCCATGACGTCCTTCCAGCCCCCATTCCCCGCACAAGCCGCGCGCCCTCACCGCCCCGCGCGCAGCGCCGCGAGCAAATCCGGCGTCGGATAGGAATCGGCCGGCAGGCCGAGGCGCATCTGCTCCACCTTCACCGCCTGACGCGTCGCGGCTCCGGTGATGCCGTCGACCCGGCCGACATGGTGGCCGCGCGCATTGAGCAGGCGCTGCAGCTCCACCACTTGCGCCTGCGAAAGCACCGGGATGGCCTTGCCCGCTCCGCGATTATAGGCCGGCGCGCCGGCGACGCGGGCGGCGAGATAGGCCGCCGAGGTCGCGTAGACCAGCGAGTTGTTCCACTCGGTGAAGATGTCGAAATTCGCGTAGACGAGGAAGGCCGGACCG
The DNA here is from genome assembly GCF_026625645.1 of Ancylobacter sp. SL191. Lineage (NCBI taxonomy): Bacteria > Pseudomonadati > Pseudomonadota > Alphaproteobacteria > Hyphomicrobiales > Xanthobacteraceae > Ancylobacter > Ancylobacter sp. SL191. The sequence goes on along the minus strand of NZ_CP113056.1, from coordinate 1,818,169 downwards.
GTCCGACCGACGGGCAGCAGCACCGATGCCGGCAGATTGTCCGCCGGCAGCGGCTGGCCGCTTGCCCGTACCACGCCGAAGCGCGCCCATTGCGAGCGCGGCAGCTTGATCGCGAGGTCCGCCTGATCCCAGGGCAGGTTCGGCGGCACGCGGATTTCCTCCAGCCAGGGCTGGCCGCGCTGCCAGCCGAGCGCCTTGATGTAGTTGGCGGCGGAGGCGAGCGCGTCGGGGGCCGAACGCAGCAGGTCGATATGGCCGTCGCCGTCGAAATCGATGCCGTAATTCAGATAATGGTCGGGCAGGAACTGGAACTGGCCAAGTTCGCCGGCCCACGGCCCGCGCATGGTCTGCGGGGTCAGGTCGCCGCGATCGATGATCTTCAGCGCCGCCATGAGCTGGGTGCGGAACATCTCCGCCCGCCGGCAGTCCCAGGCGAGGCTGGCGACCGAGCGGATGGTGTTCTTGTCGCCCATGAAGGCGCCGAAATCCGTCTCCAGCCCCCAGAAGGCGACGAGCACCGCGCCGGGCACGCCGAATTGCTGCTCGATCCGGTCGAACAGCGCCTGATTCTTCTGGATCAGCTGCCGGCCCTGCTGGATGCGGTAGTTGGCGACCATGCGGTCGGAGAACTCGAAGAAGCTCTGCGCGAACACCTTCTGCCCGCGATCGGTGCCGACCACCTGCGCGTCATAGGTCACCCCGTTCAGCGCCGCCGCCACGGTGCGGGGCGAGACGCCCTGCGCCACCGCCTGCCGCTTGAAGCCGTCGAGCCATTCATTGAATCCGGCGGCGGAATTGCCGCAGGCGGCGGCCGGCGCGCCTTGCGCGCTCACGGGCCCCGCGCCTGCCAGAACAACACCGGCCAGAGCGAGGAGGGCGAGAAGCGGCTTGGCGCACCGCGTGGTGGAGAGGCGCGAGATGGACGGTGGCATGGGCATCCCCGTTGGCGGGTGAATGTTTCCTCGTGATTCGGACTGTACAGGAAATGAAACGCGCGCACGCGCGCGCGACGATTGACGCTCCCGGCGCGATGGCGATGATCGCGGGCCTTATCGCGGAGACCGCCCATGCACGTCGTCATGCTGCTCTACCCGGACCTCACCCAGCTCGACCTCACCGGTCCCTATGAGGTGTTCGGCCGCTTTCCCGAGCTCACGCTGGATCTGGTGTGGAAGACGCGTGCGCCGGTCGCCGACTGCCGGGGACTGACCATCCTGCCGACGCATGATTTCGCCGATTGCCCGCAGGCCGACATCCTCTTCGTGCCGGGTGGCCCCGGCCAGCTCGCGCTGATGGAGGATGAGGAGGTGCTGGGCTTCCTGCGCCGGCAGGCGGCGGGGGCGCGCTATGTCACCTCGGTCTGCACGGGATCGCTGGTGCTCGCCGCCGCCGGGCTGCTCAAGGGGCGGCGGGCCACCTGCCACTGGCTGTCGCTCGATCAGCTCGCCCTCCTCGGCGCGGTGCCGGTGGCCGAGCGCGTGGTGGTGGACGGCGCGGTCGTCACTGGCGCGGGTGTCACCTCCGGCATCGACTTCGCCCTCGCTCTGACCGCTCACATTTTCGGCGAGGCACGGGCGCGGCACGCCCAGCTCTTCATGGAATACGACCCTGCCCCGCCCTTCCCCGGCGGCTCGCCGGCGAGCAGCGACCCGGCACTGGTCGCGCAGATCCGCGCGGAAACCGCCTCGTTCCAGACCCGGCGAGAAGAGACGGCGCGGCGGGTGGCAACCGCGCTCGATCAGGCGGGAGCGGGCGCATGAGCGCCGCCACGCCGACCCGTCCCGTCCCCGCCGTGCTGGCGGTCGTCCTGCGCGGCGGCGAGGTGCTGCTGGTACGCCGCGCCAATCCACCCGATCAGGGGCGCTGGGGCTTTCCCGGCGGGCGGATGGAAATGGGCGAGACGCATCTGGAGGCGGCGCTGCGCGAGCTCGCCGAGGAGACCGGCATCGTCGCCGCTTCCCCCCGCCTGCTGACCGTGCTGGACTTCATCGAGCATGATGAGACCGGACGGCTCGCGCATCATTTCGCGATGATCGCCGTGCTCTGCCAATGGCGCAGCGGCGAAGGGCTGGCGGCGGATGACGCGCTGGAGACGCGCTGGTTCGACCGCGCGGGGCTGGCCGGGCTCGGCGCCACCGCCAGCCTCAAGGTGGAGTTCCTCGCCGATCTCGCTCTGGCCGAAACCGTCGCCGCCGGCGCCGGAGATTTTCGGTCCTGAAACGCATGCGGGCTCCCGAAGGAGCCCGCACCGTCATCGTTGTAAGAGCCGATCAGGCGTGCGCCGAGGCCGAGCGGGCGGACGACGCATCCGCCGCATTGAGCGCGGTGGAGCGGGCCACGTGGTTCTTCAGCGCCTTCGGCAGAACCGCGATGGCGAGGAAGGCCGCGAACAGGTCCATGCCGGCGACGGTGTAGAGCACGGTCGACCAGGTGCCGGTCGCTTCCATCAGCAGGTTGCCGACCGGGACGAACAGGGCGCCGATGCCCTTGGCGCAGTAGAGCACGCCATAGATCTTCGCGATGTGCTTGGTGCCGAAGGCGTCGCCCGCCAGCGCCGAGAACAGCGAGTAGACTTCACCCCAGGCGAGGAAGACGACGCCGGAGAGGATGAGGAACGCCCACGGATTGTGGCCGAAATAGCCGAGCGCGATGATGCCGATGCCTTCGAGCGAGAAGGCGATCACCATGGTCTTCTCACGGCCGATATGGTCGGAGATCCAGCCGAACAGCGGACGCGAGATGCCGTTCATGATGCGGTCGAGCATCAGGGCGAGCGGCAGGGCGGCCATCACGAAGAAGTACAGGTCGACCTTGAACTCCTTCACGCCGAGATCCTGCGCGATGACGCCGAGCTGGGCGACCGCCATCATGCCGCCGGTCACCACGCAGGTGAACATGAGCAGCATCAGCCAGAACAGCTTGCTGTTCAGGGCTTCCGGCAGGGTGTAGTCGCGCGAGCTCTGGGTCAGCTTGGTGGACGGCTTGACCTGGCCGACCTTCGGCGAGGCGAGGAACCAGGCGGCGATGAAGGCGAGACCGCCCTGCAGCAGGCCGAAGAAGAAGAAGGTCTCCTGGAAGCCGGCGGATTCGATCATGGAAGCGATCGGCAGGATGGTGGCGGCGGAGCCGGCGCCATAACCGCCCGCGGTGAGGCCGACGGCGAGACCGCGGCGATCCGGGAACCACTTGAGCGCGTTGTTGATGCAGGTCGCGTAGATCGAGCCCACGCCGATGCCGCCCACGGCCGCGCCGACATAGAAGCCCATCAGGGTGGTGGCCTGCGAGTTCAGCACCCAGGCGGTGCCGATCATGAGCGCGCCGAAGGCGACCATGAAGCGGGGGCCGAACTTGTCGATGAAGTAGCCCTCGATCGGGGCGAGCCAGGTCTGCACGAGAACGAAGATGGTGAACGCGATCTGGATCGACGCGCGTTCCCAGCCGAAGCTCTTCTGGATTTCCGGCACGAACAGCGTCCAGGCGTACTGGATGTTCGCCGTGGCGATCATGCAGACGACACCGACGACGAGCTGGAGCCAGCGGCGGCTTTCGGAGAAATCGGCACCCGGCCCAGCGGCCGCGGTGGTCTGGTTATACGTGCTCAAGGGCGATCTCCTCTCCCAAATCAAGATGTGCCGCGGATCGGCTTATCGTTGCGGTCGCTCATGCCGTTGGGGCGCGGCGCCGGTTTTTTGGCCTTGGGCGACGTGTCCGCCGCCTCAAGGCAGCCGCATGCGCGGCGATGGTCCTACAAGGTTGTTTTGCCGTTTCCGGGCCTGCCTCGTCCCCCTGCGGCGTGCCGCGCTCAGGTTGACGCAAGGGCCCGGTTCCGACCCGCTGAACCCTGATCTTAATCGACAATATTATGTATGCCAATTGGGATTTGTTGGCGCTCTACAGTTCCGTAAGGCGCACTATTTTCCAAGTTATTTTGGGTCAGCAGTGCTCACTTAACATAGATACTCGCTGAAAACTCTCATATTACCCTGCGTTCTTCGTCTGTTATCAGCCAGACGTGAACAAGAAACTCTGGGGTATTTGAACTGCTCGTCGACAGAGTGACAACCTGATGACGTCGCTGAACGGGGGAATGGGATGCCCGTAGGGCGCCGCAATCGCGCCCGATTCGTCTTTGGAATGATGAAAAATGACCGTCGCGGGCACGCGGCAATCGCGCACGACCGACCATAGGACGGCCAGAGATTCCGCACGGCGACGCGAAAAACAGCCGGCCCGCGCCACGCGAAACGCGAAACACGAAACGCGAAACGCGAAACGCCGCCTCCGGGGACGCGCCCGGCAAGGCCAATGCAAGAGGGCGGAACCGAAGACGCGCCGGATCCTGCCAAAGAAAAAGGGCCCGCCAGTGGCGGGCCCTTGCGAAGGCGATGATGGAAGGTCGTCGCGCCTCACTCGGCGGGGACGGCACTCACATTGGCATTGTGCGCTGCCACGCGGCGGCGATGGGCGGCCGAGAGCGGCTTCAGGATCACCAGCGCCATGACGGCGGCAATGATGTTGAGCGCCGCGGCGGCGACGAACACCGCGTGCCAGCTGCCGGTCATCGTGGTGATGATGCTGGTGAACGGCACGATCAGCGCCGCGGTGCCCTTGGCGGTGTAGAGCATGCCGGCATTGGTGGTGGCGAACTTCGAGCCGAAGGCGTCGCCGCACATCGCCGGGAACAGCGAGTAGATCTCGCCCCAGGCGAAGAAGACGAGGCCGGTCAGGATCACGAACAGCACCGGGTTCGAGCCGAACACGGAGAGCGCGTAGATGCCGACGCCCTCGATGGCGAAGGCCACGAACATGGTGTTCTCACGGCCGATCTGGTCGGACACCCAGCCGAAGAACGGACGGGTGAGGCCGTTCAGCACGCGGTCGATCGCGGCAGCGAAGGTGAGCGCCGGCAGGGTGAGGCCGAGCAACGTCACCGGCACGTCGGCGATCTGGAAGTCTTTGGCGATCGGGCCGAGCTGCGCGGTGGCCATCAGGCCGCCGGCCGCCATCATCACGAACATGGCGTACATGACCCAGAACAGCGGGGTGGTGAGCATCTCCTTGGGGGAGAAGTCACGGGCGCTCTGCTTCACGGTCTTGGCGACATTCGCGGCGAAGACGGCGATCTGCTCCTTCTTCGGCGCGACCAGGAACAGGCCGAGGAAGAGGATTACGATGCCCTGGCCGATGCCGAAGTAGAAGAACGCGGCTTCATAGCCCTGGTTCTTGATCATGTTCTGGATCGGGATGACGGTCAGCGCCGAGCCGGCGCCGAAGCCGGCGGCGGTGATGCCGGCGGCGAGACCGCGACGATCCGGGAACCACTTCAGCGAGTTGCCCACGCAGGTGCCGTAGACCGCGCCGGCGCCGATGCCGCCAATGGCCGCCGCGACATAGAGCAGGGTCAGCGAGTCGGCGTAGGAGTTGAGCAGCCAGGCGATGCCGCACATGAGGCCGCCGAACAGCACCACGACGCGCGGGCCGTACTTGTCGACGAACCAGCCCTCGATCGGGACCAGCCAGGTCTCGGTGACGATGAAGATCGAGAAGGCCACCTGGATCGCCGCGCGATCCCAGCCGTGACGCTCCTGCATCGGGTTCACGAAGAACGTCCAGCCATACTGCATGTTTGCAATCATGCACATGCAGATGACGCCGAACACAAGCTGCAGCCAGCGGCTGCTATTCTGAGATGACGTTGCGGCAGTAGCCATTTTATCCTCGAACGTTTCCAAACGTAAGGTTGAGCAAGTTCTATCTTGTTCTTCTTGTTTCGCGCTGAACGAAACGCCTCCGCAGAGGCAACCGCCAGCAGACTGTAGGGAACATACTCTGCTTTTTTTGATTATGCAAAATTTTGCATACCAGCCATGCGATATTTTTACAGACGAAGACTGACCTATGGGAATGTGACGTAGCGGAATACTTGGTCATTTCTTCCCTTGGGGAAGCACTCGCAAAGCCCGATGAAACCACGCTGGAACGGCTCCAGCCTCGGCCCATCCCGTGCTCGCCGGGATGCGGGTGGCGCCGCGCGCGGGCATCGGGGAGCACGCGGCACCCCCTCCTCAGAGCTGTGGACGGCGCCGGAAACGGCCCGCCGGCACCCGCCTAGCGCGGGTCGACATGGCGCCGTCACCTCGCTCGGGCACGCGCACGCGCCCGGCAGCCGGCACGCCCGGCGGGCCGGCCTGCAGAGGGACAGAGGTAAGGTGGTGCGAAATCCCGGCGGCGCGACGGCGCCGGAACGTCATCCGGCAATGGTCGGATGGACAAGCGGTATATGATATATGATGCTCAACATGCCTGCCTAAGGGTGAGAATCGCCCACGCCAAGAAGGGCAGCAAGAAGCGCGTCAACAAACGCCAATCGACTGTTGCCGCCGATGACGGGCAATGGCCGTGGACAACAAAAACAACAAGAGAACGAACTGAGAGGAAGCCCGTGGAAAGCGCCGATCCCAATTCACGCCTGAACATCGCGCCGCTCGCCGCGAATACCAGCCTGCGCACCCTCGCCTACGACGCCATCAAGAAGGCCATCACCGAGATGGACCTTTATGGCCAGGAGGGCGAAATCCGCCTCGATGAGCGCCAGCTCTCGCAGGATCTCGGGGTCAGCCGCACGCCGATTCGCGAGGCCCTCACGGTGCTGGAGCAGGAAGGCTTCGTGCGCTCCGTGCCGCGCCGGGGCATTTTCGTGGTGCGCAAGTCCAAGCGCGAGATCATCGACATGATCATCGTCTGGGCGGCGCTGGAAAGCATGGCCGCGCGCCTCGCCACCAGCCGCGCCAGCGACCGCGAGCTCACCGGCCTGCGCGACATGTTCCATGATTTCGAGGCCGAGGCGCCGACCGAGCATATGAACGAGTACTCGGACGCCAATATCCGCTTCCACCAGACCATCATCGGTCTCGGCGGCTGCGAGATGATCGGCGAGATGACCGCCAATCTGTTCATCCACATTCGCGGCATCCGCGCCGTCTCGGTCCGGCAGGAGAACCGCTCCGAGCGCTCGCTGCAGGAGCACCGCGCCATCATCGCCGCCCTCGTCGCCCGCGACGCCGACCTCGCCGAGCGCCTGGTGCGCGAGCACACGCTCGGCCTCGCCGCCCATGTGGAAAAGCACGGCCGCTTCCCGTCCTGAGGGGTGGGCCCGACCGGGCACCGCTCCCCTGTCGCCGCTGCCCCCCCCCCCAACGGCGTCATCCCGGCCGAAGCGCAGCGCAGAGCCGGGATCGCGTGCGGGCTTCATGGGGACAGCGATCCCGGATCGGCCTAGCGGCCGTCCGGGATGACGGCGTGAGGGACCGTGGCCGTGTGCCGCCCGAACACCGTCATGGCCGGGCTTGGCCCGGCCATCCATGACTTGCCGTGTGCCGGCGAGAAGACGTGGATCCCCGGGCCAAGCCCGGGGATGACGGCGTCAGGGACAGCTCCCGCGCGACGCTCGCGACGTCATCCCGGCCGAAGCGTAGCGCAGAGCCGGGATCGCTTGCCCGGTTCGCGGCACGCAATCCCGGCTCGGCCTTGCGGCATCCGGGATGACGCCACACACGCTCCCCCCGCAACGCCCCCCTCCCCACCGTCACCTCGCGAACTTTTGCATCCACTCTGGGGCAAACTGTTCAGGCGGCCTCGCCAGCGCTTTTGACCCGTGGTATACTGCATACGCAATTCGGTAATGACGCCTTGGAACACCTTGTGAATCAACGGTCGGCGCGAAGCTGACCTTTGGGAAGAAGGAGCTCCCCTACCCTGTTCTTCAGGGGGATTCCAATTGACACGTTGGTATTTGGTATGCCAAATTTCTTGAAATCCCCGGCGGAAGACCTCCGCAGAGGAGCGTCCGTGAGCAGCAAGGCAGTTCTGAACAAGCGCTGGCAAAGCGGCGATCATGGCCTGGCCATTGAGCGCCTGCCGGCCAAGGAGAGCTTCAAGAGCAAGGCCTACGCCGCTCTCAAGGAAGCCATTACCAACATGAACATCTACGGCTCCAGTGAGCCGGTGCTGCTCGACGAGCGGGACATTTCCGAGCGTCTCGGCGCAAGCCGGACGCCGATCCGCGAGGCGGTCGCGATGCTGGAGCAGGAAGGCCTGCTCCGCGCCGTGCCCCGGCGGGGAATTCTGGTGGTACGCCGTTCCAAGGCCGAGATCATCGAGATGATCGAGGCCTGGGCGGCGCTGGAAAGCATGGCGGCCCGCCTCGCCACTCAACGCGCGAGCGATGAGGCGATCGCCGAGCTGAGGACGTATTTCAAGGAGTTCGATCTGTCCGGGATCGAGCGCGACCGGTGCGACGAATATTCCTCCGCGAATATCGCGTTCCATCAGGCGCTGATCCGGCTGAGCGGCTCCTCACTGCTCGCGGCGATGACGGATAACCTGTTCTTCCATGTACGGGCCATCCGCCATCGCACGATCTTCGAGATGGACCGGGCGCAGCGTTCGGCGGCCGACCATCAGGAGATCATCATTGCTCTCGAGGCGCGGGACGCGGACCGCGCCGAGCGTCTGGTGCGAGACCATACGCTCCGCCTCGCGCGGCACGTCGAGAGCCATGTTGACCTGGACTGACGAGACGTATCGGACATTGACTTGGATTAAGGGCGGCAAAACCCGCCGAGGAAGTTTGGGAGGGAATACGGGATGTCTGCAGTTGCACAAGTGATCGACGTGAACACGGCGACCGAGGTCGAGCAGGAGCTCACGGACGGTTTCCACCTCGTCATTGATGCGCTGAAACTCAACGGTATCGAGACGATCTACGGCGTGCCCGGCATTCCGATCACCGACCTCGGCCGCATGGCCCAGGCCGAGGGCATCCGGGTCGTGTCGTTCCGCCACGAGCAGAACGCCGGCAACGCGGCCGCCATCGCCGGCTTCCTGACGAAGAAGCCGGGCGTGTGCCTCACCGTTTCGGCGCCGGGCTTCCTCAACGGCCTGACGGCCCTGGCGAACGCCACCACCAACTGTTTCCCCATGATCCTCATCTCCGGCTCTTCCGAGCGCGAGATCGTCGACCTCCAGCAGGGCGACTATGAGGAAATGGACCAGCTTGCCATCGCCAAGCCGCTCTGCAAGGCGGCCTTCCGCGTGCTGCACGCCGCCGACATCGGCATCGGCGTCGCCCGCGCGATCCGCGCGGCGGTCTCCGGCCGTCCGGGCGGCGTCTATCTCGACCTGCCGGCCAAGCTCTTCTCGCAGGTCATGACCGCCGACGCCGGCGCCAAGTCGCTGGTCAAGGTCATCGACGCCGCCCCGGCGCAGATCCCGGGCCCGGACGCGGTGAAGCGCGCGCTCGACGTCCTCAAGGGCGCCAAGAAGCCGCTCATCATCCTCGGCAAGGGCGCGGCCTACGCGCAGGCCGACGAGACCATCCGTGAATTCGTCGAGACCTCGGGCATCCCCTTCCTGCCGATGTCGATGGCCAAGGGCCTGCTGCCCGACACCCATCCGCTGTCGGCCGGCGCCGCCCGCTCGACCGTCCTCAAGGACTCCGACGTCGTCCTCCTCGTCGGCGCGCGCCTCAACTGGCTGCTGTCGCACGGCAAGGGCAAGACCTGGGGCGATGCGCCCAAGCAGTTCATCCAGGTCGACATCGAGCCCAAGGAAATGGACTCCAACGTCGAGATCGCCGCGCCGCTGGTCGGTGACATCGGCTCGGTGGTGTCCGCCCTGCTCGACGGCATCAAGTCCGGCTGGACCGCTCCCTCCAAGGAGTGGATCGACGCGATCAACTCCCGCAAGGAAGTCAACATCGCCAAGATGTCCCAGCGCCTGCTGAAGAACTCCACCCCGATGGACTTCCACTCGGCGCTGGGTGCTCTCAAGCAGGTCATCAAGGAGCGTCCTGACGCGATCCTCGTCAATGAGGGCGCCAACACGCTCGACCTCGCCCGCGGCGTGATCGACATGTACCAGCCGCGCAAGCGCCTGGACGTCGGCACCTGGGGCGTGATGGGCATCGGCATGGGCTTCGCCGTCGCCGCCGCCGTCGAGACCGGCAAGCCGGTTCTGGCGGTCGAGGGTGACTCGGCCTTCGGCTTCTCCGGCATGGAGGTGGAGACGATCTGCCGCTACAACCTGCCGGTCTGCATCGTCGTCTTCAACAATAACGGCATCTATCGCGGCCTCGACACCGACCCGACCGGCCGCGATCCGGGCACCACGGTGTTCGTGAAGGACAGCCGCTACGACAAGATGATGGAAGCCTTCGGCGGCGTCGGCGTGAACGCCACCACCCCGGACGAGCTGAAGCGCGCCGTCGACGAGGCGATGAACTCCGGCAAGCCGACCCTCATCAACGCGGTGATCGACCCGGCGGCCGGCAGCGAGTCCGGCAACATCGGCAGCCTGAACCCGCAGAGCGTCGTGAAGAAGAAGTAATCCAACCGGGCGCGGGCGGGGAAAATCCCGCCCGCGCCCACCTTCCAACCTTGCCAAGCGGCCGGCCAAAAAAACAGAGCCGCGGCAAATACTTCGAGAGGAAATGCCATGGGAAAGGCCCTGGACGGAGTCCGGATCCTAGACTTCACCCACGTTCAGTCCGGCCCCACCTGCACCCAGCTTCTGGCGTGGTTCGGGGCGGATGTCATCAAGGTCGAGCGTCCCGGTGAAGGCGACGTGACCCGCGCCCAGCTTCGTGATGTCCCCAATGCGGACAGCCTCTATTTCACGATGCTGAACTCCAACAAGCGTTCCATCACGCTCGACACCAAGAATCCCGAGGGCAAGAAAGTCCTCGAGGATCTCGTGAAAATCTGCGACGTGATGGTCGAGAATTTCGCGCCGGGCGCGCTGGACCGCATGGGCTTCACCTGGGAGCGCATCCAGGAGCTGAACCCGCGCATCATCCTCGCTTCGGTGAAGGGCTTCGGCCCCGGCCCGTTTGAAGACTGCAAGGTGTATGAGAACGTCGCCCAGTGCACGGGCGGTTCGGCCTCCACCACCGGCTTCCGCGACGGGCTTCCCCTCGTCACCGCGGCGCAGATCGGCGATTCCGGCACCGGCCTGCACCTGGCGCTGGGCATCGTCACCGCGCTCTACCAGCGCACGCTGACCGGCCGCGGCCAGAAGGTGCTCTGCGCCATGCAGGACGCCGTGCTGAACTTCTGCCGCGTCAAGATGCGCGACCAGCAGCGCCTCGAGCGCGGCCCGCTGCGCGAATACAGCCAGTTCGGCGAGGGCATCCCCTTCGGCGACGCCGTGCCGCGCGCCGGCAATGATTCGGGCGGCGGCCAGCCGGGCCGCATCCTGCGCTGCAAGGGCTGGGAGACCGATCCCAACGCCTACATCTATTTCATCACCCAGGCCCCGGTCTGGTCGAAGATCTGCGACGTCATCCACGAGCCCGACTGGAAGACCGACCCGAACTACGCCACCCCGGCCGCGCGTCTGCCGCACCTCAACGAGATCTTCACCCGCATCGAATCGTGGACCATGGCCCACACCAAGTTCGAGGCGATGGAGATCCTCAACGAGTACGACATTCCCTGCGGCCCGGTGCTCTCCATGAAGGAGATCGCCGAGGATCGTTCGCTCTACGAGACCGGCACGCTGGTCGAGGTCGATCACCCCGCGCGCGGCAAGTACCTGACCGTCGGCAACCCGATCAAGCTGTCGGACAACGACGTCGCGGTCGAGCGTTCGCCGCTGCTGGGCGAGCACACCGAGGAGATCCTCGCGAGCGTGCTCGGCCTCGATGCGGCCGAGATCGAGCGCATCAAGACCTCCGGCGCGGTCGGCGAGACGGTGCGCCTCGCGGCTGAGTGACACGAATTTCCCCGCCGCGGCCTCTCGGGGCGGTGGCGGTGAGGATACAGGCCCCGGCCGGCGCTCGCGCGCCCGGTCGGCGGTCTGATGCCAGGGTGAGCGAGAACAACCGGCTCGAACCGACGTCGATCACCACCTGGGAGTTGCCTCCGGCCAACGGGTTCGCCCGGTCGGCGGCGTGGGGAGAAGGAAGTGTCTCCATCCAAGAGGGATGGGGATCTCAATCCGGCGGCAGGGTGAGCCTCCGACCGGACTGTTAACGCTGAAAGGGAAGTCGACCACGATGTCTAAGCCGCTCGAAGGTATTAAGATCATCGATTTCACGCACGTCCAGGCTGGTCCCGCCTGCACGCAGCTTCTGGCCTGGTTCGGTGCCGACGTGATCAAGGTCGAGCGCCCAGGCGCCGGCGACGTCACCCGTTCGCAGCTGCGTCACGTCAAGGACGCCGACGCGCTGTACTTCACCATGCTGAACTCCAACAAGCGTTCGCTGACGCTCGACACCAAGACGGCGCAGGGCAAGGAAGTCCTGACCCGGCTCATCAAGGAGTCGGACGTCATGGTCGAGAATTTCGGCCCCGGCGCTCTCGACCGCATGGGCTTCACCTGGGAGCACATCCAGTCGCTCAACCCGGGCATGATCCTCGCCTCGGTGAAGGGCTTCTCCGAAGGCCACGCCTATGAAGACCTGAAGGTCTACGAGAACGTCGCGCAGTGCGCCGGCGGTGCCGCTTCCACCACCGGTTTCTGGGATGGCCCGCCGACCGTGTCGGCTGCCGCTCTCGGCGACTCCAACACCGGCATGCACCTGGCCATCGGCATCCTGACCGCGCTCCACCAGAAGGTGAAGACCGGCAAGGGCCAGAAGGTCGCCGTGTCCATGCAGGATTCGGTGCTCAACCTCTGCCGCGTCAAGCTGCGTGACCAGCAGCGCCTCGACGCGCTGGGCTATCTCGAAGAGTACCCCCAGTACCCCCACGGCGAGTTCTCGGACGTGGTTCCGCGCGGCGGCAATGCCGGCGGCGGCGGCCAGCCGGGCTGGGTGCTGAAGTGCAAGGGCTGGGAGACCGACCCGAACGCCTACATCTACTTCACCATTCAGGGCCACGCCTGGGCGCCGATCTGTAAGGCTCTCGGCAAGCCGGAGTGGATCGACGATCCGGCCTACAACACCGCCGAAGCCCGTCAGGACAAGATCTTCGACATCTTCGCCTTCATCGAGTCCTGGCTCGCCGACAAGACGAAGTTCGAGGCCATCGACATCCTGCGCAAGTTCGACATCCCCTGCGCTCCGGTGCTGTCGATGAAGGAAATCGCCAACGACCCGTCGCTGCGCAAGAGCGGCACCGTGGTCGAGGTCGATCACCCCAAGCTCGGCAAGTACCTGACCGTCGGTTCGCCGATCAAGTTCTCGGACGTCGAGGTGGAGATCACCGCCTCGCCGCTGCTCGGCCAGCACACCAACGAAGTGCTCGCCGATCTCGGCTATTCGCAGGAAGAAATTTCCGCGATGCACGACGCCAAGGCCGTCTGATCTGGACCACCGTCTGATCTAGACGACCCTGTGATCGGACCTCCGGTCTGATCCAGAACCTTCGGGCGGCGCCTTGGGTGCCGCCCGCCCCTTCCGCGAGAGGCCCCGATCACGGGCTGGAGGCGCGGAAGCCCTATCGGCTGTCCCGTTCAAGGCTGCGCGGCACATCGCGGCGGGCGGGATGGACCTCAGAGCCTCCCGGAGCGGAACGAAGGGTTTTCCCGACGTTCGGTTCCTCCTAGGCGACTGGTGCCGGCGCTTCCAAGCGCCGGCATTTTTTTGTCCGGTCGGGCTGTGTCCCCGGCGTCGACGGGCGGCGAAACTTTCGCGACGAGGGTTCGGGGGAAGGGCTCGCGGCCGAGGCTCGGCGAGGCTCACGTCGGTCGGCCTCACTGCACTCGTCGGCCTGATCGTCCATCTGACTGCACTGACCGGCCAGTCGTGACCAGTCAGGCCGGTGTGTCCGCTCATAGGCAAAAATGCAAGAAAGCCGGGCGCGTCGGCGACCGGCAGGGGCGTGCCACGCACCGCCACAATTCATCGAAGAGGTATTTTTACACCTCTACGGGCGAGACCGCCCGAGCCGTCCCGCGACCGACCCGCCGGTTAGCTCCCGGAATAGCGGGCGGTGAGCCGGCGTGCGGCTTCCTTCACCTGTCCGCCGAGATCGGCGATGCGCTCGGGCGGCATCCGCACCGTCGGGGCCGAGATCGAGATCGCCCCGACCGGCTCGCGCCATTCATCCAGCACCGCCGCCGCCACGCAGCGCATGCCCGGCGTATGTTCTTCATCGTCAATGGAAAAGCCGCGCTCGGCGATGATGGCGAGGTCCGACTGCAGCGCGCGCCGGCTCACATGGGTGTGTTCGGTGTAGCGCGGCAGCTGGTCGCCCCCTAACCAGGCGCGGCGCGCTTCCGGGTTCATCGCGGCCAGAATCGCCTTGCCCCCGCCCGAGGCGTGAATGGGCAGAAAACCGCCGATCCGGAAGAAGGCGCGCACCGCCGCGTGGCTCTCCACCTGCGCCACGCACACCAGATGTTCCCCGTCGATCAGGGAAAGATTCACCGTCTCGTTCACCCCGTGGGAGAGCTCGCGCAGCAGCACGCGGCCGATTTCCGGCAGCTTGCGGATGCGTAAGTAGGCCGAGCCGATACGGAAGAGCCCGACGCCGACGACCCAGTGCCCGGTCGCCGCGTCATGCCCCACCAGCCCCCGCCGCTCCAGCGTGGTGAGCAGGCGATGCACCGTGGAGGTCGGCAGCTCGGCGGCGCGGGCCACCTCGCTCAGCGACAATCCATCAGACAAAGCAAGGACTTCGAGCAGCGCAATGGCCCGGTCGAGCGACTGCACCTCGCCCCCGGCCTCGCCGGTGGGCGGCCGTCCGCGGCGGCGTGTGGTCGAGACGGCATCGGTCATCGCGGCGTGATCTCCTGGGCGCGGCTGGCGGGCGGGCGGCGGCTCACCGGCCTTATGCCACCGGCGCCGAACGGGCTCGCCCTATCATAAAGGCGCATCCGCCGCTTTTTCGCAAATCAGAAATATATCCCGTATTGCGGAAATGAGAGGGGCGTGGCATGTTTTGCGCGATTTCGGAAATTCATTCCGCACCGCGGAAAGAATCCTGCCGCTCCGCAGCATGGCCCTCGCGCCGCTCGCCTGCCCTGCGGCCGCCGAAACCGGAGATTTTGAACAGTCGAGACGGCCGGCCGGGCACCGCCGGCCCTGCGCAGAGCGGGGCGATGCCGGTTGGCTGACGACGACAGGAGGAAGTGCCATGGCCAAGATGCGTGCCGTCGATGCAGCGATCCGCATTCTCGAAAAGGAAGGCGTGACGACCGCCTTCGGTGTTCCGGGTGCCGCGATCAACCCGTTCTATTCCGCCATGCGCGCGCACGGTAAGACGCGCCACATCCTCGCCCGCCACGTCGAGGCCGCCTCGCACATGGCCGAGGGCTATACCCGCGCCAAGGCGGGCAATATCGGCGTGTGCATCGGCACCTCCGGCCCCGCCGGCACCGACATGATCACCGGCCTCTATTCGGCCTCCGCCGATTCGATCCCGATCCTGTGCATCACCGGCCAGGCGCCCCGCGCCCGCCTCTACAAGGAAGACTTTCAGGCCGTCGACATCGAGTCGATCGCCAAGCCGGTCGCCAAGTGGGCCGTCATGGTCCGCGAGCCGGCGCTGGTGCCGATGGTGTTCCAGCAGGCCTTCCACGTCATGCGTTCCGGCCGTCCCGGCCCGGTGCTGATCGACCTGCCGATCGACGTCCAGCTCGCCGAGATCGAGTTCGACGAGGACACCTATTCCCCGCTCGAGGTCTACAAGCCCAAGGCGACGCGCAAGCAGGCCGAGAAGGCCATCGCCATGCTGAACGAGGCGGAGCGCCCGCTCATCGTCTCCGGCGGCGGCATCATCAACGCCGACGCCTCGGACAAGCTGGTTGAATTCGCCGAGCTGACGGGCATTCCGGTCATCCCCACCCTGATGGGCTGGGGCACCATTCCCGACGATCACGACCTGATGGCCGGCATGTGCGGCCTGCAGACCTCGCACCGCTACGGCAATGCGAACATGCTGGCCTCGGACTTCGTGTTCGGCATCGGCAACCGCTGGGCCAACCGTCACACCGGCTCGGTCGACGTCTACACCAAGGGCCGCAAGTTCATCCATGTCGACATCGAGCCGACCCAGATCGGCCGCGTCTTCGGCCCGGATCTCGGCATCGTCTCGGATGCCGGCGCGGCGCTCGACCTCTTCCTCGAGGTCGCCAAGGAATACAAGGCGGCCGGCACGCTCAAGGACCGCTCAGCCTGGGCCGCCGAATGCCTCGGCCGCAAGAAGACCATGCTGCGCAAGACGCATTTCGACAACGTGCCGCTGAAGCCGCAGCGCGTCTA
The DNA here is from genome assembly GCF_026625645.1 of Ancylobacter sp. SL191. NCBI lineage: Bacteria > Pseudomonadati > Pseudomonadota > Alphaproteobacteria > Hyphomicrobiales > Xanthobacteraceae > Ancylobacter > Ancylobacter sp. SL191. Next base: position 1,801,962 of record NZ_CP113056.1, on the reverse strand, counting down.
TGAGGAGATGAACGAGGCGTTCGGCCGTCACACGCGCTACGTCTCGACCATCGGCCTCAGCCAGATTGCAGGCGCGCAAATGCTGCACGTCTACGAGCCGCGCAACTGGATCAATTGCGGCCAGGCCGGCCCGCTCGGCTGGACCCTCCCCGCCGCGCTCGGCGTGCGCGCGGCTGACCCGGACGCGGAAATCGTTGCGCTGTCCGGCGATTACGACTTCCAGTTCCTCATCGAGGAGCTCGCCGTCGGCGCCCAGCACAAGCTGCCCTACATCCATGTCGTCGTGAACAACTCCTATCTCGGCCTGATCCGTCAGGCCCAGCGCGGCTTCAACATGGACTTCGAGGTCTCACTGGCCTTCGACAACATCAATGCCGACGAGAATGCCGGCTATGGCGTCGACCATGTCGCGGTCGCCGAGGGCCTCGGCTGCAAGGCGGTGCGTGTCTCCTCGCCCAACGAGTTCAAGGATGCCTTCACCCGCGCCAGGGCGCTGATGCAGGAGCATCAGGTGCCGGTGGTCATGGAGTTCATCCTCGAGCGCGTGACCAACATCGCCATGGGCACCGAGATCGACGCGGTGAACGAGTTCGAGGAAGTCCTCGACCTGCCGCTCGAGAGCACCAAGGAAAACGCCTGACGCGCTGCGCCCCTCCCCCCGCAGGGCGGTGCGGAAGGGGCGCTGTCGTCGTCTGGCTTTCGCGCGGACGCGGTTTCATGCAAACGCTGCAGGCTGCGTCCATAGCTGTGTCAGCCGGTCCGCCCGGCCATCAGCCCCGTTTTCGTGATCCCTGCCCAGGAGCGGTTCATGCCCCGTTTTGCCGCCAATCTCACCATGCTGTTCAACGAGGTGCCCTTCCTCGACCGGTTCGAGAAGGCCGCCGCCGCCGGCTTCACCGGCGTCGAGTACCTCTTCCCCTATGATTTCCCGGTCGAGGAACTGGTCGCCAGGCTGAAGGCCAATGGCCTGCAGCAGGTGCTGCACAACCTGCCGGCCGGCAATTGGGGCGCCGGCGAGCGCGGCATTGCCATTCTGCCCGACCGCGTCGACGAATTCCGCGCCGGCGTCGACAAGGCGATCACCTACGCGACCGCCCTGGGCTCGCCGCAGGTCAACATCCTCGCCGGCATCGCTCCGGCGGGCGTCGAGCGGGATGTCCTGCACAAGACCTTTGTCGAAAATCTCAAGTATGCCGCGCCGAAGATCAAGGACGCCGGTCTCAAGCTGCTGATCGAGCCGATCAACACCCGCGACATTCCCGGCTTCTTCCTGAACTACACGAAGCAGGCGAAGGCGATCATCGACGAGGTCGGCTCGGACAACCTGTTCATCCAGTACGACATCTACCACATGCAGATCATGGAAGGCGATCTCGCCCGGACCATCGAGGCGAACCTGCCGCAGATCGCGCATATCCAGCTCGCCGACAATCCGGGCCGCTTCGAGCCGGGCACGGGCGAGATCAATTACGCATTCCTGTTCCGCCACCTCGACGCCATCGGCTACGCCGGCTGGGTCGGGTGCGAGTACAAGCCGAAGGGCGACACCGCCGCCGGCCTCGGCTGGATCAAGGCTCTCGCCCCGACGGCGTGAGCGGCGCGGTCAACAACATAGTCTAGGAAACGAGGACATCTGAGATGGCGAAGGTTGGATTTGTCGGTCTCGGCATCATGGGCGCGCCGATGGCGGGGCACCTGATCGATGCGGGCCATGAGCTGTATCTCTACGACATCAAGCCGGTTCCGGCGGAGCTGACCGGCAAGGGCGGCGTCGCCTGCGCGACCGGCACGGAAGTCGCCAGGCACGCCGATATCATCATCACCATGGTGCCGGACACCCCGCATGTGGCGGCCGCCTTGTTCGGCGAGAACGGCATCGCGGCGGGGCTGACGCCGGGCAAGATCGTGGTCGATATGAGCTCGATCGCGCCGGTCGAGACCAAGGAATTCGCCAAGAAGATCAACGATCTCGGCTGCGACTATCTCGATGCGCCGGTCTCCGGCGGCGAGGTCGGCGCCAAGGCCGCCTCGCTCACCATCATGGTCGGCGGCCCCGAGGGCGCCTTCGAGACGGTGAAGCCGCTGTTCGAGAAGATGGGCAAGAACATCACCCTCGTCGGCGGCAATGGCGACGGCCAGACCACCAAGGTGGCCAACCAGATCATCGTCGCGCTGAACATCCTCGCCGTGGGCGAGGCGCTGCTCTTCGCCTCGAAGGCCGGTGCCGACCCGGCCAAGGTGCGCCAGGCGCTGATGGGCGGTTTTGCCAATTCGCGCATCCTGGAAGTGCATGGCGAGCGCATGATCAAGCGCACCTTCAATCCGGGCTTCCGCATCGAGCTGCACCAGAAGGATCTGAACCTCGCGCTGAACGGCGCGCGGCAGATGCAGATGTCGCTGCCCTCGACGGCGCTGGCGCAGCAGCTGTTCAGCGCCTGCGCGGCCAATGGCGGCGCGGCGTGGGATCACTCGGCGCTGGTGAAGGCGCTCGAGCTGCTCGCCAACCACCAGGTCGCCCCCGACGCGTGAGTGGCGGGCACGTCCGATCAGACATAGCCGGAGTTCGGGGGCGCATGCGCCCCCGAACCATTTTCAAAAACAGTAAGCATTGCTGTCCCGCCAGTCGATAGATCGGCCTTACGTAGTCTTTTGCGCCATACGGAAGACAATTGTTCTGGCCTTTACACGGTGGACAAGCCGCCGCCCGGCGACGTAATCTATCGTGTGCGTCGCAAACACGCCCCGCGAAGACCGCGAAGCGGCACAACATGCGCGACGTATTATCACGCCCAACACATCGCTCTTGACTAGGGTCGAAACCTCCCTAATCATGGCATACAAAATACCAAACAAAGATGCCGTGCGCCGCGGGGGCAGCACGGTCGCAGGAGGGAGTCCAATGAAGGTCTGCATCTATGGTGCTGGCGCGATCGGTGGCTATGTCGGCGTTCAGCTGAAGCGTGCCGGCGTCGATGTCAGCCTGGTGGCGCGTGGCGCGCACCTCGAGGCCATGAAGAAGAATGGCCTGAAGCTGCTCATCGATGGCGAAGAGCGCGTGGAGCACATTCCCTGCTCCGATAACCCGGCCGAACTCGGCCCGCAGGATTACGTCATCGTCGCCCTCAAGGCGCATTCGGTGCCGGGCGTCGTCGACGCCATGCAGCCGCTGCTGGGCAACGACACCGCCGTCGTCACCGCCGTCAACGGCGTGCCGTACTGGTACTATTACAAGCATGGCGACCACCTCGAGGGTAAGACCCTCGAAAGCGTCGATCCGGGCAGCAAGCAGTGGAATGGTCTGCGCCCCGAGCGCGCCATCGGCTGCATCGTCTATCCGGCGACGGAAGTGGTCGAGCCGGGCGTCATCAAGCACGTCTATGGCGACAAGTTCCCGCTGGGCGAGCCCTCGGGCGAGATCACCGAGCGCGCGACCAAGCTCTCCGAGGCCTTCGCCGCCGGCGGCATGCGCGCCCCGGTGCTGCCGAACATTCGCGACGAGCTTTGGCTGAAGCTGTGGGGCAATCTCTGCTTCAACCCGATCAGCGCGCTGACCCACGCGACCCTCGACGTGATCGCCTCCGATCCCGGCACCCGCGCCGTCGCCAAGGCGATGATGCTGGAGGCGCAGGAGATCGCCGTGCAGTCCGGCGTGAACTTCCGCGTCGGCGTCGAGCGCCGCATTGATGGCGCGGGCGCCGTCGGCGCCCACAAGACCTCGATGCTGCAGGATCTCGAGCGCTCGCGCGCCATGGAGATCGACGCGCTGGTGACGGTGGTCCAGGAAATGGGCCGTCTCGCGGGCATCCCGACCCCGACCATCGACATCGTGCTCGCCCTGGTTCGCCAGCGCGCGCAGATCGCCGGCTGCTACAACTGAGTTTCCTGCACGATGGCACATTGGGTTCGTTACAGCCGCGCGGGCGTGACCGGTTTCGGCACGCTCGACGGCGACATCATCTCCGTTCACTCCGGCAACATGTTCAACGGGGCCCAGCCGACCGGGGAGCGCATCGCGCTCTCCGAGGTCGCGCTGCTGGCGCCGACCGAGCCGACCAAGATCCTGGCGCTGTGGAACAATTTCCACGCGCTGGCAGCCAAGCTGAATTCGCCGGTGCCGCAGGATCCGCTCTATCTGCTCAAGGCCGGTTCCAGCCTCACCACCCCCGGCGCCACGGTGACGCGGCCCGGCTCCTATGACGGCAAAATCGTCTATGAGGGCGAGCTCGGCATCATCATCGGCAAGACGGCGACCTCCGTTTCCGAGGACGAAGCCGGCGACCATATCTTCGGCTACACCTGCGTGAACGACATCACGGCGGCCGACATCATCAACAAGGACGCGACCTTCGCCCAGTGGGTGCGGGCCAAGAGCTTCGACGGTTTCGGCCCGTTCGGCCCGGTCGTGGCGACCGGTGTCGAGCCGTCCAGCCTCGTCGTGCGCACCGTGCTGAATGGCCAGGAGCGCCAGAACTACCCGATCAGCGACATGATCTTCTCGGCCCGCCAGCTGGTGAGCCGGATCTCCCACGACATGACGCTGAACCCCGGCGACCTCATCTGCTGCGGCACGTCGATCGGGGTGGGAACGATGAAAGAACCCTCCAACGCGGTAGACATCGTGATCGAGGGCATCGGGACGCTCAGCAACACTTTCGTGCAGTAGCGTCTCGGCGCATCAGCGCCTATAGGGAAATAGGATACGCCAATCGACGGGAGCGCCCGGCGCGCGCCCGGCCGCGGGGTTGTGGAGGAGCTGGACTAATGAACATCCATGAGTATCAGGCCAAGGGAGTGCTCCGCGAATACGGAGTCCCGGTGCCCAACGGAGTCGCCATTCTGAACGCGGCCGAGGCGGATGCCGCGGCGACGCAGATCCCCGGCCCGGTCTGGGTGGTGAAGAGCCAGATTCACGCGGGCGGCCGCGGCAAGGGCAAGTTCGTCGAGGCCGATGCCGGCGAGAAGGGCGGCGTGCGCGTCGTCAAGTCGGCGGCTGACGCGGCGGCCAACGCCAAGCAGATTCTCGGCAAGACCCTCGTCACCCTGCAGACCGGCGCGGCCGGCAAGCAGGTGAACCGCGTCTATATCGAGGAAGGTTCGGAGATCGAGAAGGAGTTCTACCTCTCCGCCCTCGTCGACCGCGCCACCTCGCGCGTTGCCTTCGTCGTCTCGACCGAAGGCGGCATGGACATTGAGGAAGTCGCGCACTCGACTCCCGAGAAGATCCACACCTTCTCCATCGACCCCGCCACCGGCGTGATGCCCCATCACGGCCGCACCGTGGCGCAGGCGCTTGGCCTCACCGGCGACCTCGCCAAGCAGGCCGGCGATGTTGTCGCCAAGCTCTACGCCGCCTTTGTCGGCAAGGACATGGCGATGCTCGAGATCAACCCGCTCGTCGTCACCAAGGACGGCAAGCTGAAGTGCCTCGACGCCAAGATCTCCTTCGATTCGAACTCGCTCTACCGCCACCCCGACGTGATGGCGCTGCGTGACGAGACCGAGGAAGACGCCAAGGAAATCGAAGCCTCGAAGTACGACCTCGCCTATATCGCGCTCGACGGCACGATCGGCTGCATGGTCAACGGCGCGGGCCTGGCCATGGCAACGCTCGACATCATCCAGCTCTATGGCGAGAGCCCGGCCAACTTCCTCGACGTCGGCGGTGGCGCCACGGAAGAGAAGGTGACGGCGGCGTTCAAGATCATCACCGCCGACCCGAAGGTGAAGGGCATCCTCGTCAACATCTTCGGCGGCATCATGAAGTGCGACGTCATCGCGCGCGGCGTGATCGCGGCGGTCAAGGCGGTCGGCCTGTCCGTGCCGCTGGTGGTGCGCCTCGAAGGCACCAATGTCGAGGAAGGCAAGCAGATCATCCGCGACAGCGGGCTGAACGTCATCCCGGCGGACGATCTCGACGACGCCGCCCAGAAGATCGTCAAGGCTGTGCAGGGAGCCGCCTGATGTCCATTCTCATCAACAAAGACACCAAGCTGATCACCCAGGGCTTCACCGGCAAGAATGGCACGTTCCATTCCGAGCAGGCGCTGGCCTATGGCACCAAGGTCGTCGGCGGCACCTCGCCGGGCAAGGGTGGCTCCACCCATCTCGGCCTGCCGGTGTTCGACACCGTCGCCGAAGCGCGTGAGAAGACCGGCGCCGATGCCTCGGTCATCTACGTCCCGCCGCCGGGCGCGGCCGATGCGATCTGCGAGGCCATCGCGGCCGAGATCCCGCTCATCGTCTGCATCACCGAGGGCATTCCGGTGCTCGACATGGTGAAGGTGCGCCGCGCGCTGGACGGTTCCAAGTCCCGCCTCGTCGGCCCGAACTGCCCCGGCATCGTCACCGCCGGCGAGTCGAAGATCGGCATCATGCCGGCCAACATCTTCAAGAAGGGCAATGTCGGCGTCGTCTCGCGCTCCGGCACGCTGACCTATGAGGCGGTGTTCCAGACCTCGCAGGAAGGCCTCGGTCAGACCACGGCGGTCGGCATTGGTGGCGATCCGGTGAAGGGCACCGAGTTCATCGACATGCTTGAGATGTTCCTGGCGGATGACGCGACCGAGTCGATCATCATGATCGGCGAGATCGGCGGTTCGGCCGAGGAAGAAGCGGCGCAGTTCCTCAAGGACGAAGCCAAGCGTGGCCGCAAGAAGCCGATGGTTGGCTTCATTGCCGGCCGCACCGCTCCTCCCGGCCGCCGCATGGGCCATGCCGGCGCGATCATCTCCGGCGGCAAGGGCGGCGCCGAGGACAAGATCGCGGCGATGGAAGAGGCCGGGATCGTGGTCTCCCCCTCCCCGGCGCGCCTCGGCAAGACGCTGGTCGATGTGCTGAACAAGCGCGTCGCTGCCTGACGCAGCGCAACATAAGCTGACGGAAAACCCCGCGTCGGATGCCCGGCGCGGGGTTTTTCATGCCGACAGGGCCCGAAGTGTCCGGGTCGTTCGCTGCCATTAGGCGCGTGGCGCCGCCCGCCTCAGACCGGGAAGCACTCGGGTGCCAACACCGCAACGTCTTCGCTATCAAGGGTTTGGACGAGCATGATGGTCATCCAGGCATGACATGCGATGAGCAGCGGCAGCACGGGAAACACGGACTCAAACATGCGCGGCTCCGTTCCTCGATCCTATTGCAGCGCAACGTAATCGAAGTCGCCGTTTCGTGGTATACCTAATACCACGGAGCCGCTTTGCACTGAACGCATGGCAAGAGCCCACATTGGCGGGGTATAGCCCCACCGATGCGCATAACGTCAGACGAGATGAGAAGGGCGACGCGCCTCAGTTGGCCGTCGCGGCGGGGACCGGCAGGCCCCACTTCGAGAAGGCCTCGCGGAACGCCTGATCGCCCGGCACGCCCTTTTCCAGCACCAGAATCGCCCGCCGGCCATTCTCGAACACCACCGGCAGATCGAGGAAGTTGCGGGTGATGAGCAGGCCAAGATTGCGCTGGCGGTCGGCCTCGATAGCCGAGAGGCCGATGAGGAAGAAGCCCGGCGCGACGCGAACCGGCAGGCCGATCAGCGGCACGCCCTGCGCGCCCTCCGACGCCTTGGCGCGCATGCCCGGCACGGTGCCGGCATTGCCGAGATCGAAATTCGGCGGCAACTCGAACTGCACCTCGATGATGTGCGAGGCGGGAATGCCCGGATCCTGATTGCGGCGCAGCCGCAGCGTCACCTTCACATTACGATCGGGAACGGTGACCACGGCGCGGATACCGATATCCGGCCCCGTACCGTTCTGGCCCTGGAAGGTCTCGGTGCTCCAGACGACATTGCCGACATATTGCTGCAGGCTCTGCTCGCCGCCGCCGGCACTTTCCTCGAACATTACGGCGCGCTGGGCAACGCCCACACCCGCCCCTTGCGGAGCGGCGATGGGCGCCGCCGCCGGGGCGGTGCGCGTGCTGTCCGAGGCCGCTTGGGCAATGCGATCGTTGGACTTGGTGACCTCGGGGCCGGACGGCGCCGCCGTGTCGGTATCCGCCACCGGCGCAGGCGCCGAGGCGCCGCCACCCTTGATCAGGGCGAGGATGGCATCGCGCTGCGTGAAGCCGACCACGCCCGCGCCAACCAGCAGAAGGGCGGCCACGGCAAGGGCGATGAGGTGGCCACGCCCGCCCTTGGCGGGCGTGTCGTCCTCGACAGCAGCATGGCGCTCGCCGGTGAGACGGGCATTGAAGCCGTCGCCGCCGTCCTCATCGGGCCGAAGACCGGAGAAATCCTGCGTCGCCGACAGGGCTGGATCGTCGGCCCAGGAATCGCGCCCTGCCCGGCCAGCAGCAAGCGCGGTCAGTTCGTCATCATCGCTTTCCGGAGCTGGCGCTGCCGGGCGACGGGGTGCCGAGAAAGCGTCGCGCGCGGCCTGCGGCACACGGGGCGCCGCGGGCGGCGCCGGTTCAGCCGGCACCGGTGCAGGCGCAGCAATGGGAGCGGCGACCGGCACCGGCGACACAACGGCCTCCGCCACCGGCTCATCCGCACCGGCATAATCCTGCTCCAGACGCCGGATGGCCTCTTCGAGCGAGAGTTGCTCCCGCTCGATATCCTGATCGCGCAGCGGCGGATCGGCATTGCGCAGCTGCGCCAGCAGCGCCCGTCGCGCCCGGTCATAGACAGTCCGGCGACCCGCCTCGGAACGATCCGGGAGGCCACCAATGGCACGCGCGAGGAGCGGATAGTAATCGGCCATTACGCTACGATGTCACTTCGCGTTCACGACTCGAAGGGATTCTGCACCAGGATCGTATCATCCCGCTGCGGGCTGGTAGACAGCAACGCGACGGGGCAGCCGATCAGTTCCTCGATACGGCGCACATATTTCACCGCCTCGGCCGGAAGATCGGCCCAGGAGCGGGCGCCGGCGGTGGAGCCGCTCCAGCCCTCAATGGTCTCGTAGACCGGCTCGAGATTGGCCTGCGCGTCCTGCCCGGCCGGGAGATAATCGATCTCCTGCCCATTGAGGCGGTAGCGCACGCACACCTTCAGCTCCTCGAAACCGTCGAGCACGTCGAGCTTGGTCAGGGCGATGCCGGTGATGCCGGAGGTGCGCACGGTCTGGCGCACGATCGCCGCGTCGAACCAGCCGCAACGGCGGGGACGCCCGGTGACGGTGCCGAATTCGCGCCCGCGCTCGCCGATCCTGCGGCCGATCTCGTCATGCAACTCCGACGGGAACGGGCCTTCGCCGACACGGGTGGTGTAGGCCTTGGTGATGCCCAGCACATAGCCGATGGCGTTCGGACCGAGGCCGGAGCCGGTCGCTGCCTGCGCCGCCACGGTGTTGGACGAGGTCACGAACGGATAGGTGCCGTGGTCGACGTCGAGCAGCGCGCCCTGCGCGCCCTCGAACAGGATTTTCGAGCCATGGCGGCGCTCATCGTCGAGCAGCGACCAGACGCGATCCATATAGGGCAGAACCTTCGGGGCGATCTCGATCAGCTCGGCGCGCAGCTTGTCGGCGTCGACTTCCTCGATGCCGAGACCGCGACGCAGCGGATTGTGATGCGCCAGCAGGCGCTCGATCTTGGCATCGAGCGTCGCCTCATAGGCGAGGTCCATCAGGCGGATCGCCCGGCGGCCCACCTTGTCCTCGTAAGCCGGGCCAATGCCGCGCTTGGTGGTACCGATCTTGGTGCCCGAGGCGGCGGCGTTCTCGCGGATGGCGTCGAGTTCGCGGTGCAGCGGCAGGATGAGGGCGACATTCTCGGCAACGCGCAGGCGCTCGGGCGTGACCGTCACGCCCTGGCCGGTGATGCGGCCGATCTCGTCCACCAGCGCCCAGGGGTCGAGCACCACGCCATTGCCGATCACCGACAGGCGCGCGCCGCGCACCAGCCCGGAGGGCAGCAGGGAGAGCTTATAGGTGTTGTTGCCGACGACCAGCGTATGGCCCGCATTGTGACCGCCCTGGAAGCGGACGACGACGTCGGCCTGCTCACTGAGCCAATCGACGATCTTACCCTTACCCTCGTCGCCCCATTGGGATCCGACGACGACCACATTCGCCACGAGCCGCGCTCCTGATTGCGAGGTGCGAGCCGGCAAAAGCGCCAATGCCCGCACAGACAAAACCCCGGCGAAGCGGTCCGTCCGGGGCTGCCCCGTCTTAAGGGATGAGGCCGGGGGAGGCAAGGAGATGTCCGCCCCGCCCCCGGCACAAACGCCGCATCCCCCCGCTACGGCGCGCGCGACAGCCCATTATTGCATCAACGCAAGCGCAACCCCTTGCAAATCCCCCGCCCCGGGCCGAGCAATACCCACACCATCCATATCGCCGAGCCCCCCATGACCCCCACCCCGACGACCGCTGCGCCTCAGGCGCTCCCCTCCGAGCTGGTCTTGGGCGCGGTGCGCCTGCGTGTACGCGACGCGGCTCGCTCGGTCGCATTCTACACCCGCACGGTGGGCCTGAGCGTTCTCGGTGAGGCGAATGGCCTGGTCCAGCTCGGCGCGGGCGGACAAACGCTGATCGAGCTCGAGGTGGCGCCCGATGCCCCAGTCCGGCCCCGCGGCACCACCGGCCTGTTCCATGTCGCCATCCTCGTGCCGGACCGGCCGGCGCTCGCGGTGGTTCTGCGACGGCTGATCGCCCAGCAGATCCCGATCGGCGCCTCCGATCATCTCGTCAGCGAAGCGCTCTATCTCGACGATCCCGACGGCAACGGCATCGAGATCTACCGCGATCGCCAGCCGAGTGAATGGCGCTGGCAGGGCAAGACCATCGAGATGGCGACGCAGCCGCTGGACATGCGCGCCGTGCTCGCCGAGCTGCCCGGCACTGCCACGCTGGAGACCCCGATGCCGGCCGGCACCATCATCGGCCACGTCCACCTTCAGGTCGGCGCCCTCGAAGCCGCTCATCGCTTCTATGTGGACACGCTCGGCTTCGACCTGACGACCGACCGCTATCCCGGCGCGCTCTTCGTCAGCGCCGGTGGCTATCATCACCATCTCGGCCTCAACATCTGGCACAGCCGAGGCGGCAGTGCCGCACCCGCCGGCAGCACGGGCCTTGTTCACTACGAGATCGTTCTGCCGAACGTCGATGCAGTCAACGCGGTCGCCGACCGGCTCGCCCGCGCCGGGGTAGAAGTGCAGCGGAGCGCAGAGGCCTTTAGCGTCGCCGACCCCTGGGGCACCGTGGCGCGCGTCAAGGCTGCCTAGTTCTGCAAGACTCCAGCGCGCCTTCCCGCCGGGCATCAGCGAAATTCATCAGACCTGACGGTTCATCAACGGCGAAAATGCTCTAGAGAGTCCAGCAGTCCCTCGGTTGTGGCGTGCCATGTTCCGTCGCCTGCTCGACGCCCCCTATCTGCTCCTCTCGCTCGTCTCGCTGTTCTGGGCTGGCAACATCGTGCTTGGTCGCCATGCCGCCGGGCATGTGCCGCCAGTGACGCTGGCCTGGCTGCGCTGGGTGCTCGCCTTCCTGATCCTGCTGCCCTTCGCCTGGCGGGCGATCCGCAGCGATTGGCCGGTGGCGCTCAGGCACTGGAAGGTGCTGGCGGTGCTCGCCTTCACCGGCATCACGCTGTTCAACACCATGGCCTATCACGCCGTGCAGTTCACGCCGGCGCTGAACGCCCTGCTGATCCAGTCCATCGGGCCGCTGCTGATCGCCTTCTGGTCCTTCGTGCTGAATGGCGACCGGCTGTCAGCCGGACAGGCCGGTGGCATCGCGCTGTCCCTCATGGGTGTGCTCACCATCATCTCCCGGGGCGACCCGGATGTGCTCATGCGCATCGAGTTCAACCGGGGTGATTTGTGGATGATCGCCGCCATGGTGGTCTATGGCATCTACTCGTCGATGCTGGCGCGCCGGCCGGCCATGTCGCAGCTCGGCTTTCTCGGCTTCACCCTTGGACCCGGCGCCCTCATGCTCACCCCGCTTTTCATCGCCGAGCGGGCCGTCGGTGCGCCGATCATCTTCGATCTGCGCTCTTTGGCGGTGATCGCCTATGTGGCGATCTTCCCCTCGGTGCTGGCCTATCTGTTCTTCAACCGCGGGGTCCAACTCGTGGGGCCGAACAGGGCGGCGCCGTTCTTCCACCTGATGCCGGTGTTCGGATCGGCGCTCGCGATCCTGTTCCTGGGGGAGACGCCACACCTCTACCACGCGGCCGGCTATGCGCTCGTGCTCTCCGGCGTGTTCATCGCGACGATCTTCGCCCCGCGCAGCCCGTTGCCGACGCAGGCCTAGCCGAGCTCGAAGCTCGTGACACCATAGAGCCGATCCAGCGCCACCTCGCGGATGGGCCCGGTATACATGCGCGCCGTCTCGAAGACCGGCTGCAATCCGTGTCGGTGGGCAAGAGCGAGCGCTGTGGCATTCGGCTCCGGCACGTCGAGGATGATGTCCGCCGGCCCCACAGCGGAAGCGAGCGCGCCGAACAGCGTCTCGGCGCTCGCCGCATCCTCGGCGACCAGAGGACCGATCTTGAAGCCCTGCCGCGCCGGCCGGATCACGCCCCAGCCGGCCAGACGTCCGTCGCGCAGCACGGCGCGCCCGACATGGCCGGGCGTCCCGAGCCAGGATTGCAGAAATGCAGGACGGGGCGCCGGAAACACCGCCGCATCGCTCCCCTCGACGCTGGCAAAAGGCACCCGCGCGAGATCAACAGCCCCCTCCTCGCCGCCGCCCACCACCCGCCCGGCAAAACGGATGTTGCGATAGGCGAAACGAAACCCCTGCGACGCGTAATTCTCCTGCTGCGCCATCACGCCATCAAGGCCAATGGTCCGCTCTCCGGCATGGGCACGACCCGCCTGCCACAGGGTCCAGCCAATGCCCTGCCCGCGCAGGTCGGGCCGCACAATGTAGAAGCCGAGGAAGGCGAAGCGCGCGTCGTAATTGACCACGGAGATGACGGCGGCCGGCGCGCCTTCCTGCTCCGCCACCAGGAACCCATCCGGATCGACCGAGCCGAAGCAGGCAGCATCAGCGAGGCCGGGATTCCAGCCCTCCGCCGCCGCCCAGTCGACCGCCAGCTGGATTTCTCCGGGTTGCAGGCAGCGAATATGAAGGGTGCCGGTCATAGTGCCCACGGCTGATTCGGAGAGACATACCCATCATGCTCAGCGAACTCGTCCTTGGCATAGCCATGAACATCGCTGTGATGCTCGTGCATCTCGGCGCGACCTTTCTGCTCATCGCGGTCGTTCGCCCCTTCGAGAGCCGGCTGTGGGGTAATCCCCGTCTGCGACTGACGCTGGCGCTCCTAACAACCAACGTCATCCTGCTAACGGCGCACCTTCTCGAAGTTGGGATGTGGGGTAGCCTCTATGCCGCTCTTGGCCTCGTAGCCGACCCGTCCGATGCCTATTACTCCGCCTTCGTGAACTACACGACGCTCGGCTATGGCGACGTGCTGCAGGGCACTCGCACGCGTCTGCTCGGCCCCATGGCCGCGGGCAGCGGCATCCTCATGTTCGGCTGGTCGACCGCCTTGCTGATCTACGTCCTTCAGGGGCACCTCCCCCACCTGACCGGCCAGGGGCGACCGAGGGGCTAATCTTCATCAATCCTGTGTGCAGGTGGCGATCGGGGGCGCATCCTCGCCCTTGGTGAGATCATAGAGGCTGCCCGAATTGCCCTTGGTCCACCAGATGAATCGGTCACCGGCATAGCGCGCACCGGAGCCCGCCAGCACATTGGCCATGACCACGAACTCGTCCTTGAAGGCCACCGTCGCCAGCGAGGTCGGCGGGGCATTGATATAGGTCGCCGTCAGCACCTTCAGCGTGTCGCAGGTGTAGGTGACCTTGGTGGTGATGACCGAACTGCCCTTGGGGATCGGGATCACGATGCGGTCGGCCGCCTGCGCGGTGCCGATGCCCAACAGCAGGCCGGCGAGGACGGCGTTCAAACGGCGCATGGCGCTACTCCGGCGGATGGTTGTCGGGCCTATGGTGCTCATGCCAGTGGCGGGCAATGTCGATCCGGCGTGGCACCCAGACCCGCTCATGCCGGGCAATATGGTCGAGAAAGCGCTGCAAGGCGAGGATGCGTCCGGGCCGCCCGACCAGCCGGCAATGGAGGCCGACACTAAGCATCTTCGGTGCCTCAGCCCCTTCGGCGTAGAGCGCGTCGAAGCTGTCCCGGAGATAGGCGAAGAACGGGTCGCCATGGCTGAAACCGGCGGGGATAGCGAAGCGCATGTCGTTGGTGTCGAGTGTGTAGGGGATGCTCAGATGCGGCCCCTTCGGCCCCTCGACCCAGAACGGCAGGTCGTCGGAATAGATGTCGGAATCATAGAGGAAGCCGCCCTCCTCCATCACAATCCGGCGTGAATGCTCCGATGTGCGGCCCGTGTACCAGCCAAGCGGGCGCTCCCCAACCACGCGGGTGTGCAGCTCCATCGCCGCGTCGAAATCAGCCTTCTCGGCTTCATAGCTGTGGTCGCGGTAGTCGATCCATTTCAGCCCATGGCTGGCGATCTCCCAGTCCGCCTCCTTCATCGCCGCTACCGCGTCGGGGTTGCGGGCCAGCGCCGTGGCCACGCCATAGACGGTGACGGGAAGGTTGCGCGCGGTGAACAGCCGCCACAGCCGCCAGAAGCCGGCGCGTGCGCCATACTCGTAGATCGACTCCATGTTCATGTGGCGCTTGCCCGGCCAGGGCTGCGCGCCGACGATCTCCGACAGGAAGGCCTCGGACGCGGCATCGCCATGCAGGATGCAGTTCTCGCCGCCCTCCTCGTAATTGATGACGAACTGGACGGCGATGCGCGCGCCGCCCGGCCATTTCGGGTCCGGCGGGTTGCGGCCATAGCCGATGAGGTCGCGGGGATAGGCGGAATCGATGTTGAACATGGCGAACGACTCGGCTGCGGCGACGGCCCGGAGATGCCTCACGCTACCGCCTCGCACCGCCCGGCGAAACTCCAAGACGGGGGGGCTTGTGCACCGCCGCTTCGCAGATGCGGCAGAATTCGCATGACAGGGTCTCGACAAGCCGGCACCCGCCGGTCTTGATGGGCGCAAACAGCCTGAAGGTGTCCGATGTCGCTTCCTGATCCCAGCTTCCTCCTCGCCCGCGCCCCTGTCGTGCCCGTCGTGACGGTGCCGAGCGTTGCCGCCGGCGTGAAGCTCGCCCGCGCGCTCGTCGAGGGCGGCCTGCCGCTCATCGAGGTAACGCTGCGCACGCCCGTGGCGCTGGAAGCCATCGCCGCGATTGCCGCCGAGGTGCCGGACGCGATCGTCGGCGCCGGCACGGTGACCCGGCCCGATCTCGTGCAGAAGTCGATCGATGCGGGCGCGCGCTTCCTCGTCAGCCCCGGCTGCCCGCCCGCGCTCGCCGAGGCGCTGGCCGAAGCTCCCGTGCCGGTCATGCCCGGCTGCGCCACGGCCACCGAGGCGATGGCGCTGCACGCCATGGGTTTCCCGGTGCTGAAGCTGTTCCCGGCCGAATCGGTCGGCGGCGCCAATCTCATCAAGTCGCTGGCCGGCCCGCTGCCGGACCTGCGCTTCTGCCCCACCGGCGGCATCGGCCCGGACAATGTCGGCAAGTATCTGTCGCAGCCGAACATTCTCGCGGTCGGCGGCTCCTGGGTCTGCCCGAATGAGGCGGTGAATCTGGGCGATTGGGAGCAGATCGTCGCGCTCTCGAAGGCCGCCGCCAAGCTGCACCGCGCCGCTTTCCCGGGCTGATATCTCCACAAAAAAGAGAGCCCGCCGGGACAGCGTCCCGGCGGGCTTTTTCATGGGTCTAGCCGTCAGAAGTGCAGCGGGCGGGCCTGCTTCACGGACGGAAGCTGCTGCACCTTGGCGAGCAGCTCCGCCGGGACCGGCCCATCGACCTCGACCAGCGCGATGGCATCGCCGCCCTGATGGTCGCGACCAAGGGCGAAAGTGGCGATGTTGATGCCGGCATCACCCAAAAGGCTGGCGAAACGGCCGACAAAGCCCGGCTTGTCCTCATTGGTCACATAGAGCATCGACGGCGCGAATTCGGCGTCCACCTTGATGCCCTTGATGTCGATGATGCGCGGGCGACCATCGGCAAACACAGTGCCGGCAATCGAACGCTCCATCTCGTCGGTCACCACGGTGAGCGTGACGAGGCTCTCATAGTCCCCGGCGACGTCGCGCGTGGTCTCCTCGATGACGATGCCGCGCTCCTTGGCGACGCTCGGGGCGGAGACGACGTTGATATCGGCAAGCGCCGGGCGCAGCAGGCCGGCCACGGCGGCCGAAGTCAGCGCCTTGATCTTGAGGCCCGCCACCGCGCCATCATAGGTGATGCGGATGGTCTTAATGTCGGTCTCGGTGAGCTGGCCGGCGAAGGAGCCGAGCTTCTCGGCGAGTTCGATGAAGGGCTTGAGCTTGGGCGCTTCCTCGGCGGTGATCGAGGGGAAGTTCACCGCGTTGGAGATGGCGCCGCGCAGCAGATAATCGCTCATCTGCTCGGCAACCTGCAGGGCCACATTCTCCTGCGCTTCGGAGGTCGAGGCGCCGAGATGCGGGGTGCAGATGACATTCGGCAGACCGAACAGCGGATTCTCGGTCGCCGGCTCGGTGATGAACACGTCGAAGGCCGCGCCGGCGACATGGCCGGACTTCAGCGCCTCTGCCAGCGCCGCCTCGTCGACAAGTCCACCGCGGGCGCAGTTGACGATCCGCACGCCCTTCTTGGTCTTGGCGATCGCCTCGGCGGAGAGGACGTTCTTGGTCTTCTCGGTCAGTGGCGTGTGCAGGGTGATGACGTCGGCGCGGGCGAGGAGATCGTCGAGCTCCACCTTCTCCACGCCGATGTCGAGCGCGCGCTCGGGCGAGAGGAAGGGGTCATAGGCGACGACTTTCATCTTCAGGCCGAGGGCGCGGTCGGCAACGATGGAACCGATATTGCCGCAGCCAATGATGCCAAGCGTCTTGGCAGTGAGTTCGACGCCCATGAAGCGGTTCTTTTCCCACTTGCCGGCCTGGGTCGAGGCGTCGGCGGCGGGAATCTCGCGAGCCAGCGCGAACATCATGGCAATGGCGTGCTCGGCCGTGGTGATCGAGTTGCCGAACGGCGTGTTCATCACGATCACGCCCTTGGCCGTGGCAGCCGGGATGTCGACATTGTCGACGCCGATGCCGGCGCGGCCGACGACCTTCAGTTTCTTGGCATTGGCCAGGATCTTCGGGGTCACCTTGCTGGCGGAACGGATCGCGAGGCCGTCATAGTCGCCGATGATCTCGGCGAGCTTGTCCTTGTCCTTGCCGAGGTTCGGCTGGAAATCGACCTCGATGCCGCGATCCTTGAAGATCTGCACGGCGGCCGGGGAGAGGGCGTCGGAAATAAGAACGCGGGGAGCCATGGTTGGGGTCCATCCGATGGAATGAGGTCGCCCGCCACGCGGGCTGGAAAGGGTCGACCCGCCGCTGGCGGGAGAGGACGACGAAGCGTTCGTCGGGCATGGCGCGACGGTCGCCGACGGCGGAACGGCCGGGAGAGAAAAGCCGTGTCGCCGCCGGGCTCGCGCCCTGTCCCTTCGCCGTCCCCTCGCGTCAGCGGCGGGAACGCGCGATGAGGGATCAGGCGGCCTTTTTCAGGCCAACCTTCGCTTCGGCATAGGCCCAGTCGAGCCAGGGCAGCAGCGCCGCAAGATCGGACGCCTCGACGGTCGCACCGGCCCAAATGCGCAGGCCCGCGGGTGCATCGCGGTAAGCGCCGATGTCATAGGCCACGCCCGCCTTCTCCAGCACGGCGGCGAGCGCCTTGGCGAAGGCCTCCTGCGCATCGGCGGGGAGCGCCTTCACCTCGGGATCGGCCACAACGAGGCAGACAGAGGTGTTGGAGCGCGTCGCCGGCTCCTTGGCGAGGAAGTCGACCCAGTCGGTCTTCGCGACCCAGTCGGCCAGCACCTTGAAATTGGCGTTCGAGCGGGCAACGAGGCCCTCGAGCCCGCCAACCGACTTGGCCCAGTTCAGCGCGTCGACATAGTCCTCGACACAGAGCATGGACGGGGTGTTGATCGTCTCGCCCTGGAAGATGCCTTCGATCAGCTTGCCGCCCGACGTCAGGCGGAAGATCTTCGGCAGCGGCCAGGCCGGCACGTAGCTCTGAAGACGCTCGACCGCACGCGGCGAGAGGATGAGCATGCCATGCGCGGCCTCACCACCCAGCACCTTCTGCCAGGAATAGGTGACGACATCGAGCTTGGCCCAGTCGAGTTCCTGCGCGAAGGCGGCCGAGGTCGCGTCGCAGATGGTCAGGCCCTGACGGTCGGCAGCGATCCAGTCGCCATTCGGAACGCGCACGCCGGAGGTCGTCCCGTTCCAGGTGAAGACCACGTCATGGTCGAAATTAACTTCGGCAAGGTTCGGCAGGTCGCCATAGCCGGCCTTGAGGACGCGGGCATCCTTGAGCTTGAGCTGCTTGACGACGTCCGTCACCCAGCCTTCACCGAAGCTTTCCCAGGCGAGCAGATCGACCGGGCGGGCGCCGAGCAGAGACCAAAGCGCCATCTCGACCGCGCCGGTATCGGACGCCGGCACAATGCCGATGCGATAGTCGGCGGGGATCTGCAGAACGTCGCGGGTGAGGTCTATCGCAAGCTTCAGCTTGGTCTTACCGACCTTGGCGCGGTGCGAGCGGCCGAGCGGAGCATCGCTCAAGGCCTCCAGCGTCCAACCAGGACGCTTGGCGCAGGGACCAGACGAAAAATTGGGATTGGCCGGCTTCGCCGCCGGCAGAGCGTTCATCGTCATTTTAGCCATCCTTCCAGATGGGTGCCCTTCGGTGGGGAAGGGTAGCCCGAGCGGGGATGTACTCCCGCCCCCCTCATCGCGCAAGCGGATTTTTAGCTTCGCCCGCATCCGCATTCAGCGGTCAAAAGGGCATCGCCGGGGAAAAGGTTCGGCCAGAGGAGGCACTCGACCGTGCCCTGACCCGTCAGTCCAGCATGTAGCGGGCGCCGAGCCTGATCTCGTGAGCATCCTGCTGCATGTCGGGGAGAGCGGCGCCGAGGTCAATATTCTCGAGGCTGAGATACCGGTAGCCGACATCGACCTGCCAACGCGGCGCGACATCTACCGAGACACCCGCCATCAGCGCCCAGGCAAGCCCCCAGCCATCCCGGTCGCCAATATTGGCGCCGAGCCACTCGATATCGGCGAGCGAGACATAGCCGGCGCCGACGCCGGCACCGACATAGGGCGTGATGCCCTTCCAGGTGCCGAGGTCGATATAGACATTGGCCAACGCCGTTGCGGCGCTGAAATCGGCGCTCAGATCGCCCGTGCTTGTCGCCGCCTGGCCCCGATAATCCGCGGTAAGATCGACACGGAGCCAGTCGCTCAGACGCGCGCCGATACCAAGGCCGATCAGCCAGGAATCGTCGATGTGGTGCGCCGTCGCGGGTGCGAAATCGAGCTGCGACCCGTCCGGCACTTCATTGATGACGTATCCGATGTCGCCGCGCAGATACCAGCCGCTCTCGTCGTCGATCACGGGCGCTTTCGCGAGTAGATCGTCAGCCTCCGTGCCAAGATCAGCGGCATAAACGCCCGTACTCATCAGCAACAAGATGCCGACGGCTCGGGCGGTCACCCTCGCTGCTGCGCACAGAGCCCCGACATTACGCATACACCCACTCCCGCGGTGCCGGAGATATCTCCGGCAGACGTCGTTGGGCGGCAGAATCGCAGCGAAACTTTAAGGAGCGCTTAACCTTAACGCTTCGCGAACGCGCCTCAGCCCTGCTTGGCCGAGCGGGCCGCGGCCTCAAGATGCGGCGTCAAGGCAGGATCGAGCTTCAGAGCCATGCCCAGCCGGGCGAGGAAGGCGCGCTCCGAGCTGGTATCCGCCTCGATGGCGAGCAGCGCCGTGAGATAGACCTCGGCGGCCTCTTCCGGCGTGGTGACCTCGCGCGCAAGCGTCTCAACCGTCGCAGGATTGGCCAGCTCAGCGGTGAGAAACCGCTCGGCCTCGTCAAGCTGGGCTCCGTGATCGTTCAGCTTGCCGGTGATGGCCACCCGCTCCTGTTCGTCGATATGCCCGTCGGCGAGCGACGCGGCGATCATCGTACGCAGCAGGGTCAGCGGGAGTTGCGTGCGGTCGGCCTGCGCGGGGTTAAAGGGTGAGTCCGGCGGCGGCAGGCTGGCGCCATGGGTGGGAAGCGGCGTTGCCGCCTGCTGCGGCTGCCCGCCCTGCTGATAGTTCTGATAGGCCTTGTAGGCGAGGGTTCCGACGAGGGCGAGGCCGCCGAGAGCCACGGCTTTCTTCGCCACCTTGCGGCCGGACTTGTTGCCGAGCACCAGTGAGACCAGCGCACCGGCCGCCGCGCCCGAGGCGAGCGAGCCGCCATTATTCGACAAATAGCCCTTGGCCTGGCTCAGCAAATCACCGCCGCTGCCACCCTTTTGGCCAAGCGCGCTGGCAACGCCGGACAAGCTGCCAAGGAACCCGCCGGTCGGCGCGGTGCCACCGGTGGGGGCGGGCACGCCGCCGGCGCCGGTCTGCGGGGAAAGGAACTGGTCGAGAAGGCGCTTGGCGTCGAAGCTGCCGCTGTTGAACATTGTGGATCCTGTTCTCAAAGAGTCGCTTCGGAGGTAGGCACGCATCATGGCTTCCGCAAGGAAAAGCCGGCGCCGCCGATAACCTCCGCGTGATCAGCTTCGGGCGCCCTCTCGGCACCGGCTGTCGCATCTCGTGTCGCATCTGTTCAACGACTGCGCCGAAACAATGCTCGCCTGTTTCGAGCCAGCGCGCGACCATGGAGCATCATCGGTCAGACGACGTCATGTCGGAGGCAAATTTGCAGAAATTCTCCGGCCTCGAACTCTTCCGCCGCGCCCTCGGCGGCCACAAGAGCTGGCAGCCCCAATGGCGCAATCCCGAGCCCAAGTCGGAATACGACGTCATCATCATCGGCGCCGGCGGCCATGGCCTTGCGGCGGCCTATTACCTCGCCAAGGAGCACGGCATCACCCGCGTCGCGGTGCTGGAGCGCGGCTGGCTGGGCGGCGGCAATACCGGCCGCAACACCACGATCGTGCGCTCCAACTACCTCTTCGACGAGAGCGCCGCGCTCTACGAGCATTCAGTGAAGCTGTGGGAAGGCCTGTCGCAGGATCTGAACTACAACGTGATGTATTCGGCGCGCGGCGTGCTCATGCTCGCCCACAACATCCATGACGTGCAGAGCTTCAAGCGCCATGTTCATGCCAACAGGCTGAACGGGGTCGATAATGAGTGGCTCACCGCCGAGCAGTGCAAGGAATTCTGCCCGCCGCTGAATATCTCCTCCATGCGCTACCCGATCCTTGGTGGCGCGCTGCAGCGGCGCGGCGGCACGGCGCGGCACGACGCGGTGGCCTGGGGCTTCGCCCGCGCGGCGGATTCGCGCGGCGTCGACATCATCCAGAACTGCGAAGTCACCGGCATCCGGCGCGGCGTCGATGGTGCGGTGGAAGGCGTCGAGACCTCGCGGGGTTTCATCAAGGCAAAGAAGATCGGCGTCTCCGCCGCCGGCCACACCAGCGTGGTGATGGCGATGGCCGGCCTGCGCATGCCGCTGGAGAGCTACCCGCTGCAGGCCCTGGTGTCGGAGCCGGTAAAGCCGGCTTTCCCGACGGTCGTCATGAGCAACACCATCCACGCCTATATCTCGCAGTCCGACAAGGGCGAAATGGTCATCGGCGCCGGCACGGACGCCTACACCTCCTATTCCCAGCGCGGCGCGCTGCACATCACCACCCACACGCTCGACGCCATCTGCGAGCTCGTTCCGCAGTTCCGCCGCCTGCGCATGCTGCGCAACTGGGGCGGTATCGTCGATGTGACACCGGACCGTTCGCCCATCATCGCCAAGACGCCGGTGCCCGGCCTTTATGTGAATTGCGGCTGGGGCACGGGCGGCTTCAAGGCGACGCCGGGGTCCGGCAATGTCTTCGCTCACACCATCGCGAAAGACGCGCCGCACCCGATCAACGCCCCCTTCACGCTGGAGCGGTTCCGCGACGGCTTCCTGATCGACGAGGCGGCCGCGGCCGCCGTCGCGCACTGAGCGAGGACGCGATGCTCATCATCACCTGTCCCTGGTGCGGCGCCCGGCCCGAGCTGGAATTCCGCTATGGCGGCGAGGCCCACATCGCCCGCCCGGCCGACCCGTCCACCCTCTCCGACGAGGAATGGGCCGATTTCCTCTACAACCGCACCAACCCCAAGGGCCTGCACGCCGAACGCTGGCGCCACGTCCATGGCTGCGGCCGCTTCTTCAATGCCGTGCGCGACACGGTGAGCGACTTCTTCGTCGTCACCTACAAAGCCGGCGAAACGTGCCCGGATAGCGCGGGAGATCAGGCGAAATGACCAACCGCTTCCGCACCCCGTCCGGCGGGCGCATCGACCGCGCCGCCCCCGTCTCGTTCCGCTTCGATGGCAAGACCTATAGCGGCTACAAGGGCGATACGCTTGCCTCGGCGCTGATCGCCAATGGCGTGCATCTCATCGGCCGGTCCTTCAAATATCACCGCCCGCGCGGCATCATCTCGGCGGGTTCGGACGAGCCGAACGCGCTGGTCGATGTCGCCCGCGACAGCGCCCGCACCGCCCCGAACCTGCGCGCGACGCAGGTGGAAATCTATGAGGGGCTGAAGGCGGAGAGCCAGAACCGCTGGCCGACGCTTGCCTTCGATGCCGGCGCGATCAATGATCTCGCAGCGCCGTTCCTTCCGGCCGGCTTCTACTACAAGACCTTCATGTGGCCGGCGGGGGCGTGGAAGCGCTTCTACGAGCCGAAGATCCGCGCCATGGCGGGCCTCGGCAAGGCACCTACCCTGCCCGACCCGGATCGCTACACCCAGAACTACGCCTTCTGCGACGTTCTGGTCGTCGGCGCCGGCCCGGCCGGCCTCGCGGCGGCGCTGGCGGCGGCGGAGAGCGGCGCGCGGGTGATCCTGTGCGACGAGCAGGCGGAACTCGGCGGCTCGTTGCTGGCGGAGGTCGGCGCGACCATTGAGGGCAAGCCGGCGCAAGCCTGGCTGGCCGACACGCTCGCCACCCTGGCGCAGCATGAAAACGTCACGCTTCTGCCGCGCACCACCGGCTTTGGCTACTTCCCCCACAACATGATCGCGCTGGCCGAGCGCGTGAGCGAGCACCTCGCCGCCCCCGACCGCGACCTCCCGCGCGAACGGCTCTGGCAGGTGCGGGCGACCGAGGTGGTGATCGCCGCCGGTGCGCATGAGCGCCCGCTGGTGTTCCCCGACAATGACCGGCCGGGTGTGATGCTGGCCGATTCCGGACGCACCTATGTCAGCCGCTATGGTGCCAAGCCCGGCGAGCGGGCGGTGATCTTCACCGCCTGCGATTCCGGCTACCGGGCCGCGCTGGAACTCAAGGCCGCCGGTGTCACCATCGCGGCGGTGGCGGATCTGCGCGCAGAGCTTCATGGCGAACTGCCGAGCCGCGCCCTCGCCGCCGGCATCGATGTGCGGCCAGGCACTGTCGTCACTTGCACGTCTGGTCGTCTGCGCGTCGCCTCCGCCGATCTCGCCAAGGTATCCGGCGGCGAGGTCGGTCGCTCCCAGACCATTGCCTGCGACACGGTGCTGATGTCGGGCGGCTACACGCCGAGCCTCCATTTGTTCTCCCAGTCGCGCGGCAAGCTGGTTTGGGACGCCGCCTCGGGGTCATATCTGCCGGGCATCTCGGTCGAGCGCGAGCGTTCCGCGGGTGCGTGCCGGGGCGTCTATGGGCTCAACGCCGTGCTGGAAGACGGCTATGCCGCGGGTGAGGCCGCGGCCAAGGCGGCGCGCGACACCGTCTCGCCGCAGCGCGGTGCGACGCCGGTGAACGGCCCCTCGTCCCGCTCCTTCAAGGCCGAAGCGCCGGACCTCGGCAATGACGGCTTCATCGGCGCCACCCCGCACAACCGCAACCCTGCCTTCGCCAAGGCTTTCGTTGACTGGCAGAACGATGTCACCTCCAAGGACATCAAGCTCGCCACCCGCGAGGGCATGCGCTCCATCGAGCATGTGAAGCGCTACACCACGACCGGTATGGCGACCGATCAGGGCAAGACGTCCAACATGAACGCACTCGGCATCGTGTCCGAGGCGCTCGGGACGCCG
This sequence comes from Ancylobacter sp. SL191, assembly GCF_026625645.1. Lineage (NCBI taxonomy): Bacteria > Pseudomonadati > Pseudomonadota > Alphaproteobacteria > Hyphomicrobiales > Xanthobacteraceae > Ancylobacter > Ancylobacter sp. SL191. Next base: position 1,777,898 of record NZ_CP113056.1, on the reverse strand, counting down.
GTGCCGCAGATCGGGTTGACCACCTTCCGCCCGCCCTTCACCCCCACCACCTTCGGCATCTTCGCCGGAGAGGCGCGCGGCGACCTGTTCGATCCGGTGCGCAAGACGCCGATCCATGACTGGGCGGCCGAACACGGCGCCGCCTTCGAGGATGTCGGCCTGTGGAAGCGCGCCTGGTACTTCCCCAAGGCCGGCGAGGATATACACGCCGCCGTCGCCCGCGAGTGCAAGGCGGTGCGCGCTTCGGTCGGCATGTTCGACGCCTCGACCCTCGGCAAGATCGAGATCGTCGGCCCGGACGCCGCCGAGTTCATGAACCGCATGTACACCAACGCCTGGGCCAAGCTTGAGCCCGGCCGGCTGCGCTACGGCGTCATGCTGCGCGAGGATGGCTTCGTGATGGATGACGGCGTGGTCGGCCGCATGGCGCCGGACCGCTTCCATGTCACCACCACGACCGGCGGCGCACCGCGCGTGCTCGCCCATATGGAGGATTATCTCCAGACCGAGTGGCCCGACCTCGACGTGTGGCTCACCTCCACCACCGAGCAATGGGCGGTGATCGCCGTGCAGGGCCCGAATGCCCGCGCCGTGCTGGAGCCGCTGGTCGAGGGGATCGACCTGTCGAAGGACGCCTTCCCGCATATGAGCGTGCGGGAGGGGCATATCTGCGGCGTGCCGACCCGGCTGTTCAGCGTCTCCTTCACCGGTGAACTCGGCTTCGAGGTGAACGTGCCAGCTGAATATGGCCGCTTCATCTGGGAGGCCATCTACGCCTCCGGCGAGCGCTTCGGCATCACGCCCTATGGCACCGAGACGATGCATGTCCTGCGCGCCGAGAAGGGCTACATCATTGTCGGCCAGGAGACGGACGGCACGGCGACACCGGACGACGTCAATCTCGGCTGGGCAGTCGGCAAGGCGAAGAAGGACTTCGTCGGTAAGCGCTCGCTCGCCCGTACTTCGATGTCGGCGCCGGACCGCAAGCAGCTCGTCGGCCTGCTGACTACCAATCCGGCCATCGTGCTGGAGGAAGGCGCGCAGGTCGTCGCTGACGCAAACGCACCGGTGCCGGTGCCGATGCTCGGCCATGTGACCTCGGCCTATCACAGCGCGGTGCTCGATCGGTCCATCGCTCTCGCGGTCATCAAGGGCGGGCGCGGACGCATCGGGCAGAAGCTCGCCGTGCCCATGCCCAGCAGCGTGATCGAGGTCGAGGTGGTCGAGCCGATGTTCTACGACCCCAAGGGAGAGCGCCTGAATGCTTGAGACCTCTTCCCCCACCGGGACTCGGACCATGCCCGTATCCGCCGATCCGCTCGCCGCGCTCGCCCTACGCTCGCCCCGCCGGGCCACGGCCTCGCTCAAGGTTCTGCCGTCCGCGGCGCGCCTCGCCTTCCGGGGGCGCGAGGGCGCCATCGGTCCGGCGGGCGACGCCTTCGGTGTCGCCCTGCCGCGCGAGGCTTGCCGTTTCACCACCAATGAGCAGCGCTCGGCGCTTTGGCTGGGACCGGACGATTGGATCCTGCTGGCGCCGGGCGCCGAGGCCGCGCCAATCGCGGCCGCCATCGAGGCCGCGACTGCTGGTGTGCCGCACTCCCTTGTCGATGTGTCCTCGCGTAGCGTCGGACTGGAACTGACCGGCCCGAAGGCCGCTTTCGTGCTCAACCAGGGTTGCCCGCTGCCGCTCGATCTCGTGCGGTTTCCGGTCGGCATGTGCACCCGCACCCTGTTCCACAAGGCGGAGATCGTGCTCTCGCGCACCGGGTCGGAGACCTTCCGCATCGACGTCTGGCGCTCCTTCGCGCCCTATGTGTGGGACCTGCTGGAAGAGGGCCGGCGCGAGCTGAACTGACGCCGGCCGGCAACGATCCGGTCCTGAGGGCGTGATACCAAGAACAGACCGCGACAGCGGCAGGCGGGGGCGGCAGCGTCGATGATCAGTGCGTTCGAGCTCTTCAAGGTCGGTATCGGGCCCTCCTCGTCGCACACGGTGGGGCCGATGGTCGCCGCCGCGACCTTTGCCGATGGCCTAGCCTCGGCCGGCCTGCTTGAGCGGGTCACCCGCGTCGAGACCGCCCTGTTCGGTTCTCTTGCCTGGACCGGCAAGGGGCATGGCACCGACAAGGCGGTCGTCCTCGGCCTGGCCGGTGAGCGCCCGCATAGCATCGACCCCGACCGCGCCGACGCGCTCGTCGCCGAGGCGACGGCCGCACGGCGCCTCACTCTCGCCGGTACGCGGACCATCGCATTCGAGGCCGGGGCCGACATTCTGTTCGACGGCCATGCCGCCGCGCCCAAGCATCCCAACACGCTGGCCTTCCGCGCGTTCGACGCATCAGGGGCGCTGCTCGTCGAGAAACGCTGGTGCTCCATCGGCGGCGGCTTCGTGGTGCCGGAGGCGGAAGTCGGCGCGCCCGCCGCTGCCTCGGGCGAGGTGCCGATTCCCCACCCTTTCCGCAACGCCCGCGATCTTCTGGTGCAGGGCGAGCGTTCCGGCCTCTCCATCGCCGAGATGATGAGCGCCAATGAGCAGGCGCGCCGCCCGGAGGCGGAGGTCGAACGCCATCTTGATCTCGTCATCGACACCATGATGGCCTGCATCGACCGGGGCATATCAACCGCCGGCGAGCTGCCGGGCGGGCTGAAGGTCAAGCGCCGGGCGAAGGCGATCCGCGACACACTCATCGCCCGGAACTCCAAAACACCGCATGAGGTGATGGACTGGGTGAGCCTCTACGCCATCGCGGTGAATGAGGAGAACGCCGCCGGCGGGCGCGTGGTGACGGCGCCGACCAATGGCGCGGCCGGCGTCGTTCCGGCGACGCTGCGTTATTACCGCGACCACTGTCCGGGCGCGAACCGCGCCGGGATGCACCAGTTCCTACTCACCGCCACCGCCATCGGCGCTCTGTTCAAGATGAACGCCTCAATCTCCGGCGCGGAAGTCGGCTGCCAGGGCGAGGTCGGCGTCGCCTGCTCCATGGCGGCGGCAGGCCTTGCCGCCGCGCTCGGCGGCAGCAATGCGCAGATCGAGAACGCCGCCGAGATCGGCATGGAGCATCATCTCGGCATGACCTGCGATCCGATCGGCGGGCTGGTGCAGGTGCCCTGCATCGAGCGCAACGCCTTTGGCGCCATCAGCGCGGTCAATGCGGCCTCGCTGGCGCTGCATGGCGACGGCACGCACATCGTCTCGCTCGACAAGGTCATCGTCACCATGCGCGAGACCGGGCGCGACATGGCCTCGAAATACAAGGAAACCTCGCTCGGCGGCCTCGCGGTGAACCTCCCGGAATGCTGAAGAAACCGAAGCGCACCGTCGGGACGGCACCGGTCTTGCTAAGACATGCAGCAAATTTGCTATGCTGTGATCCGGAGCAAGCCATGACCCAGCAGCGACCCACCCCTTTCGGCACCATGGCGGCCACCAGCGCGGCGGCCGCGCCCGCCTTGAATGTCGGCTTTATCCTCACGGACAACTTCACCCTGTCCGCCTTCTCGCTGATGGTGGACCAGTTCCGCCTCGCCGCTGATGATGGCGACCGCTCGCGGCCCATCCTCGCGCGCTGGCAGGTGATGGCGTCGCGCCCCGAGCCGATCAGGGCGAGCTGCGGCGTCACTGTCTCGCCGTCCGGGCCGCTCGCGGACCCGTCCAGCTTCCACTACATCATTGTCGTCGGCGGGCTTTTGCATGGCGGCAGCCAGCTCGACGAGGAGAGCATTGCCTATCTCAAGCGCGCCGCGCGGGCCGGCGTCTCTCTGGTCGGTGTGTGCACGGGCAGCTTCGTGCTGGCCCGCGCCGGGCTGATGACCGGACGCCGCTGCTGCGTGTCCTGGTATCACTATCAGGACTTCCTCGACGAATTCCCGCACCACACGCCGGTCGCCGACCGTCTGTTCGTGATCGACGGCGACCGTATCACCTGCGCCGGCGGCGGCGGGGCGGCGGACCTCGCGACCGCCCTCGTGGAGAAATTCCTCGGCCGCTCCGTGGCGCAGAAGAGCCGCCACGTTCTGCTGCTCGACCGCCAGCGGCCCGGCACCGAATCCCAGCCGCACCCGCCCATTGCCGATCTCGTGGCGGATGACCGCGTGCGCCGGGCGCTGCTGCTGATGGAGCAGCACCTCGCCGACCCGCTGCCCATCGCCGACATCGCCCGCCGGCTGCATCTGTCAACACGCCAGCTCGAGCGCCTGTTCCAGACCATCATGGGCCAGCGCCCGGCGGAGTTCTACCGGCGGCTGCGGCTGCGCTATGCGCGCTTCCTGCTCGACACGACTGGCCGGTCGGTGACCGACATCGCGCTCGAAGCCGGATTCTCGGACTGCGCGCATTTCTCCCGCCAGTTCAAGGCGCAGCACGGCTTCACGCCCTCCGACGCCCGCGCCCGCGCGCCCGGCCCGGCGACGCAGAGCATGGCGGCGAGCCGGCTGTTCGACTGATCGGGCCGTCAAATCCCCGCGCCCGTCGGGCTCGCATTACCCTTCATCAGGATCGGCCCCGTGGGCCGGCCCGTTGGCGAACCGCCGGCTGGCTCCAGCGTAATTTCATAGAGCTGTTCGGCGGCCGGCCGCGGCAGGCTATCGACGTTCAGCGGGATGGTCCGCAAGGCGTCGAGCAGCCCGACCGAGACCGGGCCGCGCGCCCGGTCCCACAGGGTCCAGACCTGCAGCGACTTGCCCTCCGGCGCCCTCAGCTCGCTCAGCGCCAGAAGCTCCGTGCGTCCATCCCGGAAGGCGTTGACCACCGCCGCCGGCTGGTTCTGGTCGGACAGAAGCACGGCCACCAGGACCGGGGCCTGTGCCGCCTTTTGGGCGACATAGCCAATGCCCGCCGCCAGCAGCACGGTTGCGGCACAAGCGGCGAGGCCGACACCGCGCCAGAGAGGAAGGCTGTTCCACCAGGGCGCGCCCCGCTTGCGCTGCGTCGCGCGGGTGCCGGAAAGCGGCAGGGTCGTCGGCTCGATGGCGGGTGTAGCCCGCGCCGGCAGTGAGGCTTCAATCCGCGACCACAGAGCCGGATCAGGACGGACGAAGGGCGCGGTCGCGTCGAGCTCGGCCACCCGCTCGCGCCATTCCTCCACCAGCGCGGCAAGGCGTTCATCGACGGCCAGCCGCGCCTCGCAGTCCCGCGCCTCCTCGGGATCCAGAAGGCCCAGCACATATTCGCTGGCGAGTCGCTCGCGCTCCTGCGGGCTCATGCCAGGCAGTCCTTCAGCGTACGAAGGCTCCGGCGGATCCACGCCTTGGCGGTGCCTAGCGGCACGCCGAGCCGGCCGGCCAGTTCGCCATGGGTCAGGCCCCGCAGATAGGCGAGAAGGATCGCCCGCCGCCTCATGGGCTCAAGTCGGTCAAGGCAGCGTTTCAGAGCGCTGGTTTCCGACAGTGCCACCAGAAGGCTCTCCGCGTCCGCCTCTTCAGACGCGGGCTCAATGGCGTCGTAATCCTCCACCAGCTCGATGCGCCGCTCCCCCCTAAGGACATTGAGCGCCGTGTTGCGCAACACGGTGAATGCCCAGGTGGAGGCCTTGCCGCGCGACGGATCGTAGCTTCCGGCCTTTTCCCAGATGCGCAGGAACGTGTCGTGAACGACCTCGTCGGCAAGGTCGCGCCGGCGCAGCATGCGAAGCGCCACGCCCGTCATCTTCGGCGCCAGATGCTCATAGAGCCGATGAAGGCTCGCCCGCTCGCCGCGCGCGCAACCATGCAGCGCCTCGGCCAGTTCGTCTTCAACGGTGTCATGGGCGATGCGCGGCAGGCTCGTCACCAGCGGTTTCCGCAAGGTTGCTCATGGTTTGATACGCCGAAGGAAACGCTACGGATGCAGCGGCAGAATTTTTTCGTCTCGGCTGCGTCCCGCGCCCGAGGCCGCGTGTAGCCGCTCTGTCCGCCGAGACACGCTCGGCCCAACGGAGTACGCCCCATGAACCGCACGATGATCGCCCTCGCCGTCGCCGGACTGGCGATGACCACGACCGCCGCCAGCGCCCAGTCCGTCGCGGCCCTGCTTGATGGCAACAGCATCGCCATCGTGGACGTGAAGGCCGCCAAGGCCGGCGCGCCGATGAAGATCGCCGGGACGGGCACGCTCGTCGGCATCGACGTGCGCCCGGCCGATGGCATGCTTTACGGCCTGTTCGACGACGGCACGCTCGTGACCATCAACCCCATGAGCGGCGCCACCAGCCCCAAGTCGAAGCTCGACACGATGCTGCCCGCCGGCACCGTGGCGACGGTCGACTTCAACCCGGTCGCCGACCGGCTGCGCGTCATCGGCAGCGACGGCACGAATCTGCGGGCCAATGTCGATGACGGCAAGGTGACCAAGGATGGCGCGCTGAAATACGCCGACGCTGACATGAACAAGGCGAGAACGCCCAAGATCGTCGCCGGCGCCTATACCAATTCGGTGAAGGGCGCCAAGGAAACCGCCCTGTTCGATGTCGACGCGGCCGCCGGCAAGCTGGTGAAGCAGGCGCCGCCCAATGATGGCGTGCTGAACTCCGTCGGCAAGCTGGGCATCAGTGCCGGCAGCTACGCGTTCGACATCCCGGCCGGCAGCACGAGCGAGGGCTGGCTGATGGCGGACGGCACGCTCTACCGGGTCGATCTCGCCAGCGGCAAGGCGACGGTGCTCGGGATGATCGGCGGCGTGTCCGGCAAGGTGCACGACATCGCCATTTTTCCGGCCATGTGACGCGCACACCGGACAGGGGGCCGCCACGCGCGGCCTCCTCGCCCGAATGTCGCTTGCAGCAAAGCGACTGTCGCATGCGTGAAAGTCTCGTCTCCCGTTCCGTCGAACAATTCCAGACGACAGCGGGGCTCACCCGCGAGGGAGAACAGACCGATGCTCGACAGCACGCAGACCCCGCTGAAAGCGCTCATCCACCGCCGCAAACCCGGCTACAGCCTGGAAGCTCCGTTCTACACCAGCCCCGACATCTTCGAGGCGGACATGGACGTGATCTTCGGCCATCACTGGCTCTTCGTCGGCGTCGACCCTGACATTCCCGAGCCGGGCGACGCCATGACGCTCGACATCGGCAAGACCAAGATCTTCCTGGTGCGCGATGACGATGGCGAGGTCCGCGCCTTCCACAATGTGTGCCGCCATCGCGGCGCGCCGATCGTGCACGACTACAAGACCACGGTCGGCAATCTGGTCTGCCGCTACCATTCCTGGACCTACGGCCTCGACGGCAAGCTGCTCTTCGCCGAGCATATGGGCGAAGGCTTCGACCCCTCCTGCCACGGCCTCAAGCCCGTGCATGTGCGCTCGCTGGAAGGGCTGCTGTTCGTCTGCCTCGCTGACGAGCCGCCGGCCGATTTCGATGTGATGGCCGCCAAGATGGCGCCCTATCTCGCCCCGCACGACCTGAAGAACGCCAAGGTCGCCTTCGAGAAGGACATCATCGAGCCGGGCAACTGGAAGCTGACGATGGAGAACAACCGCGAGTGCTACCACTGCTCCGGTAATCACCCCGAGCTGACCGTGCCGCTCTTCGCCTATGGCTTCGGCTTCGCGCCGGAGGAGCTCGACGAGCATGGCCGCAAGGAAGCCGAGGACTACGCCAAGCTGGTCACCACCTCGCATCGTGAATGGGAGAGCTGCGGCTTCCCATCCACCATGATGGAACACCTCGACGATATGGTGACCGGCTTCCGCACCGAGCGTCTGCCGCTTGCAGGCGATGGCGAGAGCCACACCTCCGACACCAAGGCCGCCTGCAAGAAACTGCTCGGCAAGATCAACGATCCCAAGCACGGCGCGCTGCACTTCTGGACCCAGCCGAACTCCTGGCACCACTTCATGTCCGACCATGCCGTGGTGTTCTCGGTGCTGCCGCTCGATGCCGAACGCTCGCTGCTGCGCACCAAGTGGCTGGTTCACAAGGACGCGGTGGAAGGCGTCGATTACGACATCGAGAACCTCACCGGCGTGTGGGACGCCACCAATGACCAGGATTCGACGCTGGTCGGCTATTGCCAGGAAGGTGCCCGCAGCCCGGCCTATGAGCCCGGCCCTTATTCCCCGCACACCGAGATGCTCGTGGACAAATTCTGCAACTGGTACATCGGCCGCATGGCCGAGCATATCGGCCGCTGATGATGGATGCCCTGAATCCTGCGCCGTCGCCCGATCCGGCGGCGCTGCGCCTCGCCGGCAGCCTGCCTGAGTGGAACCCGGAAGCGGACGATGTGCTCATCGTCCGCGAGATCCGCGACGAGACGGCGGATGTGAAGACCTTTGTGCTCGCGCCGAAGGAGCCCTGCGTCTTCCGCTACGCGCCGGGCCAGTTCCTTACGCTCGACCTCTCGATCAATGGCGAGGCGATCAACCGCTGCTACACCATCGCCTCGGCACCCACGCGCCCGCACACGCTCGCCATCACGGTGAAGCGCGTACCGGGCGGGCCGGTGTCGAACTTCCTGCATGACCATGTGAAGGTGGGCGGCGAGCTGCGCGCCGTCGGGCCGATGGGCGATTTCTCCTGCTTCACGCAAGGCACGCCCTCGCCGACACCGCGCTATCTGTTCCTCTCCGGCGGCTCCGGCATTACGCCACTGATGTCGATGGCGCGGACCTTCCATGATCTCGGCGAGCCGCGCGATCTCGTCTTCGTCCACGCGGCGCGTTCACCCGATGACATCATCTTCCGCAGCGAGCTGGAAATGATGGCGCGCAACCAGCGCGGCAGCTTCCGCTTCGCGCCGATCTGCGAGGCCGATGGGCCGCTCAATCCCTGGCATGGCCTGCGCGGCCGGCTCAATCTCGGCCTGCTTAACCACATCGCGCCAGACTTCAAGGAGCGCGAAATCTTCGCCTGCGGCCCCTCGCCCTTCATGGCGGCGGTGCGGGAGATGCTGAAAGGCGCGGGCTTCGACATGTCGCGCCACCATGAGGAAAGCTTCGACTTCGCCGAGCTTGCCCGGGCCGAACCCGATGTCGCAGCCGACGTCTCGATCGCCGAGGCGGTGGAAGCGGTGCAGGACGCAGTGGCGCCGCCGGTCGCGAGCTACACCATCGAGTTCGTCAAGCAGAAGCGCACCATCGAGTGCCGCTCCGACATGTTCGTGCTCGATGCCGCACGCCGGGCCGGGGTCCGGCTGCCGTCGTCCTGCTCCAAGGGCCTGTGCGGCACCTGCAAGTCGAAGCTCGTCTCCGGCACGGTGGAGATGAAGCATGGTGGCGGCATTCGCCAGCGCGAGATCGACGCCGGCATGGCGCTGCTCTGCTGCTCCAAGCCAACCAGCGATCTGGTGGTCGACCGCTGAAGCGGCAGGGGTCCAACCTGACGCGCTGAGGTCTCAGCGCGTCAGGCCGAAGGCATCGCCAAGCGCGCCCTTCACCGTGTCATAGGTCGAGACGGCGCCATCCTTCACCGCGTCATAGGCGGCCGTGGTGCCCTTGACCGTGCGGTCGACGATCTCGCCCGGACCCGGCAGCGGCGGCAGGCCAAGGATACCAGCCTCTTCCGGCTTGGGCGCGGGCTCGGCTGCGGGTGCCGCGACGAAGGGCGTCGCGGCGGGGCCCACCGGATAGGAGGTGCGCACGATCATCGGGTCGCGTGTCTCGCAGCCGGCCCCGCACTGGTCGAAGCGCTCGACACCCGCCGGGATTTCCGTCGTCGCCACCGACTTGACGGGCTTGGCCGCCGCCGCATGGGCCTGCGGCGGCTTGTACACCGCCTCCGGCTCGATCGCCCGCAGGAGCACGGGGATGTCCAGCCGATCGGTCTTGGCGAGGTTCGCGGCCGAGAGATCGTCGGCGGGATCGCTTGCCACTACCTGCGCGGCATTCTTCGGCGCGACCGCCTCGCTGATCGCGCGCTCATAGCCACGTCCATCGCCAACCAGATAGATGCTGACGGCGACGAGCACGGCAAAGCCCGCCGGCAGCAGCACGCGGCCCGGCAACCAGGCCTGGAAGGCGGTGAGTGACGACCAAGTGTGGCGCATGGGGATAGATCTCCCTGGTGAATCGCCCTCGCGGCGGATCGCCTTCATTTCGTCGGCGGGGCCGGACATTTTTGCGGCGGCATTCGTTCCCGGCCATGACCGTGCCGGGGTATTTCTGCGCGGTGCCTTGCTACAGTCACGCTCAGCAACCGGCGGCAACAGGACATGATCCGGTGATCGACCTCTCCGCCCTGACCCGCATCGGCTTCCTCACCCTGCCGAACCATTCGATGATCGCCTGTGCCAACGCGCTGGAGGCGCTGCGGATGGCGAATTACGTGACCGAGACCGACACCTATGCCTGGCGTATCGTGACGCACGACGGAGCGCCGGCTGTGGCGAGCAACGGGTTGACGCTCTCGCCCACCATGGCGCTGCACGAGGCCGGGCCGCTCGACCTGCTGCTGGTCTGCGGCGGCATCGATGTGCGCCATGCGGCGAGCCCGGCGGTCGCTGACACGCTGCGGCGCCTCGCCCGGCGCGGCGTGGCGCTCGGCGCGCTCTGCACGGGCAGCTTCGTGCTGGCGGAGGCGGGCTTGCTCGATTTCTACCGCTGCGCCGTGCACTGGGAGAACCTCGCCGCCATTCGCGAGGAGTTCCCCGATGTCGCCTTCGTCGAGGACGCGTTCGTCATCGACCGGGACCGGCTGACCTGCACCGGTGGCATCGCACCTCTCGACATGATGCTCGCGCTTGTCGAGGCCCGCGGCGGGCGCGGGCTCGCGGACCGCGTCTCCGAGCAGTTCATCGTGCGGCGCGACGGCGCTCGCGCGAGCCGGAGCGAGGCGCGCCCGCGCCCCTCCCTGCCCGACCCGACGCTGGCCCGCGCCGTGCGGCTGATGCAGGGGGCGATCGAGCAACCGAGCGACATCCGGCACCTCGCTCACCGGCTCGATGTGTCGCCGCGCCATCTTGAGCGGCTGTTCCGCCGCCATCTCGGCACAAGCCCGGCGGCCTATTATCTCGGGCTGAGGCTGGAGCGGGCGCGGGAATTGCTGCGCCTGTCGCCGCTGCCGGTGACCGATGTCGGTCTCGCCTGCGGCTTCCAGTCGGCGGCGCATTTCTCCACCGCCTATGCCCGCCGCTTCGGCCGCCCGCCGAGCGCGGAGCGGCATGGCGAGAGAAAGGCGAGCGCCTCTCCCGAGTAAGCGTTGCCCATTATGGCGCGGCGCAGCATCTGGTATTACAAAGGAATTCGGGGAACTTCGCCCCGTCTCTGCCGAGGACGCGGTCTTGACCCGCGCTGCCCGCGATGAACATGCCCGTGAAGCCGAACGGCTATCGCCATCTTGCCGCCCGCTATTCCGACCTTGCCGCCGGCGTGCTGGCGCCTGAGCGCACCCCCGTGGCGGACGCGTGGCTCGGCCTCTCCATGACCTTCGTCGCCGGTGCCACCAATGCCGGCGGGCTGCTGGCGGTCGGGCAGTACACCTCGCACATGTCCGGCATCATCTCGGCGGCGGCGGATCATGCGGTGCTGGGCGCGACCGACCTTGTGGTGGCGGGTGGCGGGGCGCTGGCGGCTTTCCTGTTCGGGGCGGCGACCTCCGCGATCCTGGTCAATTGGGGCCGGCTGCATCACGCCGGGCGGGAATATGCGCTGCCGCTGACGCTCGAAGCCGTGCTGCTGCTCGCTTTCGGCCTGCTCGGCAGTTACACGCGCCACTCCTCGCTGGCGCTGGGCGTCGAGGTGGCGGTGCTCTGCTTCATCATGGGGCTGCAGAACGCCACCGTGACCAAGCTGTCCGGCGCCAAGATCCGCACCACCCACATGACCGGCATCGTCACCGATATCGGCATCGAGCTCGGCAAGCTCGTCTATTCCAACCACCGCCGGCGCGGCACGGAGCGCCCGCTGGTGTTGGCTGACCGCGAAAAGCTAAAGCTGCTCAGCTACTTCCTCGGTTGCTTCTTCCTCGGCGGCATCGTCGGCGCGCTCGGCTTCAGCTATGCCGGCTTCATCTTCTCGGTACCGCTGGCGCTGCTGGTCTTCGCCCTGGCCGGCCCCTCGGCGCTGCGCATCGCCTTCCGCTGACGGGACAGTCGCAACGCTACCGACAGCGTGGCGCAAATCTTCTGTTCGGGTGGGGCGAATGCGACGTATCGTTGATGATCGGGACCGGGAACCCGAGACCCTAGGAGCGCGCGCCCGCCATGATCGCCAATGCCGAGGCATTGCTGAAACCCTTGACCATCAAGGGCCTCACCATCCGCAACCGGGTGATGTCCACCTCGCACGCGCCGGGCTATGGCAAGGACGGCAAGCCGCAGGAGCGCTACCAGCTCTACCACATGGAAAAAGCGAAGGGCGGCATAGGCTTGACCATGTTCGGCGGCTCCTCCTCGGTCGCCATCGACAGCCCGGCGGCGCCCTGGGCGCAGATCTCCGTCGCCGATGACAGCGTCATTCCCTATTTCCAGCAATTCGCCGACCGGGTGCATGGCCACGGCGCCAAGCTGATGATCCAGCTGACCCATATGGGCCGGCGCACCAAGTGGGACACCGAGAACTGGCTCCCCACCATCTCCGCCTCCGCCCGCCGCGAGCCGGCCTCGCGCACCGTGCCGCGGGCCATGGACAAGAACGATATTCGCCGTGTCATCAAGAGCTTCGCCGATGCGGTGCGGCGCTGCAAACAGGGCGGGCTGGACGGCTGCGAGATTTCGGCGGCGCATGGTCATCTGGTCGATCAGTTCTGGTCGCCCTCGATCAATGAGCGCACCGACGAATATGGCGGCAGCCTCGAGAACCGCATGCGCTTCGGCATCGAGGTGCTCTCAGCCATGCGTGAGGCGGTGGGCGATGATTACGTCATCGGCATGCGCATGTCGGGCGACGAGCTGATCGCCGACGGTCTCAGCCATGAGGACTGCGTCGCCATCGCTGCGGAATACTCCCGGCGCGGCCTCGTCGACTTCCTGAACATCGTCGGCGGGCAGGCGCGCGACCACATCGCGCACGCTATCTCCTTGCCGAATATGTCGTTTCCGGTGGCGCCCTTCCTCTACCTGCCGAGCGCGATCAAGCGCGAGGTGGAGGTGCCGATCTTCCACGCCCAGCGTGTGACCGACCTCGCGACCGGCGCGCGCGCTGTTGCGGAGGGGCATGTCGACATGATTGCCATGACGCGGGCGCATATCGCCGACCCGCATCTGGTGAAGAAGCTGATGGAGGGGCGGGATGACGACATCCGCCAATGCGTCGGCGCGGGCTATTGCATCGACCGCATCTATGTCGGCGGCGACGCGCTCTGCCTGCAGAACGCCGCGACCGGGCGTGAGGCAACCATGCCTCATGTCATTGAAAAGGCGAGCGAATTCCGCAAGGTCGTGGTGGTCGGCGCCGGTCCCGGCGGGCTGGAGGCGGCGCGGGTCTGCGCCGAGCGCGGGCACTCGGTGGTGCTCTTCGAGAAGGAGACCGTGCCGGGCGGGCAGGTGAACATCGCCGCCAAGGCCGGCTGGCGCGAGGCGCTGTCGGGGATTCCGCGCTGGCTCTTTGCACAGGTGCAAAAGAAGGGCGTCGACATTCGCCTGGGCACCGAGGCCACCGAGGCGGCAATCCTGGCGGAAAACCCCGATGTCGTCATCATGGCCACGGGTGGCCTGCCCAATGCCGGCCATGCCAAGGGCCATGAGCATGTGGTCTCCACCTGGGACGTGCTGACCGGCAAGGTCGAGCCCACCGGCACGGTATTACTCTACGACGAGATCGGCGGCCATAACGCCGCCTCCACCGCCGAGGCGCTGGCCAAGAAAGGCTGCCTCGTGGAGCTGGCAACGCATGATCTGCAGATCGCCCAGGAGGTCGGCACCACTAACCAACCCATTCATTTGCGTGAGCTTTACAAGCTCGGCGTGGTGATGACGCCGAATATGGAGCTGATCGAAATCTACCCCGAAGGTAACCGGCTGATCGCCGCACTGCGCAACACCATGACCGACGCGGAGGAAGAGCGCGTGATCGACCGGGTGGTGGTCGATTACGGCACGCTGCCGGTCGAAGGGCTGTTCCAGAGCCTGCGCACCCGCTCAGTCAATGATGGCGAGACCGATCTCGACGCCCTCATCGCCGGCCAGCCGCAGCGCTGGACGGGGCAGGAGGGCTTCGCGCTCTACCGCGTGGGGGATGCCTGGACCGGGCGTAACATTCACGCCGCGCTGTATGATTCCTTGCGTCTGTGCAAAGATCTCTGACGAAGGACGCGCGGCATGATCCCCGCCGGGACCGCCTTTTCGCTGCTGATTTTGGCCCTCGCCGCCCTGGCGGCGGGGCTGGCGGGACGGCGCGTGCGGCTCTGGCAACGCGGCTCTGAGGCGCGGCTGGTCAGTGCAGTCGGATGGACGATCAGTGCAGTCAGTGCAGTGAGGGTGATCGCCGGACTGAAGGCTCTGCCCCGCCGCTACCTCGTCGATGTCCACCATGTGGTCGGGCGCGACCCCTATGCGGCGCGCATGCATGCGCTGGCCGCTGGCGGGCTGCTCGGCGGCTCGCTGCTCGCCCTTGCCGGGCTCATCCCGGCGCTCAGTGCCTCCCGGCTGTTCTGGGCCGTCGTCGGGCTCGCTTTCGCCGCCGCGCTGGCGGGCGGGTTCATGGTCGGGCGGCGCCGCCTGCCGGTGAAGCCCGCCCGGCTCTCCGGTGGACGCTTCCAGCGCCTGCCGCTCTATCTCGCGGCCTATACGGGCGGCGGCCTGCTGGTGGCGCTCGCCGGCGTGCTCCCGCCGCTCGCCCCCATCGGCTGGTTCGGATTCGTGTTTGCCACCGCCGGGGGAATCGGCCTCGTCCTCCAGATCGACCGGGGGCCGATGCGCCATGCCTTTGCCGGCGCCGCCCATCTCGTGCTGCATCCCCGTCCCGGCCGCTTCGAGGGCGAGCGGGCCACCGCGCTGGCCGCACTCGATCTCGACGCGCCCCGGTTAGGTGCCGCCACCCCCGCCGATTTTCCGGTGAACCGGCTGATCGGCTTTGATGCCTGCATCCAGTGCGGGCGCTGCGAGACGGCCTGCCCGGCCTTCGCCGCCGGCCAGCCGCTGAACCCGAAGCGGCTCATTCAGGATCTCGCCGCCGCCATCGAACCGAACGCTAGCAATGCCGCCTATGCCGGCAGCCCCTACCCCCATGCGCGGCCTGTGGCGGGAGTCGGCGGGCCGGCGCTGCCGCTGGTCGGCGCCGGGGCGATGATCCACCCGGATACGCTGTGGTCCTGCACCACCTGCCGCGCCTGCGTCGAGGAATGCCCGATGATGATCGAGCATGTCGATGCCATCGTCGAACTGCGCCGCTACCAGACGCTGGAACTCGGCGCCCTCCCCCTCAAGGCCGCCCCGCCGCTGATGGAGCTGCGCTATGCCGACGAGACGGCGGGCCGCCCGCTCGCCGCGCGCACCGATTTCGCGGCCGGGCTGACCCTGCCGCTGATCGCCGCCCGTCCCACGGAGAAAGGCCCCGCCGAGGTGCTGCTCTGGCTCGGCGAGGGCGCCTATGAGCTGCGCTATGGCCGCACGCTGCGCGCGCTGGTGACGCTCCTGCACAAGGCGGGCGTCGATTTCGCGGTGCTCGGCCCGGAGGAGCGCGATTGTGGCGACCTCGCGCGCCGGCTGGGGGACGAAGCCACCTTCCAGCGCCTCGCCCGCGCCAATATCGCGACGCTCTCGCGCTATGGCTTCACCCGCATCCTCACCGCCGACCCGCACGCGCTGCACGCGCTGCGCAACGAATACCGGGCCTTTGGCGGCGAGTATGAGGTGGTCCACCACACCGCCTTCCTCGACGAGCTGGTGGCCGGCGGGCGGCTTACCGTGGGCGCGCTCACCGAGGCGCGCGTGACCTATCACGACCCCTGCTATCTCGGCCGCTATAATGGCGAGATCGACGCGCCGCGCCGGCTGCTCGACCGTCTCGGGCTGGAGCGGCTGGAAATGGAACGTTCCGGCAAGCGCTCCATGTGCTGCGGCGGGGGCGGCGGGGCGCCGGTCTCCGACATTGAGGGCGAACGGCGCATCCCGGATATTCGCATGGGTCAGGCGGCGGCGACAGGCGCGGTTATTGTCGCGGTGGCCTGCCCGCAATGCTCGGCCATGCTGGAAGGCGTGACCGGCGAGCGGCCGGAGGTGGCCGACATTGCCGAGCTGGTGCTGCGGGCGGTCGAGGCCGCCACCGTCAAGGCGCCGGACGCGACGATGCGGACCGCACGGGTGCCCGCATGAGCCGGGTTCGCCGCGACCCGCGTGCTGAGCGCGCCGCCCTTCGCCTCGGCGGTGCCGCCCGCCCGCGCTTCGACCTTGCCGCCACGCCCACGCTCTCCACCCGCCTGCGCCGTGACCCGCGCGCGGAGACGAACCAGCAGCTCGTGCCGGGAACGATGCGCCGCCGGCTCGACCGCACGCAGCGGATCGCGAGTGTCGCGCCGGCCGTCGCCGCTGCGCCGATAGCCCCAGCGGAAGCCGCGCCGCGCCTGCGCCTTATCCCCGAGCCGGCCTATCTCGTCGCCGTGGTGCCGGATGCGCCGGGCGGGCGGCTCAGCCCGCATGACCGGCAGGTGATCGGCGCCGCGCGGCTTCTGGCGGATGACGGCGGCGGGGCGGTGCTGGCGCTGGTCGAGACGCCCTCGGACGAGTTCGGCGCCGCTGGCATCGACCGCGTGCTCGCTTTGCCCACCGCCGGCTACGACCCGGAGGGCAAGGCGGATGCCGTCGCCGCCGTGCTGGAGAGCCTCAAGCTGCGCCATGCGCTGTTCCCCGACAGCGCGGATGGTGGCGATCTCGCCCGCCGTGTCGCCGCGCTCTCTGGCGAGGCGCTGTTCGCCGGGGCGGAGAGCCTGTCGCCGAAATCCGTGACCCGCGCCGCCCGCGCCCGCAAGGCCGAGCAGCGCCGGGCCCCGCCGCGCCTCATCAGCCTCGCCGCCGACGCGGTGGCGCCCCATGCTGGCACGCGGCACGAAGCGGCCATGCTCGATTTCACCTTCCCGCCGCGCGCGCCGGGCGCGGTGCTGGCGGCCGAGTTCATTCCCGCCGACCCGGCGACGGTGGCGCTGGCGGAAGCGGAGTTCGTCGTCTCCGCCGGCAATGGCATCAGCGATTTCGACGCCTTCCGCGCGCTGGTCGCCGCGCTCCAGGCCACGCCCGGCGCGAGCCGCATGGTGTGCGATGCCGGGCTGATGCCGCGCGCCGCGCAGGTCGGCGCCTCCGGCACGGTGCTGACGGCGAGCTGCTATTTCGCCCTCGGCATTGCCGGCGCGCCGCAGCACCTGCAGGGCATCACCGGCTGCGAGCATGTGGTGGCGGTGAACACCGATCTGCACGCGGCGATGATCGAGCGGGCGGGCCTTGCCATCGTCGCCGACGCGCAGGAGGTGATGCCGGCGCTGCTGCGGCTTCTCGCGGGAGAGGACGCATGAGGATCGTCGTGCTGCTCTCCGCCGGGCGCCACCGCGTCTCCGGCCAGCCGGCGCCGGTGCCGGTCGAATTGCAGGCGCTCCGCCTCGCGGTCGAACTGGGCGGCGAGGTGACGGTGCTTCATGCCGGGCCCGAACTGGGCGCGCTCGCGGATGCGCTCGGCCACGGCGTCGGACGGCTCGATCATCGGGTGATCGCTGACGGCGACGACCCGCTGCCGAGCCTTGTCGCGGCGCTCACCGAGAACCCGCCGGACCTCATCCTTGCCGGGCGCAGCGGCCAGGGCGGGGAGGATGCCGGGCTGCTACCCTACGCCCTCGCCCGCGCGCTCGGCCGGCCCATCCTCGCCGATGCGGCGGGGCTGGGCGCGGGGCCGGAGGCGGGGACGCTCGCCGTCGAGCAGGCCTTGCCGCGTGGCGCCCGCCGGCGCGTGATGCTGCGGCTGCCGGCTCTTCTCACCGTCCATCCCGCCGCGTCGGCGCCGCTGCCCTTCGCCTTCGCCGCCCGCCGGCGCGGGGGGATCGCGACGGCCCCCGGCATCACCGCGCCGCAGGCGGTGGAGATAGAAGAACGCCCCTACCGCCCCCGCCCGAAGCTGATCGCCAAGGCGGCTTCCGGCGCTTCCGCCGCCGAGCGGCTGAAGGCGGCGACGCAGGCGGCGGCCGGCGGCGGCAAGCTGCTGGTCGATCCCTCGCCCGAGGAGGCCGCGCGGGAAATCCTTGCCCATCTCGCGAGCCTCGGCCTCAAGCGCGGTTGATGCGCGCCCGGAGATCGCCGCCTGTCACGCGGGCGACATGAGCCCGCGCCATCCGTGAGCGACACGGGGGCGGGTATGGCGGATCGGGTGAGCGAACAGTCGGAACAGTCGGTCGGCGCGTGGGGCTTCGCGCTGCCGGCCCGCTGGCGCCTGCCGCTGCTGGTGCTGTTCCTGCTCGCCTGCTTCCTGCCCGGCTTCTTCGCCCTGCCGGTGGTGGACCGCGACGAGGCGCGCTTCGCCCAGGCCTCCCGCCAGATGCTGGCGAGCGGCGATTATGTCGTGCCACGGCTCGGCGCGGAGACGCGGTTCAAGAAACCCATCGGCATTTACTGGCTGCAAAGCGCGAGCGCGCGGGCGCTGGGGTTCCGCGGCGAGGCGCCGGTCTGGGCGCTGCGCATCCCCTCGCTCATCGGCGCGCTGCTGGCGGCGCTCGGCACCTATGTGATCGGCCGGCGGCTGTTCGGCGAGGAGGCCGGGCTGATCGCGGCGGCGCTGCTCGGCGCCTCGCTCATCCTCAATGGCGAGGCGCGGCTCGCCAAGACCGACGCCATGCAACTCGCCTGCGCGGTCGGCGTGCAGATGGTGCTGGCGCGGGCTTATCTCGCGCGCCGCCCGCTGGGGCTCAGCGAGATCCTGCTGTTCTGGGCGGCGCTGGGCCTTGCCATCCTCATCAAGGGGCCGATCGTGCCGCTGCTGGCCGGGCTCACCGCGTGCGCGCTGGTGATCGCCGACCGGCGGGCCGGCTGGCTCAAGCGCCTGCGCCCCGCACTCGGCCTGCCAGTCATGGCGCTGATGGTGCTGCCCTGGCTGATCGCCATCTATCTCCAGTCGGGCACCGATTTCTTTCATGAGGCGGTGGGCAATGACCTCTTGGGCAAGGTGGCGACGGGCCAAGAATCGCACGGCGCCCCGCCCGGCGCGCATCTTGCGGCCTTCCTCGTCGCCTTCTGGCCCGGCGCGGCGCTGGCGATCCTCGCTCTGCCCTGGGTGTGGCGGGCGCGCGCCGAGCCGACGGTGCGCTTTTGCCTCGCCTGGGGGCTGCCCTTCTGGATCGTGTTCGAGCTGATCGCCACCAAGCTGCCGCACTACACGCTGCCGGCCTATCCGGCCATCGCGCTGCTGACCGGCGCGGCGCTGTGGGCGCGCCGCGATGCCCCCGCCCCGCTCTGGGGACGGCTGCTCACCGCGAGTTCAGCGGCGGGCGGCATGGTCGGCGCGGTGGCGGTGCCGGCGCTGCTCTATGGGCTGGAAGGGCGCATCGACCCGCTGGTGCTGGCGCTGGCGCTCGGGGTGTTCACCATCGGCGCGCTGGCGCTGGTGCGGGCGCTCCGGCAAGGCCCGCTCGCCGCGCTGCCGGTGCTGCTCGGTCAGGCGGCGGCGAGCTATGCGCTGGCCTTCGGGCTGGTGCTGCCGCAGCTCGACAGCGCCTTCATCAGCCCGCGCCTCGCCGCCGCGACCCACCTCGTGCCCTGCGCCGCCCCGCAATTGATGGTGGCAGGCTTTGGCGAGGCGAGCGTGCTGTTTCATCTCGGCGCCACGACGCAGCACGGCAGCGGCGCGCAGGCGGCGGATTTCCTGAAAGATACGCAAGGCTGCCGCGCGGTGTTCGTCGGGGCGAACCAGCAGGCGGCCTTCAAAGCGCGGGCTGCGGCGCTCGGGCTGACGCCGGTGGCGCTGACCACGGTGGAGGGCCTCAACCTCGCCACCACGCGCCGGCTCGCCCTCACCCTTTATGCCCCCGGCACCCCATGAGCGCGCTGATATGAGCCTTCTCGCCGCCGATCTCTCCGCCAACCTGTCCAACGCGCTGGCCAGCGTCGGCCGCATCGACCCGTGGCTGGTGGTCGGCTTCATCGGGCAAGGCCTGTTCACCGCCCGCTTCCTCACCCAATGGATCGCCAGTGAGCGGGCGCGGCGCAGCATCGTGCCGGCGGCGTTCTGGCTGTTCTCGCTGGGCGGCGGGGTAACGCTGCTCGCCTATGCGCTGTACCGGCAGGATCCGGTGTTCATTGT
Source organism: Ancylobacter sp. SL191 (assembly GCF_026625645.1). Lineage (NCBI taxonomy): Bacteria > Pseudomonadati > Pseudomonadota > Alphaproteobacteria > Hyphomicrobiales > Xanthobacteraceae > Ancylobacter > Ancylobacter sp. SL191. Next base: position 1,757,770 of record NZ_CP113056.1, on the reverse strand, counting down.
CGGTCAGGCGGCCGGCCTGCTGATCTATGTCCGCAACCTCGTCTTCATCCGGCGCGAACGGCGGCAGCGGGCGGCGGACGCGGCCTGAGCCGGCGCCCTTCGCCGGCTATGTAATACTTTTACCTTTTCTTCATACCAGCTTCACGTTGCCGTGCTTCTTTGAAATGAGTGACGTAGTTTTCTGTTCCCGGGGGCGGGTCAACATGAACAAAGCGGCGCCTAAACGCCTGTGCGACTGGTGCAGGGCGCATCCTATGGTTGCGGGTGCCGTATTTACACTGTTAATTTCTGCTATTTTTTATCTTTTCCCGACAATCGACCGCAACTTTACCTATCTATTCTACACGCCCGGCGAGGGTTTTGCCGCCGCGCGGATGCGCGGGCTGATCGATTTCCGCAACCTCGCCTCCAATCTCTCCGTCGCCCTGCCGGTGATGCTCGGGCTGTGCCTCGCCCTGAAGCTCATCTACCCGGCCAAGCCCTGCCTGGTCTCGCCGCGCTTCTCCTGCTTCTTCATCGGCCTGTTCCTGCTCGGCCCCGGCCTCCTGGTGAACGGTGTGCTGAAGACGCTGTGGGGCCGGCCACGCCCGGTGAACACGGTGGATTTCGGCGGCCCCTACCCGTTTCAGGAAGCGTGGGTGATGGCCGAGCACGCCTTCTATAACCGCTCCTTCAGTTCGGGCGAGGCGGCCACCGTCGCCTGCCTGCTGCCGCTCGCGCTGTTCGTGCCGCGCGAATGGCGCTGGCAGGTGACCGCGCTGGTGGCCGTCTTCGTCGCCGCCACCTCGCTGAATCGCATCGCCTTCGGCGCGCATTACCTCTCGGACGTGACGGTCTCCATCGCGCTGATGCTGACCATCGCCGCCGTGCTGCGCTATCTCATCTTCGTGCGCCACGAGGCGCTGTGGCGCGACGAGGTGCTGGAAGCGCGGCTGACCAGCTTGGGCGAAGCCTGGGCCCGCCAGCGGGCGGCGCATGCGGCGGCGCTCGGTGCCGGTGTCGGCGCGATCCGCCAGAAGGCGGCGCTGCTCGCCAGCGGCACCGCTGCCCGCCTGCGGCAGGCCGGGGCGCGGCTCACCGGCCCGCGGCTTCCCGCCGGCCAGCCCTCGACCGCCGGCTGATCCAGCCGACCCGGCAGGCCGGCGCTCTCTCTACTCGCGGGAAATCGCTCAGGACGCGGCGGACGCCGCCAGCCCGGTCTCGTGCGCCAGCGGCGCCTCGCTCGCCGGCTCGGCCAGCCGCGACGGCGTGAGCCGCACCAGAGCGGCTCCGCTATCCTCGCTCACCGGCGGCAGCACGGTGCGCCGGCGCAGCCAGACCACGCCGAACAGGTCATGCAGCCCGACCAGCGCCCGGCCGAGATTGGTGTATTTCGACCGGCCGGCAAGGCGCGGGCGGTCATTCACCGGCACATAGGCCACCTTGTGGCCATAGCTCAGGAACAGCGCCGGCAGATAGCGGTGCATGGTGGCGAAATAGGGCAGCTCCAGAAAGGCGGCGCGGCGGAACGCCTTGATGCCGCAGCCGGTATCCGGGCACTCATCCTTGAGGAGAGACCCACGCAGCCCATTGGCAAAGCGCGAGGCAAAACGGCGGGAGCCTGCGGCGCGGCGGTTCTGCCGGATGCCGCCGACCAGAGCGGGCGCGCCGCCGTCCAAACTGCCGAGCCGGCGCAGCAAGGCGGGAATATCGGCCGGGTCGTTCTGCCCGTCGCCATCCAGCGTGACGATGACCGGGCAGGCGGCGGCGCGGATGCCGGAGCGCAGCGCCGCGCTCTGGCCGGCGCGGCGGCCATGGCAGAGAATGCGCAGGCGCGGCTCGCCCAACGCGCGCAATTCGGCCAGCGAGGCATCGTCGCTGGCGTCATCAACCACGATGATCTCGCCCAGCAGCGCCGCCGGCACGACCGTGCCCACTTCCGCCACCAGACGGGCTATGTTGCCGGCTTCATTATAGGCCGGAATCACCACCGAAACGCGCATGGCTCACCCTCTGTGCAGGTGAACCATCTGGCGCGCGCTCTGTGAAACCCGTGTGAAACCGGGCGCTTGTCGGCGCCCGCTCGCCGATTCAACGCTGCGCGGTCTGCCAGTTCGGCGCGGTATAGGTCGGCGCGTTGGACGGGGCGAGCAGCGGACGTCCGAGGATGTGGTCGGCCGCCTTCTCCGCCATCATGATGGTCGGCGCGTTGAGATTGGCGTTGGTGATGGAAGGCATGGTGGAGGAATCCACCACGCGCAGCCCCTCGACGCCGATCACTCGCATTTTCGGGTCGACCACCGCCATCGGATCGGACGGCGCGCCCATCTTGGCCGAGCAGGAGGGGTGATAGGCGCTCTCCACATGCGCGCGCAGGAAGGCGTCGATCGCCTCGTCGCTGGTGACATCCGCCCCCGGCTGGATCTCGCGGCCGCGATAGGGCGCGAAGGCCGGCTGGTTGAAGATCTCGCGGGTGAGGCGCACGGCGGCGCGGAACTCGGTGAGATCGTCCGGGTGGGTGAGGTAGTTGAACTGCACGCGCGGCTTGTCGGCGGGATCGGCCGAGCGCAGGCGCACCCAGCCCCGGCTTTTCGAGCGCATCGGCCCGACATGGGCCTGATAGCCATGCTCGCTCGCCATGCCCTGCCCGTCATAGGTCACGGCCAGCGGCAGGAAATGGTACTGGATGTCCGGCGAGGGAATGCCGGCGCGCGAGCGGATGAAGCCGCAGGCCTCGAAATGATTGGTGGCGCCGAGCCCCTTTCTGGTGAGCAGCCATTTTGCGCCGATGAGGCCACGCGCAACGAGGCCCATCTGCGAATAAAGGCTGACCGGCTGGGTGCAGGCCTGCTGGAAATAGATCTCCAGATGGTCCTGAAGATTCTCGCCGACGCCGCGCCGGTGGGCGATGACCTCGAGGCCATGGCTCTTCAGCTCATCCGCGTCGCCGATGCCGGAGAGTTTCAGCATTTGCGGCGAGGCGATGGGGCCAGCGGAGAGGATGACCTCGCGCGCCGCGCGCAGCGTATGCGTCTGACCGCCGCGCGACCACTGCACGCCGACCGCCCGGCGCCCCTCGAACAGGATGCGCTCGACGCGGGCATGGGTTTCGACGCGCAGGTTCGGACGCTTCATAGCCGGCTTCAGATAGGCATTGGCGGCGGACCAGCGAACGCCGTCCTTCACCGTCATGTCCATCCGGCCGAAGCCTTCCTGCTGGTAGCCGTTCACGTCGTCGCTGGCCGGGTAGCCCGCCTGCTGCGCGGCATCGAGAAAGGCCCGGTAGAGCGGGTTCTCCAGTGGTCCGTAGCGGGTGGCGAGCGGGCCGTCGCTGCCGCGATACTCGTCGCCGCCGTCGCGCCGGCCTTCGGCGCGGCGGAAATAGGGGAGCACGTCGGCATAGGACCAGCCGGCCGCGCCCTCGCTCGCCCAGCGGTCAAAATCCGCCGCCGCGCCGCGCATATAGACCAGGCCGTTGATCGAGGAGGAGCCGCCGAGCACCTTGCCGCGCGGGCAGTGCATCCGCCGCCCGCCGAGGCCGGGCTCGGGCTCGCTCTCATACATCCAGTTGTACTTCGCCATGTTCATCGGAATGGACAGGGCGGTCGGCATCTGGATGAAGATCGACCGGTCGGAGCCGCCGAATTCGAGCACGGTGACCCGGTTCGTGCCATCCGCGCTCAGCCGGTCGGCGAGCACGCAGCCGGCCGATCCGGCGCCGATGATGATGTAGTCGGCCATGTCCACGGGCGCGGCCATCAGTAGGGCGCCTCGACGCGGCCGAGATTGACGTAGACGCTCTTCACTTGCGTGTAGTGCTCGATCGCCGCCTTGCCGTTCTCCCGCCCGAGGCCCGACTGCTTGGACCCGCCAAAGGGCAGCTCGATCGGCGTGATGTTGTAGGTATTGATCCAGCAGGTGCCGGCTTCCAGCTGCGCGATGACGCGGTGGGCGCGGGCGAGGTCTTTGGTGAACACACCGGCGGCGAGGCCGAAATCGGTGTCGTTGGCGCGGGCGATCACCTCCGCCTCGTCGGTGAAGGACAGCACCGCCATCACCGGGCCGAAGATTTCCTCGCGCACGATGCCCATGCCGTCGGCGCAGCCGTCGAACACGGTGGGGGCGACGAAGGCGCCCTTGTCGAGCCCGCCCGCGGTAACGCGCGCCCCGCCGGTGAGCAGCTTCGCCCCCTCCGCCTTGCCGCGTTCGATATAGCCGAGCACTTTTTCCATGTGCTCGGGCGAGATCAGCGCGCCGACATGGGTCGCCGGGTCGAGCGGGTCGCCGACCACCATCTTCTCGACGCGGGCGACGAGCTTCTCGAGGAAGGCCGGGCGCACGCTCTCCTCGACGAAGACGCGGGTGCCGTTGGAGCAGACCTCGCCGGCCGAGTAGAAATTCGCCAGCAGCGCGGCGGAGACCGCGTCGTCGAGATCGGCATCGGCGAAGATGATGAGCGGGGATTTTCCGCCGAGTTCCAGCGTCACATATTTCAGCGTGCCGGCGGCATCGACCATCACCTTCTTGCCGGTGCCGACCTCGCCGGTGAGCGAGACCTTGGCGATGGAAGGGTGGCGGGTGAGCAGGCGACCCGTATCGGCGAAGCCCTGCACGACGGAGAACACGCCCTCCGGCACGCCGGCCTCGACATAGATCTCCGCGAGCTTCAGCGCGGTCAGCGGGGTGAGTTCCGCCGGCTTGAAGATCATCGCATTGCCGCAGGCGAGCGCCGGGGCGGATTTCCAGCAGGCGATCTGGATGGGGTAGTTCCACGCGCCGATGCCGGCGCAGATGCCGAGCGGCTCGCGGCGCGTATAGCCGAAAGCCGTGGGGCCGAGATCGACATGCTCGCCCGAGAGCCCGGCGGCGAGGCCGGCGTAATATTCGATGCAGTCGGCGCCCGAGAGCACGTCGACGGCAATGGTTTCCTGGATCGGCTTGCCGGTATCGAGCGTCTCGAGATGGGCGAGCTCGTCATTGCGGGCGCGCAGCAGATCGGCCGCGCGCTTGAGGATGCGCCCGCGCTCGGCCCCGGTCATCGCCGCCCAACGCTTCTGCCCGGTGCGGGCCGCAGTGACGGCGGCCTCCACCTCCGCCTCGCCGGCGATCTCGATCTCGGCCAGCACCTCGCCCGTGGCGGGGTTGCGGGTCTCGAAAGTGGCGCCGCCGGTCGGGTGGTAGCGCCCGGCAATGTGGCTGGCGTGGCGGGGGATGGGTGTCGTCATGGGAGAGGTTCCGGTGGCGGGCGCGGCCGGCGCGGCGGCGGCGATCTGGGCATCGACGAAGGCGCTCGCGACCTGACGGGCGCTCACCGAATCCGTCTCGCCGGCGGCGGAGAGGGAGGAGCGCAGCCACAGGCCGTCGATCACGGCGGCGATGGTGATGGCGAGGCGGTGGACCTCATGCGGGGCGACCAGCGCCCGCAGATCATGGCGCAGATTGGCGAGCATGCGGGCCTGATAGACCCGCTGCACCCGGCGCAGGCGCTCGGAATGCAGCACCTGACCCCAGAAGGCGAGCCAGACGCTCGAGGTGCGCTGGTCAAATTCCTCCGGCGCGAGATTGGCGTCGATCAGCGCCTGAACGCGCGCCCGCGCTGAGCGGGCCTCCCGCAGCCGCAGCGCCGTCGCGCGGTAGAGCCGCAGCGAGAGATGGCGGAGCGTCGCTTCCAGCAGCCCGTCCTTGTCGCCGAAATAATGCGCCACGAGGCCGGGCGACACGCCGGCCCGGCGGGCGATCTGCGCCAGCGTCGAAGCGTTGAAGCCGATCTCGGCCAGCGAATCGATGGTCGCCTCGATGAGCTGGCGGCGGCGCACATCCTCCGGCTCGCGGCGCCGGTCAGCCGTCGGCGCGCCCGCCTCGCCGGCGGCAAGGTCCGCAGCGGCCTCGCGGGCAAGGTCGACAGACGCCGCGCGGGAACGCGCATTCGCTTTCGCCACCGGCACCTCCCTGAGCACGTCCATTTATTGAATGACTGTACAATACATATCTCGCCTGCCGTGGCAAACCCTCCTCATCCCGCAACTGCGAGATCGCAACGCACGCGTCGCAAGACTTCAAATGCGATGACGAATTCCGTCAAAATGCCCGAAAACAGGCAGTTTTCGCAGCGTTTGGGGTAAAAATTGCGCGTGACAAAGTCGCAGGCCAGGTATTGAATAGTCATTCAAAAGAAGCCTTCCAGAGGCCGCGTGCCGGTGCCCGGCGACGTTTTCCATCGCCGGCTCCGTGTGGGTCGCTCGTATCGAGGCACCGTCCGGGCAAGGGCGGCCGCCTTTCCGGCGCATGCGCCGCGACCCCGACTTGTTGAATCCGGTCAGGCGGGCCTTGGCGTCCCGCGGGCCCGGTTCCATGATCCAGGCATAACGCAGGCGAAAACGGGAACAGTAACGATGCGCAGCTTCCACCTTCTGGCCGCCGCCGCCCTCGGCCTCGCGCTCGGCGCGGCGCCGGGCTTCCACGCGGCTCAGGCCGCCGAACCCGCGGCGTGCAAGACCGTGCGGTTCGCCGATGTCGGCTGGACCGACATCACCGCCACCACCGCGCTCGCCTCCGACATTCTGGAAGCGCTCGGCTACACGCCGAAGACACAGGTGCTCTCGGTGCCGGTGACCTACAAGTCGATGCAGACCAAGGACATCGACGTCTTCCTCGGCAACTGGATGCCGACCATGGAAGCCGACCTGAAGCCCTACCGCGACGACAAGAGCGTCGAGGTGATCGGCGTCAATCTCGAGGGCGCCAAATACACCCTCGCCGTGCCGACCTATCTCTATGACGAGGGGCTGAAGTCCTTCGCCGACATCGCCAAGTTCAAGGACAAGCTCGGCGGCAAGATCTATGGCATCGAGCCGGGCAATGACGGCAATCGGCTGATCCTCGACATGATCAAGGACGACAAGTTCGGGCTCAAGGGCTTCGATCTCGTCGAATCCAGCGAGCAGGGCATGCTGGCGCAGGTCGAGCGCGCCTCCAAGCGCAAGGAAGCGGTCGTCTTCCTCGGCTGGGAGCCCCACCCGATGAATTCCAAGTACAAGATGAGCTACCTGTCGGGCGGCGATGACGTGTTCGGCCCGAACTATGGCGGCGCCACCATCTACACCAACACCCGCGCCGGCTATGTTTCCGAGTGCCCGAATGTCGGCACCCTCATCAAGAACCTCAAGTTCTCGCTCGCGACCGAGAATGTGGTGATGGGCTACATCCTGCTCGACGGCATGGACCCCGCCAAGGCGGCGGAGAAGTATCTCAAGGCCAACCCGACCGTGTGGGAGCCCTGGCTCGCCGGCGTGACCACCATCGACGGCAAGCCCGCCGTGCCGGCGGTGAAGAAGAGCCTCGGCCTGTGACGGCTTAGCCGGACCTCTCGCACGACAGGGGCCTGTCGCAACGTCATCCCCGGGCCTGGCCCGGGGATCCACGCCTTGTCCCAGGGCGACATTCCGAAACCGTGCCTCTCGAAAGACGTGGATGGCCGGGCCAAGCCCGGCCATGACGGGGGATGATGCGCCACAGGCTCGTCGGCCTCGATACGGCTCAATCCGCTCATCGCCGCGAGGGAAGCGACCCATGTATGACTGGCTGACCGAGCACAAGATTCCGCTGGGCCTCTGGCTGCGGAATTTCGTGGACTTCCTGACCACCCATGGGCAGGGCTTCTTCGACTTCATCTCGCTGGTGCTGGGAGCGCTGATCGGCGGCTTCACCGCCGCGCTGCTCTTCGTGCCGCCGCTGCTGCTGATCGCGCTGTTCGGGCTGTGCGCCTGGCTGGTGCATCGCTCCATCGGCCTCGTCGTGTTCATCGTCGGCGCGCTGCTGCTGGTCACCAATCTCGGCTACTGGACGGCGACGATGGAGACGCTCTCCCTCGTCATCTGCGCCACCTTCGTCTGCGTCGTGGTCGGCGTGCCGATCGGCATCGCCGCCGCGCACCGGCCCTGGCTCTACACCGCCATCCGCCCGGTGCTGGACCTCATGCAGACCATCCCGACCTTCGTGTACCTGATCCCGACGCTGGTGCTGTTCGGCCTCGGCGCGGTGCCCGGCCTGATCTCGACGGTGATCTTCTCCATTCCCGCGCCGATCCGCCTCACGCATCTGGGCATCTCCTCGGTGCCGCCGGCGCTCTATGAGGCCGGCAAGGCGTTTGGCGCCACCAAGACGCAGCTCCTGTTCAAGGTGGAGCTGCCCTATGCGCTGCCGACCATCATGGCCGGCATCACCCAGTGCATCATGCTCAGCCTCTCCATGGTGGTGATCGCGGCGCTGGTCGGCGCGGACGGGCTCGGCAAGCCGGTGGTGCGGGCGCTGAACTCGGTGAACATCGCCATGGGCTTCGAGGCGGGGCTCGCCATCGTCGTGCTCGCCATCGTGCTCGACCGCGTGTGCAAGCGGCCCGAACGCCGCTCCCGGAAAGGGTGACCCATGGCTGCCGTTGAATTCCGCAACATCGACATCGTCTTCGGCGCCGAGCAGAAGCGCGCGCTGGGTCTCATCGACGAGGGCCGCACCCGCGAGGAAATCCTCAACCTCACCGGGGCCGTGCTGGGCGCGGCCGGCGTCAGCCTCTCCATCGAGCGCGGCGAGATCTGCGTGCTGATGGGGCTCTCGGGCTCGGGCAAGTCCACCATCCTGCGCGCCATCAACCGCCTTAACGAGGTGGCGCGCGGCGCGGTGATGGTCGAGCACAAGGGGGCGATGATCGACGTCGCCCGCTGCGACGAGGACACGCTGCGCGACATCCGCATGAACACCGTCTCCATGGTGTTCCAGCAATTCGGCCTGCTACCCTGGCGCACGGTGCGCGACAATGTGGGCTTTGGGCTGGAACTGCGCGGTACGCCCCCGGCCGAGCGCCGGCGCATCGTCGATGAAAAGCTCGCCATGGTCGGCCTCACCAACTGGGCAGAGAAATACACCAACGAACTTTCCGGCGGCATGCAGCAGCGCGTCGGCCTCGCCCGCGCCTTCGCCACCGATGCCGATATCCTGCTGATGGACGAGCCTTTCTCGGCGCTCGACCCGCTGATCCGCGACAAGCTGCAGGACGAGCTGCTCGACTTGCAGCGGCGCATCCAGAAGACCATCGTCTTCGTCAGCCACGATCTCGACGAGGCGCTGAAGCTCGGCAACAAGATCGCCATCATGGAAGGCGGACGCATCGTGCAAGCGGGCACGGCGGAAGACATCCTGCTGCGCCCGGCCAACGCCTATGTCGCGGAATTCGTGAAGCACATGAACCCACTCAACGTGCTGCGCGGCACGGCGGTGATGCGCCCGGCGGCCAGCCTGCCGCGCGAGGGCGATTCCGTGGTGCTCGACAAGGGCGGCCATGTGCGGCTGCGGGTGGATGGCGAGGGTCGGCCGCTTTCGCTCGATGTGGATGGCCGCGCCGGCCTGCTCGCTACCGCCGATGGCGAGGCCGGCGTGATCGACGACAAGCTGGCGCATGACGCCGACTGCATCGTCGCCCCGGTCGATCTCAAGCTGAAGGCGGCGATCGAGCTCAAGCGCCACACCGAGCTGCCGATCCTGCTGGTCGACAATCTCGGCCGCCTCGCCGGCCTGTGCGACGATGACGAGATCTATCGCGGCCTGCTCAGAAGGCTGGACGGGTAGCACCGCCCCCCGCTGCGCGTCTTCCCGGAACGGCCAAAGGCCGTATCCGGGATCGTTTGCCCGCTCAGAGACGGGGGGACGATCCCGGCTCTGCGCGTCGCGTCGGCCGGGATGACGGGGGGAGGCGTGGCGTCACGCCGCCGCGAGACCCACGGCTTCCACGACGTCGTTCACCACCGCCTCGACAAGATCGCGGTCGTCGCCCTCGCCCATGACGCGGATCACCGGCTCGGTGCCCGACGGGCGGATGAGCAGGCGGCCATGGCTGTTGAGCTTCTCTTCGGCGGCGGCGATGGCCTTGATGACGCTGTCATCCTCCAGCGGCCGGCCCTTCTTGTAGCGGACATTCTTCAGGATCTGCGGCAGCGGGTCGAAGCGGTGGCAGACCTCCGACACCGGACGCTGCCGGCGCACCACCATGGCCAGCACCTGAAGCGCCGCTACGAGGCCGTCGCCCGTGGTCGAATAATCCGACAGGATGATGTGGCCGGACTGCTCGCCGCCGACATTGAAGCCGTTGGCGCGCATGTGCTCCAGCACATAGCGGTCGCCCACCGGGGTGCGGGCCAGCGTCAGGCCGAGCCCGGCGAGGTGCCGCTCAAGGCCGAGATTGGACATCACGGTCGCCACGATGCCGTCGCGCGACAGGCGGCCATCTTCCTTGAAGCTCTCGGCGACCACCGCCATGAGCTGGTCGCCATCCACCAGATGGCCCTTCTCGTCGACGATCAGCACCCGGTCGGCGTCGCCATCGAGCGCGATGCCGATATCGGCGCGAACCTCGCGTACCTTGGCGGCGAGCGCCTCGGGTGCGGTGGAGCCGACCTCGCGATTGATGTTGAAGCCATCCGGCTTGTCGCCAATGGCGATCACCTCGCAGCCGAGCTCCCACAGCGCCTCCGGCGCCACGCGATAGGCCGCGCCATGGGCGCAATCGACGACGACGCGCATGCCCTCGAAGGACTGGTTGCGCGGCAAGGTGCGCTTGGCGAATTCGATATAGCGGGCATGCACGCCCTCGAGCCGCTTCGCCCGGCCCATGGCGGCAGGTTGGGCGAGCCGCGCCGACATATCGCCGGTGATCAGCTCCTCGATCTGGCTCTCGATGGCATCGGAGAGCTTGTAGCCATCCGGCCCGAACAGTTTGATGCCGTTATCATCGAACGGGTTGTGCGAGGCGGAGATCATCACGCCGAGATCGGCGCGCATGGAATGGGTGAGCATGGCCACCGCCGGCGTCGGCATCGGGCCGAGCAGCAGCACATCCATGCCGACCGAGGTGAAGCCGGCGACCAGCGCGTTCTCGATCATGTAGCCCGAGAGCCGCGTGTCCTTGCCGATGACCACGCGATGGCGGTGATCGCCACGATGGAAGATGAGTCCGGCGGCCATGCCGACGCGCAACGCCAGCTCCGGGGTGATGATGCCGTTGGCGCGGCCGCGAATGCCGTCCGTGCCGAAGAATTTACGCGCCATGGTCTGCCTCGTGCGGCCGCCGCCCTCTGGGGCGCCTACGGCCGATGATCCGCGAGCGGGCCGGTGACCGGCCTTCGCTCAGCCTTCCTCTAGCACCGAGGATAGCGCAACGGGTTTCACAAAGTGTGAGCGTATCTTTCGCAACTCAGCCGTGCTCGACCGCGGCGGCAGCCGCCGCCACCTCGCGCTCGGCCGCCTGCCCGCGGCGCACGCCGTTGAAGAAGGCATTGAGCAGCACCGCCACCAGCGCCGCCAGCAGGATGCCGGATTCCAGCAGCGGGTGCAGGGCGTGCGGCAGGTTCTTGAAGAAGTTCGGCGCCACCAGCGGGATCATGCCGAAGCCGACGGAAAGGGCGACGACGTAGAGATTGAAGCGGTTGGTGCGGAAATCGACCTGCGCGAGGATACGCGTGCCGGTCGCCGCGACCATGCCGAACATCACCAGCCCGGCCCCGCCGAGCACGACCACCGGCACTGCCTCGACGATGGCCGCCATCTTCGGCATCAGCCCGAGCGCCAGCATGATGAGCCCGCCGGTCGCCGTGACATAGCGCGAGCGCACGCCGGTGACCCCGACCAGCCCGACATTCTGCGAGAAGGAGGTGTAGGGGAAGGTGTTGAAGATGCCGCCGATCAGCGTGCCCGCGCCATCGGCCCTCAGCCCGGCGGTGAGCGCGGCGCGGTCGACCGGCCGGCCGGTCATCTCCGACAGAGCCAGAAACATGCCGAGCGACTCGATCATCACCACGATCATGACCAGGCACATGGTCAGCACCGGCACGAGGTGGAAGCTCGGCGCGCCGAAATGGAACGGCAGCACCAGCCCGAACCAGGGCGCCTCCACCACCTTCTCAAAGTGCATCACCCCGAGAACCGTGGCGAGCACGCAGCCGGCGACGATGCCGAGCAGCACCGCGACATTGGCGACGAAGCCCCGGCCCCATTTCGTTAAAGCGAGAATGGCCAGCAGCACGAAGAGCGCGAGGCCGAGCCCCTGCACCTGCCCGTAATTCGGGTTGGGAAAAGCGCCGGGCACACCATCGACCACCTTGGTGAGCATCGGCAGGCCGCCGCCAGCCCAGTTGATGCCGACCCGCATCAGCGAGATGCCGATGACGAGGATGATGGTGCCGGTGACGACGGGCGGAAACAGCGGCAGCAGGCGTGAGATGAAGGGCGCCACCACCATGCCGAAAGCGCCGGCGGCGATGACCGCGCCGTAAATGCCGAGCAGGCCGATATCGGGAGAGGCCGCCATGGAGAGCATCGGCCCGACGGCGGCGAAGGTGACGCCCATCATCACCGGCAGGCGAATGCCGAGGCCGGGCGCGCCGAGGCTCTGGATCAGCGTGGCGATGCCGCAGGCGAAGAGATCAGCGCTGATGAGGAAGGCGACGTCTTCCGGCGGCAGCTTGAGCGCGCGGCCGATGATGAGCGGCACGGCGACCGCGCCGGCATACATCACCAGCACATGCTGGAGGCCGAGCGTGGCGAGGCGCGGCCAGGGCAGCCTCTCATCGACCGGGTGCGTCGCCTGCGTCATGTCGTGACCTCCGCTCGGATCCACCGGCGCGGCGGCGCCCGGTGACGTAGCGAAGATCATTCAATCCGCGTGCCAATAGCGCGCCCGGACAGAGCGGTGGTGACAGGCCTCGTCCCCCGACGGGCGAAGATGCCCGCCGGACCATGGCGCCAGACCCGTCAGGCGCGCAGGGACGCGCCCATGTCACGGAAATGACGGCGGATGCTGCGCTCGCGCCGCAGGCGGAAGAAGCCCAGCGGGCTCTCGCGCCAGCCCGCCGGGCGCAGCATCAGGCCGAGATCGCCCCGCGGCTGCGGCGACATGCTGAGAATGCCGAGGCCGTGGCTGTGCTTGAACTCGAAATGCGGGTAGTCGCGGGCGAGCTCGGCGAAGAGCCGGTGCACACCGAAGCCGCGACCATATTCCGCCGTGTCATGGAACAGCACGACGCCATCAGCGGCCATTTTCGGGCGCCACGTCTCGAAGTCATGGCGCACCGCCTCATAGGTGTGCAGCCCGTCAATATGCAGCAGGTCGATCGAACCGTCTTTGAAGCGGGGCAGCGCGTCGTCGAAGGTCATGCGCAGCAGCGAGGAGAAAGAGCCGAATTGCTGTTTGTTGATGGCGTCGACCTTCTCGAACACCTCGTCATTGTAAGCGCCGGCGTGCTCGTCGCCCCGCCAAGTATCAACCGCGAAGGCCTGCCCATTCATCCCGATCTGTCGCATGGCAAGACAGAAGGCAAAATAGGAATTACCCGCATGCGTCCCCAGCTCGACCAGTAGACGGGGCCGGACTTGTGCAACAATCCACCACGCGAAAGGTATATGCTGCAGCCAAGCCGGCGTTTCTACATGAAGATTGACCGGCTTCATGCGTAAAACGGGACTATTCATCCCCATGCGGTCGAGAGCCAGAGGAGGAACGAGTGCCGAAAGCAGGTGACCGCTGTCCGGGGAGGAGACGCTTACTTTAGACATACTCGAAATTCCGGTCGAAGGTGGTATCTACATAAAGCAAATGCCACCGTGCAACAACAGGAATCCGGAGTCTATCCGGGCGACGCCTGGCGCCGACGCAGAGGAATACATCACGAAATTTTCGGCCATGAAATGCCATAGACGGGGGCGTGGTCGGGGGGATGCCGCCCCTCAGACGCGACCGGATGTGACGGGCCGGGCCGCCAACGAAAAAGCCCCGGCACGAGGCCGGGGCTTGGAGATCGACGGGAAGAGCAGCGCTCAGGCTCACGCCTGCGGCTGCGGCTCCATGCCCGCGTCGGGGCGCGGCGGGCGGTTCTTGCCGGCGGTGGGCACGACCGAGGCGCGGGTATTGGCCGGCTCGATCGTGGTGTCACGCACCGGCGCATTGCCGTCCAGCAAGCCGATGATCTCGTCACCGGAGAGCGTCTCGTATTCCAGGAGGCCACGGGCCAGCATCTCGAGCTGGTCCTTGTTCTCGGTCAGGATACGGGTCGCCTCGGCATAGCCCTCGTCGACCAGGCGGCGCACTTCGCTGTCGATGGTCTGCGCCGTCGCCTCGGAAACGTTCTGCTGGCGCTGCATCGACATGCCGAGGAACACCTCGTCATTGTTCTCGCCATAGGCGACCTGGCCGAGCTTGTCCGAGAAGCCCCAGCGCGTGACCATCATGCGGGCGAGGCGGGTGGCCTGCTCGATGTCGGACGCGGCACCCGAGGTGACCTTGTCGTGGCCGAAGATCAGCTCTTCCGCCACGCGCCCGCCCATCATGATGGCGAGGCGCGAGGTCATCTGCTCATAGCTCATGGAGAGCTTGTCGCGCTCCGGCAGCTGCATGACCATGCCGAGGGCGCGGCCGCGCGGGATGATGGTCGCCTTGTGGACCGGATCGGTCGCCGGCACCTTGAGCGCGACGATGGCATGGCCACCCTCGTGATAGGCGGTCAACGCCTTCTCGTCCTCGGTCATGACGAGCGAGCGGCGTTCCGCGCCCATCATCACCTTGTCCTTGGCGTCCTCGAAGTCGCTCATCGTGACCATGCGCTTGTTGCGGCGCGCGGCCATCAGGGCGGCTTCGTTGCAGAGATTGGCGAGGTCCGCGCCGGAGAAGCCGGGCGTGCCGCGGGCGATGACCTTGAGGTTCACGTCCGGCGCGACCGGGATCTTGCGGGCATGCACCTTCAGGATCTGCTCGCGGCCGACCACGTCCGGGTTCGGCACGATGACCTGACGGTCGAAGCGGCCGGGACGCAGCAGCGCCGGGTCGAGCACGTCCGGGCGGTTGGTCGCGGCGATGAGGATGATGCCCTCATTGGCCTCGAAGCCGTCCATCTCGACGAGGAGCTGGTTCAGCGTCTGCTCGCGCTCATCATTGCCGCCGCCGAGGCCGGCGCCGCGATGACGGCCGACCGCGTCGATTTCGTCGATGAAGATGATGCAGGGCGCGTTCTTCTTCGCCTGCTCGAACATGTCGCGCACGCGGCTGGCGCCGACGCCGACGAACATTTCGACGAAGTCGGAACCGGAGATGGTGAAGAACGGCACATTGGCTTCGCCGGCGATGGCGCGGGCCAGCAGCGTCTTACCCGTGCCGGGCGGGCCGACCAGCAGCACGCCGCGCGGGATACGCCCGCCGAGACGCTGGAACTTCTGCGGGTCGCGCAGGAAGTCGACGATCTCGGTGAGGTCGCTCTTGGCCTCGTCGATGCCGGCGACGTCCTCGAAGGTCACGCGCCCATGCGCTTCCGTCAGCAGCTTGGCCCGGCTCTTGCCGAAGCCCATGGCCTTGCCGCCCGCGCCCTGCATCTGGCGCGAGAGGAAGATCCACACGCCAATCAGCGCGATGAAGGGCAGCCAGGAGATCAGCAGGCTGACGAACCACGGCACGCTGTCCTGCAGCGGCTTGGCGGTGATCGACACGCCCTTGCCGTAGAGGCGCTGGATCAGCGAGGGATCGTTGGGCGAATAGGTCTGGAAGGTGCGCCCGTCAGTGAAGGCGCCGGAAATCTCCGGGCCCTGGATCACCACGTCGCGCACGCGGCCCTGATCGACCTCGTTCAGCAGCTGCGAAAAGCTGATGTCGTTCGCCGCCTGGCGCTGCGCCGGATTCTGGAACAGCGAGAAAAGCGCCAGAAGGAGCAGAACGATGATCACCCAGAGGGCAAAATTCCGTATATTGGCGTTCATCACGTTCCTTTCGGCGTCGGGTGCGACCCGGCGCGCGGGTTCCGCCGGCGCTGGCGGACCTCCCTTATCTCAGGGTAATTTAGGTTCCGCATTGATCCTTGCCAAGATGGGCCGGGGCTTGCGGGCCACCGCACCCGCGCAATTCCGCGTTAAAAGTGAATCGGCGGGCTCCGGCGGGCCGGCGCACGCGTGATGGATACGCGCCTCAGCGAGACGCGGACCAATGCGCCGGCGAGCGTACGGGCCCCCCGCGCGCCCTCCGGCAGAGCGAGCAGCCACGCCAGCAGCGCCTCGAGCTTCGCCAGTTCCAGCACACCCTCCCCGCGCGCCGCGATGGCGCGGGCGAGCAGGCGCAGGGCGATCTCCTCCGGCAGGGCACACAGGCCGGCGCGGTCGAGCGTGGCGCCCTCCCCTGCGACACCGAGGCGCGCCGCGGCAGCGTCGGTTGCCGCCTCCAGCGCGGCATCCGCCCGGCGCAGGCGCGCGGCGAGACGGTCGAGACGGGCGGCGTCCAGCCCCTCGGCGGCCAGCGCCGGCATCAGCGCCCGCAGCCGCGCGCGGGCAAAGCGCGGATTATGGTTGGATGGATCCTCGACGAAGGGCAGTCCGGCCTGCCGGCACAGCGCCACGAGCGCCGCCTTCGGACAGCCGAGCAGCGGGCGCAGCAGCACGAGGTCGTCCAGCGCGCGCGCGCCCGCCATTCCGGCCAGGCCCGTGAGCCCGGAACCCCGCATCAGCCGGAACAGCACGGTCTCGGCCTGGTCGTCCAGCGTGTGCGCGGTGGCGATGGCGCTGGCGCCGATGTCGCGGGCATGGGCGGCAAGGCGCTCATAGCGCGCATGCCGCGCCGCCTCCTGCAGCCGCGCGCCCGGCAGGGGCGACGGGAGATCGAGCACCGCGTGGGTGAGGCCAAGCCCGACGGCGAGGCGGCCGACCTCGCGGGCCTCATCCGCCGATTCGGGCCGTAGCCCGTGATCGACCGTGGCGACGGAGAGCCGCGTCGGCGCGCCGCTCTCCAGCCGCCAGCGGGCAGCGAGCCACATCAGCGCGGTGGAATCCGGCCCGCCGGAAACCGCGAGCAGCACGTGGGGATGGGCGGCAAAGCCGGCGCAGAGGGTGCCGGCATCGAGACCGGCGGGATCAAAGGCGGTGCCGGCCTCAGCAGCCGACACGCTTCTGCTCCTGCGCCACACCCTGCTTGATGGTGGTGGAGGCGCGCGGATATTTGTTGCCGACGGCGTTCAAGGTGGCGCAGGCGGCGTCCTTCTCGCCGATGGCGGCGAGGGACTGGCCGAGGCGCAGCAGAGCGTCCGGCGCCTTCACCGCGTTCGGGTAATCGGTCGAGACCTTCAGGAAATTCTGCGCCGCTTCCTTGTAGGTCTTGCGCTGATACTGCGTCTCGCCAAGCCAGTAATAGGCGTCGGGCGCGGCGCGGTCATTCGGGTAGAGCTTGAGGAACTGCTCGAAGGTCTGGCTGGACTGGGCATAGTCCTGGCGCAGCATGTAGCCATAGGCGAGGTCGAACAGATCCTTCGGGCTGCTGGTCGAGGGCGGCGTCGCCCCGACCGGCGCACCGCCGGCCGCCACCTGGCCCGAGAGCTGGCCGAGATCCATTGGCGTGCCGGCCGCGCCGGGAACAGCGCCGGACGGCGCGGTCGTGCCGAGCGGGCGCGGCGCACCGGGGGCGCCGGCCTGGGCATTGGGATCAAACACATCGGTGCGCCGACCGGTCGAGGGATCGGCGGCGGGCGCGCGCGGGACGGCGGCCCCGGCGGCCGGCGGCGGGGCGCCGCCCGGGCTGCGGAAGTCGATCTCGCTCTGCAGCGCCTTGATCTGCTGTTCGAGCTGCTGGTTACGGTACTGCAGCTCCTCGATCTGGCCGGTCAGCGTGCGCAGCTGGTTCTCGATGCGGTCGACGCGCGTGGACACAGTGCCCGGATCGTCCGCCGGCATGGCGTCAGGCTGCGGCTGGGTACCCTGGCGCACCTGGCCCGGCGGCTTGAACAGGTTGCCGAAGAAATTGTTGTCGGCCTGGGCATGGGCGTCGCGCAGCGCGAGCGGCCCGATCAGGGCCGCGGCAAGGGCGAACAGGGCGAGGCAACGCGGAAGGCGGACCATCATGGCGAAAACGACGACTCGGGTGACAGGCGGGGGATGCGCCCGCCGGTACGGCCGGGCACGGCGCTAGATACGGGGCGGATCGCGTCCAAAGTGTGACTCCGAGCCTGCCCGATGCCGGGTTCGGCGGCAAGATCAGCGCGAAATCCCGCGCGCGGACCGGCGGATCGCGGCGCTCGCCCTGCAAAAGCACGAAGGCCCGGCTGTTGCCAGCCGGGCCTCGTTGTCGTCAATCGAGGGTCGGTCAGGTACCGGCGCCGTTGAGAACGGTGACGGCGCGCCGGTTCTGCGACCAGCAGGAGATGTCGTTGCAGACCGCGACCGGGCGCTCCTTGCCGTAGGAGATGGTGCGCATCCGGCTGGCAGCGACGCCGCGGCCGATCAGATAGTTGCGCACGCTCTCGGCGCGGCGGGCGCCCAGGGCAATGTTGTACTCGCGGGTGCCGCGCTCGTCGGCATGGCCCTCGATGGTGAAGGTGTACTTGGCGTAGTGGTTGAGCCACTGCGCCTGCTTGTCGAGGGTGGCCTGTGCCTGCGGGGTCAGGTCGGTCTGGTCACTCTCGAAGAAGACGCGGTCGCCGACGGAGACGATGAACTCCTGCGGGCTGCCGGGAGGCGCCGAACCCAGCGCCTGGCCGGCGCCGTCCATGGGATTCTTGGCGCAGGCGGCGGCAAGCATCGCCATGCCGAAAATAAGGGCGATGCGCGCTCCGCCCAGCTTGCGCAACATACCGATCATAACCGCGGACTCCTGAATATCCCGTGCCGGGCGCTGCCCGACCTATTCGCTGGCGTTAATGAATGGGTCCGTCATGCTTTACGGAACCTTGACGGAATGCACCGAATTGCCGCCCGGTGCATCAACCTTCTCTTATGGTTAACCGTTCCCTACCGCATCACGAGCGAAGAGGCGACCATGCCGGGTCCGAGGCGTAGCTCGGCGTCGGGATGCGCTGCTCGTTATAGCCGGTGATGTCGACCGTAAAGAGCTGCGGACCCGCCGCCCCGCCCGGATCGCGGAAGAACATGATGACGCGGCCATTCGGCGCGAAGGTCGGGCCCTCATTGTGATAGCCCTCGGTGAGGATGCGCTCGCCCTGCCCGTCCGGCCGCATCAGCCCAATGGCGAAGCGCCCGCCGGCCTGCTTGGTGAAGGCGATCACGTCGCCGCGCGGCGACCACACCGGCGTCGAATAGCGCCCGTCGCCGAAGGAGATACGGCGCTGGTTCGAGCCATCCGGGTTCATCACATAGATCTGCGAGCCGCCACCACGGTCGCTCTCGAAGCAAATCTGCGTGCCGTCGGGCGAGTAGCAGGGCGCGGTGTCGATGGCCGGCGTGTCGGTCAGGCGCGTCGTCGCCTTGGAGCGCAGGTCCATCACGAAGATGTTCGAGTTGGCGCCCTGCTGCAGCGAGAGGATCACCCGCTGCCCGTCAGGGGCGAAGCGCGGCGAGAAGCTCATATTCGGGAAATTGCCGACGACCTCGCGCTGGCCGGTCTCGATGTTGAGCAGATAGACCCGCGGCTCGCCGCGGCCATAGCTCATGTAGGTGATTTCCTGGCTGGTCGGCGAGAAGCGCGGCGTCAGCACGAGATCGTCGCCGCGCGTGAGATAGGTCACGTTGGCGCCGTCCTGGTCCATGATGGCGAGGCGCTTCACGCGCTTTTCCTTCGGCCCGCTCTCGTCGACGAAGACGATGCGCGTGTCGAAATAGCCCTTCTCGCCGGTCAGGCGCTCATAGATCGCGTCGGCGATGATGTGGGCGACGCGGCGCCAGTTTTCCGGCTGGGTGAAATATTGCTGACCAATCAGCTGCTGGC
Source organism: Ancylobacter sp. SL191 (assembly GCF_026625645.1). Classification (NCBI taxonomy): domain Bacteria; kingdom Pseudomonadati; phylum Pseudomonadota; class Alphaproteobacteria; order Hyphomicrobiales; family Xanthobacteraceae; genus Ancylobacter; species Ancylobacter sp. SL191. Next base: position 1,738,068 of record NZ_CP113056.1, on the reverse strand, counting down.
CGGCGAACACGTCCCACAGGCGGAACTCGGCCTTCACCCGCCCGTCGGGCTGGCGGGTCATGCGGCCGGTGACCAGCGCCTGGGCGTTGATGACGCGCCAGTCCTGGAAGCGCGGCGAGGCGTCCGGGTTGGTGATCTTCTCGACAAAGGCGGCCGGGTCGAGCGGGGCGAACAGGCCGGAGCGGCGCAGATCGGCCGAGATGATCTGGGTGACGCCCTTGCCGGCTTCGACATCCTGCGGGCTACCGCCGCCGACGAAATCGGTAATGGCGATGGGCAGCGGCTGCACGGTGCCCTGCGTCACGTCGAGCTTCAGCACGGCTTCCGCCGGCCGCGACAGAAGACCAACGCCCGCGAGCGCGCCGGCGCCCGTAATCAGGCCGCGCCGGCCAATGGTGGGGCCCGCAAAACCCGGGCGGATAATCTGGGTCATGATGAATATCTCGACGAATCAAAGGGCATGGTCGCGATTCAGCCCCGCACCATCTCGCGTGGATCGAAGGTGACTTCGATATCCTTCCACGCCTCGTACTTGGCCGGATTGAGCATGTTGAACGGCTGACCGCGGAAAATGGCGCGGATGGCGCTGTCACGCGCGGTCATGAAGAACGGGCTGGAACCGGAGGTGACCACCATGGGCGGGCCGGACAGCGTGCCGTCCTGATTGAGCCGGATGCGGATCGTCACGATCAGCTCCTCCGGGTTGGCCGCGCCGGCCGGCGGGTTCCACAGCTGCATCAGCCGCGCACGCAGGGCGTCGATCTCGGTCTGCGACAGCGTCGCCGCCGTGCCGACCGAAGCGCCGAGCGCGGCGGTGTTGTTGATCGTGTCGCCGATCGAGGCCTGGCGGGTGGCCGTGCGCTTGTCGAGCAGCGCGGCGATCTCGTTCGGCTTGAATTCCTGCTGATCCTTCGGCGGCTGCTGCACCACCTTCGGGGGAATGTCCTTCGGCTTCTTCGGCGGCGCCGGGGCGGGCTTGGCCTGCGCCTGCTGGTCAGGCTTGGGCTCGTCCTTCGGCGCTTCCGGCGGCTTGGCGGCCAGCGATTCCGCGTCCTTGGGCGGGGCGGGCTGGGGCGTCGCCTGCGCGGCGGCCGGGGGCTTGGGCTCAGGCTTGGCTTCCGCCGGCGGGGGCGGCGGCGGCGCGACCGGCTCGTTGGCGGCCTTCACCTCGGGCTTCTTGTCGTCAACCTTGGCGTCGAGCTGCTCGGCGGGCTTGGGCGTGGGTGCCACCTTCTCGACCACGGGCTTGGGCTTCTCGGCCTTCGGCGCGTCCTTCTTGCCGGCCATCATCTGGCTCAGCTCGGCATCGGAGACGATGTCGATCGGCATGGATTCCTGCATCGCGTCCAGCGGACGGGCGGACGAGAAGGAAACCAGCATGAAGCCGATGATGCCGACGTGAAGTGCCGCCGAGGAGACGAGGCCCGCGCGCATGACCGATCAGCCCCCCTGCTCGACTTCGGAGACGAGGGCGACGCGCTTGAAGCCGGCGCCGGAGAGCCGGCCCATGACCTGCATCACCGCGCCATAATCGACCGACTTGTCGCCGCGCACGAAGATGCGCTCGTCATAGCCGGCCTTGGCGATGGCCATGAGCTTGGGCACGAGTTCGCTCACCTGGATCTCGGTCTCCTGCAGGAACACCTGACCCTTGCTGTTGATGGAGATCACCAGCGGCTGATGGTCCTGCGACACCGCCTGGGCCTGCGTCTGCGGCAGGTCCAGTGGCACGCCGACGGTCAGCATGGGCGCGGCGACCATGAAGATGATGAGCAGCACGAGCATCACGTCGACCATGGGGGTGACGTTGATCTCGGACATGACGGCTCCGCCGCCCCGGCGGCGCGAACGCCGCGAGGTCCAGCCGCCGCTGCCTCCCGAGGACATGCCCATGCGCGTCAGCCCCGCTCGTCGATCTGGCGTGACAGGATGGCGGAGAACTCGTCCGCGAAGCCCTCAAGCCGCAGGGCCTGCCGGTTCACCTGCGCGACGAACTTGTTATAGAAAATCGTCGCGGGAATGGCGGCGAAGAGGCCGATTGCTGTCGCAAGAAGGGCTTCCGCGATACCGGGCGCCACAACCGCGAGGCTGGTGTTCTTCGAGGCCGCGATCGACTGGAAGCTGGTCATGATGCCGATGACCGTGCCGAGCAGGCCGACAAAGGGGCCGGCCGAGCCGACGGTGGCCAGCCAGAGCAGCCGGTTCTCGAGACGCTCCACCTCGCGGGCGATGGTCACGTCCATCACCTTGTCGAGCCGCTGGGTAAGCCCGGTAAAGGAGCGCGCGCCGCCCTCATAGGAGCGCTTCCATTCGCGCATCGCCGCCACGAAGATCGCCGCCATGGCGTGGTTCGGGCGCGAGGATAGCGAGCGGTACAGCTCTTCGAGGCTCTGGCCGGACCAGAAAGTCGCCTCGAAGCGGTCCATCTGGCTCTTCATGCGCTGGAACAGGATGGTCTTGTCGATGATGATCGCCCAGACCCAGACCGAGGCGATGACCAGCCCGACCATGATGATCTTCACCACGATACCGGCCTGCATGAACAGGCCGATCAGCGAGAGATCCTGACCAAGGCCGGCGCCGTCGGGCGCCACGGCGGTGCCGGGCAGCACGGGGGCCGCCTGCCCCTGCACCTGCGCGGTGGGGGCGGCGTTGACCGGGGCCGTCTGCGCCTGGCCATAGGCGAATGACGCCGATGCCGCCATGAACAGCATCACCGCAACCAAAAGCTTCTTCAGCGTCATCAGGCCAATCCTGCCTCAATCGTAAAAGTCGCGATGCCGCCCGCATCGGCTGCCGGGCAGCAGCGAATGCCGTCAATGGCTGTGAAGGGACCCGTGCGCCATGAAGCGAGCGAGTCTGTCCAAACTTGGGCGACCAACGTCGGACCGCTCCCGCAGCCGTCGGTTACATCAGCGCATTAAGGTTAATGCCCGGTTAGCGTTGCCGCATCGCAACAGCCGCGTGACCCGAAAGTGACACCGGGCGCCCCCCGAGGGCGCAGAATCAGGCGTGATCAGGCTTCCGGGGCTTCGCCCAGCGCGGCCTTCATGGCGGCCCGCAGCGCATCCGGGATGCGGCGGGCGCGCCCCTGCGCCACGAAGGCGACCTTCACCTTGCCCTCGACCAGCAGCTCGGTGCCGCGCATCACCTTTTGCTGAAGGGTGATGGAGGCGCCGGCCACCTCGATCGGGCTGGTGTGGATCTCCAGCACGTCGTCGATGCGCGCGGGGCGGACGAATTGCAGCTCCATGGAGCGCACGACGAAGGCGAAGCCCGGCGCTTCTTCCAGCGCGGCGCCGAACAGCGCGCCCTGCACCACGCCGATGAGGCGCAGATGGTCCGAGCGCGCCCGCTCCATGAACTTCAGGTAGTTGGCGTGATAGACGATGCCGGAAAAATCCGTGTCCTCGTAATACACCCGCACGGGCAGCACATGGCCGCCCGGCACCAGCCGCCCGGCAAGGTGCAGGAAGGGGTCGGCCTTGAGGACGTCGGGGGAGAAGGGGTCGGGTCGCTGGTTCATGGCGCCCTCATAAACGAGACCGCGCCCCTTGTGAACAAAGGGCGCGGTCCATCACGTCAGCGGGTTTCGCCGGGGGGCGTCGGAAGCCCGCCGCCGTGAGATCAGTTGGCGCCGTCCGTGGGCGGCGTCGGGGCGGGACGGTTGCGGCGGTCGGCCATGAACTGATCGAACTCCGCCTTGTCCTTGGCCTGGCGCAAGCGATCAAGGAAGCCCTTGAACTCCTTCTGCTCCTCCTCGAGGCGGCGCAGCGTGTCCTCGCGATACTCGTCGAAGGCGCTGTTGCCCGAGGAGGAGAAGCCGCGACGACCGCCGAAGGCGTTGCGGAAGGCCTCCATGCCCTCGCCGTTCCAGCGGCCGAAGCCGCGCCTGCTGCCACAAAACATCCGTCCACTCCCTATGGTGAAGGCCAGGATCGCCAAACCCAGCGGCCACCAGGCCATGAAGCCTAGGACCGTGAGCGCGATCCAGGCCGGCTTGCCGTAACTGTCGAGCTTGTATGCGAGCTCCATGGCGTCCGTTCCTGGGTTAATGTTAATCACATTTACATAGGTAGGAGCGAGAATGGCGCTTGTCAAGGATCGCCCCGCCCGATCACGCATCCGCTATCAGGAGATGGTCACGCGCCCGGCGCGCCGACGCCCTTGAGATAGACGAGGAAGCCGGCTTCCAGCAGATCTTCGGGCGACATGGGCAGCTTGCGGCGGCTGGCATCCGGCCGGCCGAACAGCGAGGCGACGCCATGCGCCAGCGCCCAGGTATGCAGCGCCACCATCAGCGCCGGCGGGCGGCCGGGAGCCGGCATGGAGGCCACCAGCACATCCGCCGCCTCGCGCAGCACGCCGAAGGCGCGCTGGCTCGCCTGCGCCAGGGCGGGATGGGCGTCGGCCGGCAGCCCCGATTCAAACATGGCGACGTAATCGGACGGGTTTTCGCGGGCAAAGGCGAGATAGGCCCGGCCCATCCGCTCATAGGCCTCCTGCGGCGTCGGCGTGCCGCCATTCCAGCCCGCCTCCAGCGCCCCGGCGAAACGCTCAAAGCCGGCGGCGGCGACGGCGGCCAGCAATTCGTCGCGGTCGCGGAAATGCCGGTAGGGCGCGGCCGGCGACACGCCCGCGCGACGCGCCGCCTCGGCGAAGGTGGCGCCGGCAATGCCCTTCTCGGCGATGAGATCCAGCGCGGCCTTGATCAGGGCTTCCCGCAGGTTGCCGTGATGATAGCCACGGGTCTCGCCGTTCTTGGACCAGCTCATGTCGTGGACCCGCTCATGTGAAAGGGGCTTACATCACGCGCCGGGGCGCGTCGAGCCGTCTTTCCCCCTGCCCCATGGGGGCGAGGGCTCGACAAGGCTACTCGCCCTCGTCGAACAGCGGGATCTGATTGGCCGCCGTCGGCACCTGCAGGCCGAGATGGCGGAAGGCGTGCGCGGTGAGCACGCGCCCGCGCGGGGTGCGCTGGATGAAACCCTGCTGCACCAGATAGGGCTCGATGATCTCCTCGATCGCATCACGCGGCTCGGAGAGCGCGGCGGCGATGGTTTCGACACCCACCGGCCCGCCGGCATAATTGAGCGCGATCACCGAGAGATAGCGCCGATCCATCTGGTCGAGCCCGACGCCGTCCACCTCCAGCGCGCCGAGCGCCCGGTCGGCCGCCTCGCGGTCGATGATCTCCTTGCCGGCGACCAGCGTGAAATCGCGCACCCGGCGCAAGAGGCGCCCGGCGATGCGCGGCGTGCCGCGGGCGCGGCGGGCGATCTCGCGCGCGCCGTCCTTGGAGATCGGGATGCCCAGCACCCGCGCGCCGCGCGTCACCACCAGTTCCAGCTCATCCACCGTGTAGAAATTCAGCCGGATCGGAATGCCGAAACGGTCGCGCAGCGGCGTGGTGAGCAGGCCCGAGCGCGTGGTGGCGCCGACCAGGGTGAATTTCGACAGCTGGATCTTCACAGAGCGCGCCGCCGGGCCCTCGCCGATGATGAGGTCGAGCTCGTAATCCTCCATCGCCGGGTAGAGAATTTCCTCCACCGCCGGGTTGAGCCGGTGGATTTCGTCGATGAACAGCACGTCGCGTTCTTCGAGATTGGTCAGCAGCGCGGCAAGGTCGCCCGCCTTGGCGATGACCGGGCCGGAGGTCGAGCGGAAGCCGACGCCGAGCTCGCGCGCCACGATCTGCGCCAGCGTAGTCTTGCCGAGGCCGGGCGGGCCGACGAACAGCACATGGTCCAGCGCTTCGCCGCGCGCCTTGGCGGCGCGGATGAACACATCGAGATTGGCGCGGGCCTGTTCCTGGCCGACGAATTCAGCCAGATTCTGCGGGCGCAGCGACGCCTCGGTGAGGTCTTCCTCACGCTTGTCGGGGGTGATGAGGCGCTTGGTGGTCATGCCGCCTCTCCGTCGCGCGCGGGAAACACGCCACCGGCGATCAGCAGGCTGGTGACGATGAGATTGGCCAGCGCCATGACGCCCGCGAGGATCAGCGCGCGTTGTTCGACGATGGCGCGGTACTCGCCGAAATCCATCGAGAGCACGATGACGCCGAGCGGCAGCAGGGCGACCAGCGTCACCGTCCCGAGCACGAAAAGGAAGGCGCGCGGGCGGAAGGCGAGCGCAAAGGCCAGTATGCCGGCCGCGATCTCACCGGGCACCACGGCGATGGCGGCGTAATTGGCCGACATGGCGCTGTGCAGCAGCCGCTCACCCAAAAGCACCGCCAGCGTCGCCCCGCCATAGGCGAAGATCAGCGCGGGAATGCGCGCCTGCCAGGTCCAGGGCGGCGCGCTCGCCTTGCGCCCGGCCCCGGCGCGGGAGAAGCGCAGCATCATCGGGCGAGCTCCTTGAGGCCGAGGCGGATGAGCCGCGCCGTATCGGCCCCTTCCCCCGCCTCGCGCAGCGCCGCCGCCACCGCCACGCTGGCCTGAAGCTGGGCGTAGCCGAGATTGACCAGCGCCGAGACCGCATCGGCCACCGGCGCGGGCGCATTGCGGTCCTCAAGCTGCGCGGCGAGTCCCGCGACGATCGGATCGACGGTCGAGAAGCCCGGCGCCTTGTCCTTCAACTCGGCGACGATACGGGCGGCGACCTTGGGGCCGACGCCATTGGCGCGGGACACCATGGCTTTGTCGCCCACCGCCACCGCATTGGCGAGCTCGGAGGGCGAGAGCGTCGAGAGCACGTTGAGCGCCACCTTGGCGCCGACGCCCTGCACATTCTGCAAAAGCAGGAACCACGCCTTCTCCGCCGGCGAGACGAAACCGTAGAGGCGGATCATGTCCTCGCGCACGAAGGTCTCGATGAACAGGGTCGCGGCCTCGCCCGGCGCGGGCAGCGCCTGCTGGGTGCGGCCCGAGCAATGGACGAGATAGCCGACGCCCTGCACGTCGAGGATCACATGGTCCTCGCCATAGGAATCGACGATGCCCTTAAGTTTGCCGATCACGGGGTAACGTCCTTCATCGCGCCACGACCCGGGCGCCGAGCTGCGCGGCGGTACGGGCCTTCAGCGCCGCCATGCCCCTATGCTGGGCGTGGGTGACGGCAACCGCAAGCGCATCCGCCGCGTCGTCGGTCTCGAAATCGGCCTGCGGCAACAGCACCTTCATCATCATGCGGATCTGCGCCTTGTCGGCACGGCCCGCGCCGACCACGGTCTTCTTCACCAAGAGCGCGGCATATTCGGCGACCGGGACGCCCGCGAGGGCCGGCGTGACCATGACCACGCCGCGCGCCTGGCCGAGCTTGAGCGTCGAGGCCGGGTTCATGTTGACGAAGGTTTCCTCCACCGCCGCCTCGTCCGGCGTAAAGGCGCGCAGCACGCTCGCGAGCTCGGTGTGGAGATAGGCGAGGCGGTTCGCCAGCTCCCCCTCCTCCGGCGGCATCACCGTGCCGCAGGCAATGAAGACAAGGCGCGTGCCGACAGCCTCGATCACCCCCCAGCCAGTGCGGCGAAGGCCGGGATCAAGGCCGAGAATGCGAATCGGAGCGGGCGCCATGCCCTAGGCGTAGTCGAACAAAGGACGAACGCCTAGTGCCGAGACCGGCCGTGAGCCCCACGCGAGGCCGCCGCTGGCCGGCATGGTGAACCGCCGGTTAACGCGCGGCCCGGCGGCGCAAGGCGAAGGCCCCGCTCGCCAGCGCGACGCCGACGCCCGTGGCGATGACGCCGATGATCGCCGCCATATCGGGATGTTCGCCCAGCACGGGAATGGCGATCAGCGCGGCGAGCGCCGGCACCAGCCCGGTGAAGGCCGCCGCGCGCGAGGAGCCGAGCTTCTCGATTGCCGTACCGAAACCGATCAGCGCAACGACGCCGGCGAGGAAGCCCTGCATGACGAGCTGGATCAGCACCTCCCGCCCATAGCCCGCCTGCACCGCGTCGATCACACCCGGCAGGCCGACGGGGGTGAGGATCACCGTCGACCAGAGGCCGACAAGGCCCACCGTCTCCGTGACCTTCATGCCGGTATGGCGGAAGGCCAGCGTGTAGCAGGCCCACATGCCGGCGCCGGTGAGCAGCAGGAGATGGCCGCGCCAGGCGCCATCCTCCGGGTAGAGCAGCCCGCGCCCGCCGAGGGTCACGACGCCGAGCGCGATGCAGATGAAACCGATCAGCCGCGCCGTGCTCAGCCTTTCATGCAGCACCAGCACCGAAATCGCCGCCACGATGAGCGGCATGGTGCCGGGCAGGAGTGGGCCGACATCGGCGGCGGGCACGAAGCGCATGGCATTGGCGACGACCAAGAAGAAAATGCCGCCCGCGCCGAGGAAGCACATCATGAAGGGCAGCGCGTTGCGCTTCGGCCAAAGGCCGACCCGTAGCCAGGCGGGAGCCAGCACCACCGCCGCCACGACAAAGCGCAGCCAGCCGACGGTCGCCGGCGGCAGATGGCCATGCACCGCATGGCGGGTGGAGACGATCCAGCCGCCCCAGATGGTGATGGCGAGCAGCGCGCCGCCATAGCCCAGCAGGCGGTCACGAAAATCGGTGTCGGCCGCTCGAACGGGGGCGGCGGACGCGACAGGCTTGGTCATGATGACGTTCCGGGCCGCCCGCGCGGGGCGACGCTCTGAGGGGTGCCGCGCGGCGGCGTGTCGGGGCCGAATGTGGGGCGCGCGGCGGGCGGGCGCAAATCAGTTTTGTCGATCCGCAGCTTCGTGAAAACTCATGGATCGCGGCCGCCCGGCGGCATTGACCCGCATGGGAGCGGCTTATAGGTCTCAGCGGGTCGCGCCATCCGGCGCTCGCGGTGCCTTTCCCATGACGTTCGACGTGGTCCTCGTCTGGGCCGTCCTCACCGCTCTCATTGCCGGCGTCACCCGCGGCTTCTCCGGCTTTGGTGGCGCGCTGATCTTCGTGCCGCTGGTCAGCGCCGTCTACGGGCCGCGCATCGCCGCGCCGACGCTGCTGGTGATCGACACCGCGCTCACCTTGCCCTTTCTCATTCAGGCCTTCCGCGCCTGCATGTGGCGGCAGGTCGCCCCGCTGGCGGCCGGCGCGGTGCTAACGGTGCCGCTGGGCGTCGCCATTCTCGGCTGGATCGACCCGCTGGTGCTGCGCTGGTTCTTCGCCGCCCTATCGCTGGCGATGCTGGCGCTGCTGGTCTCCGGCTGGCGGCACAGCGGCGGCCACGGCCTGCCCACCACCTTTGGCGTCGGCCTGCTGGCGGGGGTGCTCGGCGGTGCCGCGCAGATGTCCGGCCCGCCGGTGGTGGCCTATTGGCTCGGCAGCGGCCAGCCGTCGTCCGTGGTGCGGGCGAACCTTTTCGGCTTCTTCGCGCTGGCGACGCTCTCCTCTGGCACCGCCTATGCGGTGAGCGGCATGATCACGCACGAGGTCGGGCTGCTGTCGCTGATCCTAGGACCGGCTTATGCCGTGGGGCTGTTCACCGGCAACCGCGCCTTCCGGGGCGCCAGTGACGACCATTTCCGCCGCGTCGCCTACGGGATCATCGGTCTGGCGGCCCTCGCCAGCCTGCCGATCTTCGATGGACTGCTGGGGCGGTAGGACGCCGCAAGCCAGCCATGTCCCGCCACCAACCCAGCCAAAGACGTGGAGCCCCGGGTCAAGCCCGGGGATGACGCGGTGAGGCGGATATGAGGTGGTGAAGATGGCGGATCCCGGATCGGCCTCCGGCCGTCCGGGATGACGTTCGCTCAACGGGCGCTCAGTCGCCCATCTTTGCCATGAAGGCGTCGGACAGCTCGAAATTGGCGTAGACGTTCTGCACGTCGTCATTGTCGTTCAGCGTGTCGACGAGGCGTACCAGCTTCTCGGCCACCTCGTCATCCACCGCCACGGTGTTCTGCGGGCGCCAGACGAGGCCGGACTTGCGGGGCTCCCCGAACTTGGCTTCGAGCGCGCGGGCGACCTCATGCAGGTTCTCGATCGAGGTGGTCACCTCATGGCCGTTCTCGTCGGAGGAGACGTCGTCGGCGCCAGCGTCGATGGCGGCTTCCAGCATGGCGTCGGCCGAGGCCTTGGCGGCATCGAACTCGACCACGCCGATGCGGTCGAACATGAAGGACACCGCGCCGGTCTCGGCCAGCGAGCCGCCGGACTTGGTGAAGTTGGAGCGCACTTCCGAGGCGGTGCGGTTGCGGTTGTCGGTCAGCGCCTCGACGATGACGGCGACGCCGCCGGGGCCGTAGCCCTCATAGCGGATTTCGTCATAGTTCTCCGCGTCGCCGCCCTGCGCCTTCTTGATGGCGCGGTCGATATTGTCCTTGGGCATGTTCTCGGCGCGGGCCGCGAGGATGGCGGCGCGCAGGCGCGGGTTCATCGCCGGGTCCGGCAGGCCGAGCTTGGCGGCCACGGTGATTTCACGCGCCAGCTTGGAGAACAGCTTGGAGCGCACCGCGTCCTGCTTGCCCTTGCGGTGCATGATGTTCTTGAATTGCGAATGCCCGGCCATGGCCGCCTCCACGTCGCGCCGGCGGAAAGCCCCGCAGGCGTCTCAACACTGACAGATTGGGTGCGCGGCTTATAGGCGAGAGGGCGGGCGCGCGTAAAGGCGCAGCGCACAACGGCGCTGGGATCAGGCCTCGCCGGAAAGCGCCTACCAGAAATCCGGCACGGAAGGCGCCAGCGCCCCGCCGATCCGCACCGGAGCGACCGCCACAGCGCGCCCGGCGCCATCCGTCTCGACCGCGAGGCCCGAGAGCGTGCCCGACCCTTGCGCCGGCTCGAAGCGGGAGGAGCCGATCTTGCGGGTGAAGCGGCGCAGCGGCTCTTCCTTGTCCATGCCGATCACCCCGTCATAGCAGCCGCACATGCCGACATCGGTCATGTAGGCGGTGCCCCCGGGCAGGATACGGTGGTCGGCGGTCGGCACATGGGTATGGGTGCCGATGACGAGGCTCGCGCGCCCGTCGCACCAATGGCCGAAGGCCTGCTTCTCGCTGGTGGTCTCGGCGTGGAAGTCGATGATGACCGCGTCGGAGACGAGACCGAGCGGGCCGGCGTCGAGCTCGCGGTCGATGGCGGCGAAGGGGTCGTCCATCGGGTCCATAAAGGCGCGGCCCATCATGTTGACGACCAGCACCCGCGCCCCGTTCTGCGCCTCGATCAGCGCCGCCCCGCGTCCGGGCGTGCCCGGCGGGTAGTTGGCCGGGCGAATGAGGCGGGGCGCGCGCTCGATGAACACCAGCGCCTCGCGCTGGTCGAAGGCATGGTTGCCGAGGGTGACGGCATCGGCGCCGGCCTCGAGAAACTCGTCATAGATCGCCTCGGTGATGCCGAAGCCGCCAGCGGCATTCTCGCCGTTCACCACGACGAAATCCAGCGCCCAATCGCGCCGCAGTCCGGGCAGATGATCGAGCACCATTTGCCGGCCGACCCGCCCGACCACGTCACCGAGAAACAGAATGCGCACTAATCAGTCCTCCGCTACCACGCGGATGATGCCGGCATCGGTGGCGACGGCGTCAAGCCGTTCGTCATGCGGCTCGTCGGGAACGTCGGGGAGTTGCTGCACGGCGAAGGCGTAGCCAATCGCCTCGATGCGCTTGGCGCGGCGCAGCAGAGCGAGCGTGCGGTCATAGAAGCCGGCACCATAGCCGAGGCGATGGCCGCGTGCATCGAAACCGGCGAGCGGCACGATCAGCACATCCGGCGCCACGGCGGGCGCGCTCTCGGGTGGGGCGGGAATGCGCATCCGGCCGGGACCGGAGGTGGCGACAAGCTCGACGCCGGGCTCCCACAGCCGGAAGATCAGCGGCTTGCCCGACGCCAGCACGACGGGCAGCGCGATCTTGGCGCCAGCCGCGCGCAGGCGGCGGATCAGCGGCTCGGTGGCGATTTCCTGTCCGATGGGAGAGAAGACCGAGACGATCTCGCCCGCCACCTCGCCCAGCCATGCCATGGCGTGATCGGCGGCGGCTTCCGCCGCGGCGGCCCGCGTCGGCGCGTCGAGCGCGGCACGGCGGGCGAGCGCGATGGCGCGCAGGCTGGCCTTGTCGGGGGATGCGTCGGGGGAATGTGGCATGATCAGATGAGTGCGGAGCCACAATGGCCGTTGGAGGATCGATCCCGGGAACCTACAACGTAGGTGGGCGCCGTGTGTCCGGACCCACGGGTCCGGTCAGGGACAGCTCCCTTTGAGATCGATAAGGCCCCGGGGAATATGTTCTCCTGACGAACCTCGCAGCCCCGCATGACAAATCTAGGACGCGGCGCGGCGGATTGCCAGTGGCGATGGGCGGATGGCGAACAGGTTTTCGCGAGCGCCCTGCGTCATCCCGGCCGACGCGACGCGTTCAGCCGGGATCGCTGACCCTTCCGGCGACGCTCCCGGCGCAGCCTGGGGCCGTCCGGGATGACGGGAAAGGCTCACCCCACCGTCAGCATGATCTTGCCGATATGGGCGCTGCTCTCCATGCGGGCATGGGCCTTGCTCGCCTCCTCCAGCGGGAAGGTCTGGTCCATCACCGGCTTGACCTTGCCGGCCTCGATCAGCGGCCAGACCTTTTCGGCGAGCGAAGCGGCAATCGCCGCCTTCTCGGCCTTGGGGCGCGAGCGCAGCGTGGAACCCATATGCGAGAGGCGCTTCAGCATCAGGCGCATATAGTCGATCTGCACCTTGGAGCCTTCCATGAAGGCGATCTGCACGATGCGCCCCTGCGGCGAGGCCGCCTCGTAATTGCGGGCTATGTAGGAGCCGCCCACCATGTCGAGGATGACATGGGCGCCCTTGCCGCCGCTCTTTTCCTTCACCACTGCGACGAAGTCCTCGGTCTTGTAGTCGATGGCGACATCGGCGCCGAGTTGGCGGCAGACCTCGCACTTCTCGGCGCTGCCGGCGGTGGTGAACACCGTCGCGCCGAACGCCTTGGCGAGCTGGATCGCCGTCGTGCCGATGCCGGACGTGCCGCCGTGAACGAGGAAGTTCTCACCCGCCTTGAGCCCGGCGAGGTCGAACACATTGGTCCAGACGGTGAAGAAGGTTTCCGGCAGCGCCGCCGCTTCCACCATGGAAAGCCCGGCCGGCACGGGGAGCGCGGAAGCCTCATCCGCCACGCAGTACTGCGCATAGCCCCCGCCCGAGACCAGCGCGCACACCTTGTCGCCAAGCGCGAAGCGGCTGGCCCCTTCACCGAGCGTCACCACCTCGCCGGCGATCTCCAGGCCGGGAATATCCGGCGCGCCGGGCGGCGGCGGATAGAGACCCTTGCGCTGCATCACGTCCGGCCGGTTGACGCCGGCGGCGGCCACCTTGACGAGGATTTCGCCCTTGCCGGGCGCGGGCACCGGCCGCTGCTCGGGAACCAGGGCCTCGGGGCCACCGGGAGTCGGCAGGCCGATGGCGGTCATGGTGGCGGGCAGATCGGTCACGGTGCATCCCTCGCGTGGTCGATGATGGAAGGCTACCTAGGTCAAGCCGCCCGCACTGGCAACCGGCGCCCGCCTCTCCTAAGTTCCCGGCAGAGCAGAAGGAGACCCGCCATGGCCATCGAGGACGATGTTTTCGGCGCCGCGCCGAAGAAGAAGCCGGCCGCGCATGAGATCGGCAGCGACCTGTCGGTGCTCTCGGAGACCGAGATCGAGGAGCGCGTCGCCCTGCTGGAAGCCGAGATCGAGCGGCTGAAAGCCACCCTCTCGGGCAAGCGCGCCTCGCGCGTCGCGGCCGAGAACTTCTTCAAGCGGTGAAGCACTGGATAGGCCCGGCGGAGCGGTTTTTAACTCTCCATTAAGCTTTCCGATCTATTACTGTGCATGGTCCATTTTGACCGTGAGTGGCCCCTGTCCACTCTGTTTGACGCATCCCTGTCTAGACTTTAGAGCCGCCTCTGGGCGGCTCTTTTTTCGCCCGGTTTTTCGCCAATCCTGCGCCATCATCGGCTGCCATTCCCCGTCTCACGCGTTATCGTGCTGAGGGTCGGATGGCCATCAGGCGCGGCACGGCAGGGCAGCAGGCAGATCGGACGTCATGGACAAAGCGGATAGCAGGGACGATCAGCCGATCCAGCTCGCTGAGCGGCGCATCGCCTCCCCCGCCTTCGCCGCCCTGTTTCGCGAGGGGATGCGGCTGGTTGAAGAAGCCGCCGCCTATCTCGACGGGGAAGGCCGCAAGGCCAGCCGCGATCTGACGCGCGGGGCGCTTGCCGCCTATGCCCAGCAGAGCATGCGCCTTTCCACCCGGCTGATGCAGCTCGCCTCCTGGCTGCTGCTCCAGCGCGCCGTCGCCGAGGGCGAGATTTCCGTCGAGACGGCCCTGCGCGAGCGGCTGAAGATCGATCTGCGGGGCACGCCCGCTGATGCGGCGCAGGAGGCGCTGCTGCCCGACGAGATGATCGCGCTGATCGGCCGCAGCTACGATCTCCAGCGCCAGATCGCCCAGTTCGACGCCGCCATACGCGGCGGGGAGAGCGCCCAGCCCAACGCCGTCGCCTCCCATCTCGGCCTGCTGCGCTCCGCCTTCGAGCGGCATTAGGCCGGCGCGTCGGCGATTCGGCCGCGATTCTCGACAGGCCCCGGATCAGTGCCGCGCCCGCGCCGCTTGGACGGGACCACCGACGGCGATCCACACCGTTGAGCATCAGCCTTTTCAGCGCGCGATAAATCGCCGCGACCGATCGTGCCGTGTCCCATGCAGGAACGCGAAAAACCCCGCCGCGAACCGGTCGCGGCGGGGTTTTTCGTGATGCGCGCCTCCCCGACGGGAAACCGGCGCCCCAAGAGCCAATCAGGCCTTGAGGAAGCCCGCGAACTTCTTCTGGAACTTCGACACGCGGCCGGCGCGGTCAAGAAGCTGGCCCGTGCCGCCGGTCCAGGCGGGGTGGGACTTCGCGTCGATGTCGAGCTGGAGGACGTCGCCCTCCTTGCCCCAGGTCGTGCGCGTCGTGTACTCGGTGCCGTCCGTCATCACCACCTTCACGAAGTGGTAGTCGGGATGGATGTTGCTCTTCATGGGGTGCATCCTCGCCGCCGCACGGCCGGCCCCTTTCGGGAGCCACGCGGCGATCTCATTAAACGATCCTGCCGGAAATCCGAGCGGCTCTATAACCGAGACATGACTGTGACACAAGCCGCCCCTCGACACCCCGTGGAAACGGCCCCGACGCCAAGCCCCGCCCTCGCCGTGCCGCCTCCCGCCCCGAACGCCGCGCGCCCGCGCCTCAAGCCTCTGGCGGCGCTGTGGCCGCACATACTGCGCTATCGCGGGCGGGCCACTGCCGCCCTGCTGGCGCTGATCGTCGCGGCGCTGGCGACCCTTGTCGTGCCCATCGCCGTGCGGCGCATGATCGATTTCGGATTCGACGTGCAGCATGCCGGCTTCATCGACCGCTATTTCGCGGTGATGATCGGCGTGGTCGCCGTGCTCGCGGTGGCGTCATCGGCGCGCTACTACCTTGTGATGACGCTGGGCGAACGCATCGTCGCCGATCTGCGCTCCCAGGTCTTCGCCCATCTGCTGACGCTGGACGGGCGGTTCTACGACCAGGCGAAATCGGGCGAACTCATCTCGCGCCTCACGGCTGACACCACCCAGATCAAGTCGGCGGTCGGCGCCTCCGCCTCGGTCGCGCTGCGCAACATCGTGCTGTTCATCGGCGCGGCGGTGATGATGGTGGTGACCAGCCCCTGGCTGTCGGCGGCGCTGCTGATCGCCATTCCGGTCATCGTCGCGGTACTGATCGGCGCTGGCCGTGGCGTGCGCAAGCGCTCGCGCGGCGCGCAGGACACGCTGGCGGAGGCCTCCGCCTTCGCCGCCGAGGCCATCGGCGCGGTGCGCGCGCTGCAGGCCAACACCGCCGAACCGGCCGCCGATGCCCGATTCGCCGGCGAGGTAGAGCACGCCTTCAATGCCGCCGCGCAGGCGGTGAAGGCCCGCGCCTGGCTCACCGGCTTCGGCATCTTTCTCGTCTTCGCCAGCGTCGTCGGCATCCTCTGGGCCGGCGCCAATGCGGTGCTGGCGGGCACGATGAGCGCGGGCACGCTCGGCCAGTTCGTGCTCTACGCGGTGCTGGCGGCGAGCGGGCTCGGCCAGCTCGGCGAAGTCTGGGGCGAGATCTCGCAGGCCGCCGGCGCGACGGAACGCATCGCCGAGCTGCTGGAGGAACGCCCGGCGGTGGCGCCGCCCGCCAGCCCCCGCGCGCTGCCTCAGCCGCCGCGTGGCGAGGTCGCCTTCCAGAATGTGCGCTTCGCCTATCCCGGCCGGCCCGACCTCACCGCGCTGGACGGGGTGAGCTTCGCGGTGAAGCCCGGCGAGCGCGTCGCCATTGTCGGCCCCTCGGGCGCCGGCAAGAGCACGCTGTTCCAGCTCCTGCTGCGCTTCTACGACCCGACCGCCGGTTCGGTGAGCGTCGACGGCGTGGACATCGCCGCCGCCGACCCGAGCGAGGTGCGCGAGCGCCTGGCGCTGGTGCCGCAGGATGTCGCCATCTTCGCCGCCTCGATCCGCGACAACATCCGCCTCGGCAGCCCGCAGGCCAGCGATGCCGAGGTGGAGGAGGCCGGGCGCCTCGCCCGCGCCGACGAGTTCGTCGCCCGCCTGCCGGAAGGCTGGGACACGCCGGTCGGCGAGCGCGGGGTAACGCTCTCGGGCGGCCAGCGCCAACGTCTCGCCATCGCCCGCGCCATTTTGCGCCGCGCGCCGATCCTGCTGCTGGACGAGGCGACGTCGGCGCTCGACGCGGAAAGTGAGACGCTGGTGCAGCAAGCGCTCGACCGTTCGATGCAGGGCCGCACCACGCTGGTCATCGCCCACCGCCTCGCCACCGTGCTCTCTGCCGACCGGATCCTGGTCATGGAGCATGGCCGGGTGGTGGAGGAAGGCACCCATGCCAGCCTCGTCGCGCAGGGCGGCCTCTACGCCCGCCTCGCCGCGCTGCAGTTCGGCGAGGGGAACGGCGGGTAGGGCAACGGACCTGTTGACGTCATCAGGGAAATGCAACGTGCTCCTTCGACGCCTCGTACTTGCCGCCGCGTTGAGTTCATTGGCCACCGTCGCCTCTGGCGCGGGGCTCCGGCTCTTCGAGATTCCCGCCGACACGGACGGCCCGGCCATTCGCGTGGCTGAATGGTCGCCCTGCGCGCAGCCGGCTGAACAGATCGAGATAGGGCCCTTCACCCTTCCGGCGGTCCGAAACTGCCCGATCATGGGGAGCCGCCTGCCGCTTATCGTCCTGTCCCACGGCTATGGCGGCAGTTATCTGGGGCACCATGACACAGCGGAGACGCTGGCGAACGCCGGCTTCATCGTCGTCGCCCTCAACCATCCCGACGACACCGCCACGAACCGGGAAAAGCGGCGCAGTCTGATGGCGTTGAGGAGCCGGCCGACCGACGTCCACCGCTTGCTCGACTTCATGCTTGAGCGGTCACCGGATGCCGCTCCCATCGACGCCCGGCGCATCGGCTTTTTCGGGTTTTCGCGCGGCGGCTATACCGGACTTGTCCTCGCCGGCGCGATCCCCGATTTCCGACGGCTCCGCCTGCCATGCGCGGAGCCGGGCGGCGGCGCCTGCCCGCCAGTGCCTTCAATGGTAAGCGTGCCGGCGGACGGCTTGCGCCGTGACCCACGCATCCAGGCTTTCGTCATCGCCGATCCCCTCGCCAGCGTCTTCCCGACGGCGGAGAGCGTGAGCGCGGTGACGGCGCCTGTGCAGCTCTGGGGTTCCGAGAGCGGCAGCCCAGATGGGGCATTGCCGGAGGATGTCGCGACCGTTGCACGCCACCTGCCCGCGACAGCCGAGAGGCACATGGTGGCGGGAGCCGGCCATTTCGCCTTCCTGACGCTCTGCCCACCCGTGTTGGCGAAGGCCGAGCCTGACCTTTGCTCGGACGGTCCGAACTTCGACCGCGCCGCCTTCCACGAAGACTTCAACACGCGGGTTGTGGCGTTCTTTCGCACCCATCTGCCTGACGCCGCGTCTCCTTGAATCAAGATCATCGCCAGGTGCGGGTTCGAGTCGAGCGCGAAAACAGTAAAGGCAGCGGCCTCACCCCGCCGTGCGGGCCATCCTGAGCGTCGGGCGGCCGGAGGTGGGGTTCACGCCCCGGCCGACGATCGCGAAGCCGGCCTTCTCGTAGAAGCGCACGGCGCGCTCATTTTCCTCGTTCACGTCGAGGGTGAGCGGAATGCGCGTCTGCGCGTCCGCGGCGTCGAGCAGGCGACGGGCAATGCCGGCGCCCCAATGGTCGGGATGGACGACGAGTTGGTCGACATAGCCGGTCTTCGGCTGGACGGTAACGAAGCCGAGCGTCTTCTCGGGCACGCCGTCCAAGGCGGGCACCGTGGCGACCCAGATCACCGTGCCCTCGTCCACCAGTGCGCCGATGCGGTGGCAAAGCCAGCCACGCCGGGCCTCGAAATCGATCTCCGGCAGCGTCTCCTGCCACGCCTCGACCCAGAGATCGGCCATGGCCGGCATCCGCCCCCATGTGAAAATCACCAGATCGGGGGCGGCGGCGGTCATCGCTCGGTGAGCTTCAGCTCGATGCGGCGGTTGCGGTCGCGGGCCTCATCGGTGCCGGAGCCGTCGATCGGCTGGTACTCGCCGAAGCCGGCGGCGACGAGGTGGCGGGGCTCGATGCCCTTGCTCACGAGATACTGCACCACAGCGATGGCACGCGCCGCCGACAGCTCCCAGTTGGAGGGATATTGCGGCGTCTGGATCGGCCGGTCGTCGGTGTGCCCGTCGACGCGCAGCACCCAGGCGATATCCGGCGGGATCTCGCGCTCCAGCTCCAGCACCGCCTTGGCGATGTTGTCGAGCGCGGGGACGCCGTCCGGCCGCAGATAGGCCGAGGCGCGGTCGAACAGGATTTCCGACTGGAAGACGAAGCGGTCGCCGACCACGCGGATGCCCGGCCGGTTGCCGAGAATAGCGTTCAGCCGCCCGAAGAACTCCGAGCGGTAGCGCGTCAGCTCCTGCACACGCTGGGCGAGCGCGACATTGAGCCGGCGTCCGAGATCGGCGAGGCGCGACTGGCTCTCCTTGTCCTTCTGCTCGGAGATGGAGAGCGCGTCCTCCAGCGCGGCGATCTGCCGGCGCAGCGCGGCGATCTGCTGGTTGAGGATAGCGATCTGCGCCGCCGCCTGGGCGGTGGCGTCCTGCTCGCTGCCAAGCTGGCGGGCGAGCGCGGCGGCACGGTCCTGCGCCTGCGCGATCTCCTCGGGCGTGGCGACGGCCGTGGCCGCCTCGCGCAGCACGTCGCGCTCCTGCTCGATCTGGGCGAGGCTGGCGCGCAGGGCGCCGATCTGGCTCTCGCTGTCGGCGTCATTGGCGCGCTCCAGCGCCAGAAGGTTGGTCAGCTCGCGGATCTGCGCCTGCAGCCGCGACATGGCGTCGTCCTTCGAGCCGAGTTCCTGCGTCAGCACGAACTGCGCGAGCACGAAGACGGTCAGCAGGAAGACGAAGACCAGCAGCAGCGTCGACAACGCGTCGACGAAGCCGGGCCAGTAGTCGATCGTGCGGTCGCCGCGGCGGGAACGTCCCAGTGCCATCACGCACGCTCGCGATCAGTGGCGAGGCGCTCGAGCAGCTTCTTGATTTCCTTCTGCTGCTCGGCCTGCGCCTCCACCCAGTCGCGCACCATCTGCTGCTCGGAGCGCATGTGCTGCACGAGGCCCTGCAGGCTTTCGGCCAGATGCGCCATGGCGGTGGTCACGCGCTGCGAGCCGGCTTCCGTCATGGTGCGGTCGAGCCGCGAGATCGCCTCGGTGAGCTGGGCGAGGTCGGGGGGCGGCAGCAGGGTCGCGGGCGCAGGAAGCGGTGCGGCCGCAATCGGGGCGGCGGGTACATAGGTCGGCGGCACGGGAACGGGCCGAGGGCGACCACCCTCCTGGCCGAGATCCTCGACCGTGGTGGACAGCCAGTCTTCAAGGTCGGTGTAGAAGCGGTTCTGCGCCTGCCCGGCCTGAAGATCGAGGAAGCCGAGCACCAGCGAACCGGCAAGGCCGAACAGCGAGGAGGAGAAGGCGATGCCCATGCCGCCGAGCGGGGCGGCAAGGCCGGTCTTCATGGTCTCCAGCACCGAGCTCGATTCCGGCCCGACATTGAGCGAGCCGATGACGCGGCTGATCGAGCCGACCGTCTCCAGAAGACCCCAGAAGGTGCCGAGCAGACCGAGGAAGACCAGGAGGCCCGTGAGGTAGCGCAGCAGGTCGCGCGCCTCGTCGAGCCGTGTGCCGATGGATTCGAGGATGCCGCGCATGGTCGACTGCGAGATCGACATGCGCCCGACCCGGTCGCCCAGCAGCGACGCCATGGGCGCGAGCAGGCGGGGCGAGCGGCGCACCTCGAGGCCGGGGTCGACAAGGCGGAAGCCGTTCACCCACTCCACTTCCGGCAGCAGCCGGACAACCTGGCGGAAGGCGAACACCGTGCCGATGAACAGCACGCCGAAGATCACGCCATTGAGGCCGGGATTGTTGAGGAAGGCCTGCCAGATCTGCTCATGCAGGATGGAGGCGAGAGCGACGCAGAGAAGGACGAAGACGAACATCCGCACCAGAAAGATGCGGGGCGAAGAGATCTTGTGAAAGGGGTCCGTCGCGTCCATGCCGGGGGCCGTCTCCTGAAGGGGGGTGGAGCGCGCCCGCGTGCCACCCCGACGGCCCGGACTATGCCACAGACCGCCGGAAATGGAATGCGCAGCTTTCCCGTAAAGTTACGGGTTCCCGGCGGGTGTCAGGCCTTGCGCAGAAGGGCCAGCAGATCGCGCCTTATGGTCTCATTGCCGACGATGATGTCGCCCTTGGCGAGCATCTTGTCGGCATCGTCGAGGTCGCTCACATAGCCGCCCGCTTCGCGGACGATGACGATGCCCGCCGCCATGTCCCACGGGCTGAGACCACGCTCCCAGAAGCCATCGAAACGGCCGGCGGCGACCCAGGCAAGATCGAGCGCAGCCGCCCCGGTGCGGCGCAGACCGGAAACGCGCGGGGCAATCGCGGCATACTCACGGCCGAACTGGGCGAAATCGCCCCGGCCCATATGCGGCAGGCCGCAGGAGATCACCGATTCCGACAGGCTCCGGCGCGCCGCGACGCGGATGCGGCGCTCATTCATGAAAGCGCCGGCGCCCTTCTCGGCGATGAACATCTCGTCGGTGACGGGATTGTAGATGACGCCCGCCACCGGAACGCCGTCGCGGGCCAGCCCGACCGAGATGGCGAAGAGCGGGATGCCGTGCAGGAAATTGGTGGTGCCGTCGAGCGGGTCGATGATCCAGCGGTGGCTCTCGTCGGAGCCATCAATGTCGCCGCTCTCCTCGAGGATGAAGCCGAAATTCGGCCGGGCCTTGGAGAGCTCCTCCTGCAGGATGCGCTCGGCCTTGCGGTCGGCGTTGGAGACGAAATCCGCCGGGCCCTTGAGCGAAACCTGAAGGTTCTCCACCTCGCCGAAATCGCGCACGAGCGAGCGTCCGGCCTTGCGGACAGCCTGGATCATGACGGTCATGAGGGGCGAACGGATCATGGCGGGCTCTTTCGGGCTGGGCGGCGGGATGAACCCGCACCTCTGCCCGCGCCCGCGCGTGCCGTCAAGTCGCGCGCCGGGCGTGCCAGGGTCGCGCCACATGCGGGTGGCCGCTCCCGCTTATCCCATGCCGACGCCACCGGACGGGCTCGGCCCCAGTTCGCGGGCGAGCTGTTCCAGCCTTTCGGCGGCGGTAAGGATAGTGCCGGCGAGCTGCGCTTCGGCCTCACCGAGCCGGCGGGAGGCCGCCTCGCGCGCCACGCGCTCGGCCGCCGCGTCCTTCTCCACCTCGCGCAGGCGCCGGCGCGCCTCGCTCAACTCGTCCGCCAGCGTGATCGCCGCCATGACGCTGAGCCGCTGGTCGCCGATCTCGCCAAAGGCCTCGCGCAGCTGGTCGATGCGCTGGTCGACCTCGACGCCGAGGCGCGTGAGATGGTCCTCCTGGCCGTCGTCGCAGGCCATGCGGTAGGCGCGCCCGCCGATGGTGACGGTGACGTGGGCCATGGGAGACCTTTCAGCGCTGCTGCGCGGCCAGCACCGCGCGAATGGTTTCCATCGCGCTGCCGAGGCGGCGCGAGACCTCGTCATTGGCGCCTTCGAGCTGCACGGCACGGGCCTGCGCGCCGTCGAGCGCGTCGGCGAGGCGTGAGCGGTCGGCGCCGAGAATGTGGAGCTGCTGGGCCAACGCGGCCTCCTGGCGCTCGACTTCGAGCCGGCGCTGGATCGCCGCCTCCAGAGCATCGACGGCGCCGTCGAAGCGGCGCAGGGCGGCCTCGAGGGGCCCGGAAGGGGCAGCCGGCGGGTTCATCGACATCGGGGCTCCGCGCGCAGGTGTGAAGCCGAAGGGCTCCAGCCCGAATTCGCATGTGATTCCGGCACCATTGAGCCTGTGGGGCGGGAGGGCGTCAACCGCCGGCGGGCGCACCCGCTCCCGCGCGGCCTTTGACACGGGGCGGGGCGGTGCTATCACTCGCGCGCCCGATCCCGCATTGCGGCAGGCTCCGCCGGCACCTTGCGGCCGCCCGTGAGGCCCGTCCAATCGCCTCGCCCTTTAGAGACAACGCGTTCCCCTCGGAGACATAGGCCTCATGTCGAACCGCGAAAAGCACGACCGCATGGCAAACGCCATCCGGGCCCTTTCGATGGATGCCGTCCAAGCCGCCAATTCCGGCCATCCCGGCATGCCCATGGGCATGGCCGATGTCGCCACCGTCCTGTTCGGCAAGGTGCTGAAGTTCGATCCGACCGACCCGCACTGGGCGGATCGTGACCGCTTCATTCTCTCTGCCGGCCACGGCTCGATGCTTCTCTACTCGCTGCTGTATCTCACCGGCTACGAAGGGATGACGATCGACGACATCAAGAACTTCCGCCAGCTCGGCTCGCGCACGCCCGGTCACCCGGAATATGGCCACACGGTCGGCGTCGAGACGACCACCGGCCCGCTCGGCCAGGGCATCGCCACCTCGGTCGGCTTCGCGCTCGCCGAGCGCATGCTGGCGGCGCAGTTCGGCTCCGATCTCGTCGACCACTACACCTATGTGATCGCCGGCGATGGCTGCCTGATGGAAGGCATCTCGGAAGAAGCCATCGAGATCGCCGGCCGCCAGAAGCTGAACAAGCTGATCGTGCTGTGGGACGACAACCACATCACCATTGACGGCCCGACCTCGCTCTCCGTCGCGACCGACCAGCTCGCCCGCTTCGAGGCTTCGGGCTGGGAAGCCACCCGCGTCGACGGCCACGATCCGGACGCCATCTTCGCCGCCATCGAGCGCGCCAAGGCCAGCGACAAGCCCTCGCTGATCGCCTGCCGCACCACGATCGGCTTCGGCGCCCCGAACAAGCAGGGCACCAACGGCGTGCACGGCGCCCCGCTCGGCGCCGCCGAGATCGCCGCTACCCGCGAGGCGCTCGGCTGGAACTACGACCCCTTCGTTATCCCGAGCGACGTGCTCGACGCCTGGCGCCTTGCCGGCCTGCGCTCGCGTCAGGCGCACAAGGCGTGGAACGAGCGCCTAGGCGCGGCCGACCTGGAAAAGCGGGGCGAGTTCGAGCGCCGCATCCGTGGCGAGCTGCCCTCCAAGCTCGGCGAGGCGGTCTCCGGCGTGATCGCCAAGGCGCGGGCCGACGGCAGCGCGGTGGCGACCCGCAAGTCGTCCGAGATCACGCTCGAGGCGCTCACCGCGGCGCTGCCGGAAATGGTGGGCGGCTCGGCCGACCTCACCCATTCCAACAACACCAAGACCAAGGCCACCTCGGTCTATGTCGAGCCGCCGAAATATGACGGCCGCTATGTGAACTGGGGTATCCGCGAGCACGGCATGGCGGCGGCGATGAACGGCATCGCCCTGCATGGCGGCTTCATCCCCTATGGCGGCACCTTCCTGGTGTTCTCCGACTATTGCCGCCCCTCGATCCGTATGGCCGCGCTGATGGGCGTGCGCGTCGTCTATGTCTTCACGCATGATTCGATCGGCGTGGGCGAGGACGGCCCGACCCACCAGCCGGTCGAGCAGATCGCCGCGCTGCGCGCCATCCCGAACCTCCTCGTCTTCCGTCCCTGCGACACGGTGGAGACGGCCGAGGCGTGGAAGCTGGCGCTGGAGCACAAGACCGGCCCGACCGTGCTGGCGCTAACCCGCCAGAACCTGCCGCTGCTGCGCACCGATGCCGGCAATGAGCGCTGCCTCACCGCGCGCGGCGCCTATGAGCTGGTCGCGGCGTCCGACGACGCCAAGGTCTCGCTCTTCGCTTCCGGCTCGGAAGTCTCCATGGCGGTCGCCGCGCGCGAGCAGCTGGAAGCCCAGGGCATCCCGACCCGCGTGGTCTCGGTGCCCTCCTTCGAGCTGTTCCTCAACCAGCCGGAGGAGAGCCGCCGGCAGGTGGTCGGCAAGGCGCCGGTGAAGATCGCGATCGAGGCGGCCATCCGGCAGGGCTGGGACGCCATCGTCGGCTCCGACGCGGCCTTCGTCGGCATGCACGGCTTCGGCGCCTCGGGGCCGGCGCCGGAAGTCTACGCCCATTTCGGCATCACCGTGGAAGGCGTCGTCGCCACCGCGCTGAGCCGTCTGAAGGGCTGATCCGCTCGCCACGAGGCAAGCTATGCGGCTGGCGCATGAAAACTGCGCCAGCCCCGCGCTCAGGTGGCAGCGGCGAAATGCGCGGCTGGTGTCGTAACGGCGACCGCGCTAAGACCCTTGCGCGCGGTTGGTTCGACATGAAGAAGCTCACCTGGGGATAGACGCATGACGCTCAAGGTTGCCATCAACGGTTTCGGACGCATTGGCCGGAACGTTCTTCGCGCCATCATTGAATCCGGCCGCACGGACATCGAGGTGGTCGCCATCAACGATCTCGGCCCGGTCGAGACGAATGCCCACCTCTTCCGCTTCGACAGCGTCCACGGGAAGTTTCCCGGCACCGTGACCGTCGACGGCGACACTATCAATGTGGGCCGCGGCCCGATCAAGGTCACCGCCGTCCGCAACCCGGCGGAGCTGCCGCACACCGCACTCGGCGTGGACATCGCGCTTGAGTGCACCGGCATCTTCACCGCCCGCGACAAGGCCGCCGCCCATCTCCAGGCCGGCGCCAAGCGGGTCGTGGTCTCCGCCCCGTCCGACGGCGCCGACCTGACCGTCGTGTTCGGCGTGAACCACGACAAGCTGACCAAGGATCACCTGGTCATCTCCAACGCGTCCTGCACCACCAATTGCCTCGCGCCGGTGGCCAAGGTGCTGAACGACGCGGTCGGCATCGACCACGGCTTCATGACGACGATCCATTCCTACACGGGCGACCAGCCGACGCTGGACACCATGCACAAGGATCTCTACCGCGCCCGCGCCGCGGCGCTGTCGATGATCCCGACCACGACGGGCGCCGCCAAGGCGGTGGGCCTCGTGCTCCCCGAGCTCGCCGGCAAGCTGGACGGCACCTCGATCCGCGTGCCGACCCCGAACGTCTCGGTGGTCGACTTCAAGTTCGTCGCCAAGAAGACGGTGACGAAGGAAGAGATCAACGAGGCGATCAAGGCCGCCGCGACCTCCGGGCCGCTGAAGGGCGTGCTCGGCTTCACCGACCAGCCGAACGTCTCCTCGGACTTCAACCACGACCCGCATTCCTCGATCTTCCACCTCGACCAGACCAAGGTGCTGGAAGGCAATTTCGTCCGGGTGCTGTCCTGGTACGATAATGAATGGGGCTTCTCCAACCGCATGTCGGACACGGCGGTTGCCCTCGGCAAGCTGATCTGAGCCGCCCGGCCGGGCCCTCCCCAGGAGGCCCGGCCGCTTCGTTTCCAGATCAACCCAACCGAGGGAGAACCCCAATGAGCGAGGCATCCGCCTTCCGTACGCTCGACGACGCCGACGTCGCGGGCAAGCGCGTGCTCGTGCGCGTGGACCTCAACGTGCCGGTCGATGCCGGCAAGGTCACCGACGACACCCGCATCCAGGCCGTGCTGCCGACCATCCGCGAGATCGCGGACAAGGGCGGCAAGGTCATCCTGCTGGCCCATTTCGGCCGCCCCAAGGGCGAGGATCCGGCACTGACGCTGGCGCCCATCGCCGGCGAGGTCGCCTCCCGTCTCGGCAAGCCCGTCGCCTTCGCCCCGGCCACCATCGGCCCGGTCGCCGAGGCCGCCGTCGCCGCGCTCAAGCCGGGCGAGGTCCTGCTGCTGGAGAACACCCGCTTCGACAAGCGGGAAGAGAAGAACGACCCAGACTTCGTCGCCGCGCTCGCCGCGCTGGGCGATCTCTATGTCAACGATGCCTTCGCCACCGCCCACCGCGCCCACGCCTCCACCGAGGGCCTCGCCCACACGCTGCCGGCCTTTGCCGGACGCTGCATGCAGGTGGAGATCGAGGCGCTGGCCAAGGCGCTGGAAGCCCCCGAGCGCCCGGTCATGGCGGTCGTCGGCGGCGCCAAGGTGTCCTCCAAGCTCGAACTGCTCGGCAACCTCGTCGCCAAGGTCGACATGCTCGTCATCGGTGGCGGCATGGCCAACACCTTCCTTGCCGCCCAGGGCAAGGATGTCGGCAAATCGCTCTGCGAGCATGACCTTGCCGCCACGGCGCTGGACATCCTCGACAAGGCCAAGGCGGCCGGCTGCGAGGTGATCCTGCCGGTAGACGCGCTGGCGGCCACCGAGTTCAAGGCGCATGCGGCCCATCGTGTCGCCTCGGTCGACGACATCAAGGCCGACGAGATGATGCTCGACGCCGGCCCGGCCTCCGCCGCGAACGTCGTCGTCAAGCTCAAGGCGGCCAAGACCGTCGTGTGGAACGGCCCCTTCGGCGCCTTCGAGCTGCCGCCCTTCGACACCGCGACGGTCGCGGTGGCGCAGGCGGCGGCCGATCTGACGGATGCGGGCGAGCTGCTCTCGGTCGCCGGCGGCGGCGACACCGTTGCGGCCCTGAACCATGCCGGGGTGGCGCAGCGTTTCACCTATGTGTCCACCGCGGGCGGCGCCTTCCTCGAATGGCTCGAGGGCAAGGCGCTGCCGGGTGTCGAGGCGCTACGGCGCTAAAGCCTTCATCCGGCCCGTCGAGAAGCTCGGGATACCGAGACAGGAACGGGCCGGGTGCTATAACTCGGATCGACCCGGATTTTCCCGATGAGGGCCGGGTTCATCTGTTTCGCGCGGGAGAGAGAGATGACGGCTAGCCTCGAAGAGGTCGCGTACAAACTGGCAGCAGGTGGCAAGGGGATCCTCGCCGCCGACGAAAGCTCGAGCACCATCAAGAAGCGTTTCGACGCGATCGGGGTCGAATCGACCTTTGAGAACCGTCGCGACTATCGCGAGATGCTGTTCCGCTCCGACGAGGCGATGACGAAGTACATTTCCGGCGTCATCCTGTTCGACGAGACGATCCGCCAGAAGGCGGCGGACGGCACGCCGCTGACCGAACTGATCGCGAAGGCCGGCTCCATCCCCGGCATCAAGGTCGATGCCGGCGCGCGGCCCCAGCCCGGTTGCCCCGGCGAGACCATCACCGAGGGTCTCGACGGCCTCGGCGAGCGCTTCAAGGAATATTACGACCTCGGCGCGCGCTTCGCGAAGTGGCGCGCGGTGATCGATATCGGGCCGCACATCCCGAGCTACACCTCGATCCTCGCCAATGCCCAGGCCCTCGCCCGCTATGCGGCGCTGGCCCAGGCCGCCGGCATCGTGCCGATCGTCGAGCCGGAAGTCCTGATGGACGGCGACCACGACATCGACCGCTGCTACGAGGTCACCGAGTGGGTGCTGAAGGAGGTCTTCCAGCAGCTCTTCTACGGCCGCGTGAAGCTCGAAGGCACCGTGCTGAAGCCGAACATGGTCATCGCCGGCAAGAAGTCGGGCAAGCAGGCCTCGGTCGAGGAAGTGGCGGAAAAGACCGTGCGCTGCCTCAAGAACTGCGTGCCGACCGCCATTCCGAGCGTCGCCTTCCTGTCGGGCGGCCAGTCGGACGAGGAAGCCACCGCCCATCTCGACGCGATGATCCGTGGCGGCGGGCTGCCGTGGAACCTCACCTTCTCCTATGGCCGCGCCCTGCAGGCCGCGCCGCAGAAGGCGTGGTCGGGCAAGCCCGAGAACATCGCCGCCGGCCAGGCCGCTTTCACCCACCGCGCGAAGATGAACTACCTCGCCGCGCTCGGTCAGTGGACGCCGGAGATCGAGCAGAAGAAAGCGGCCTGAGCCGTTTCTCCAGCATTGGCGCTGCGACGAAGAATGCCGCCCCCAGGGGCGGCATTTTTATTTGCCGGCTCTTATAATTGCTTGGAAACACTCGACGTCACTTGACTTTCCGCAACGAAAGCGGGGCCAAAGCACTGTTCACTCGCCTTCCACGGGAGGAAGCAGCGTGCGACACGATCCTAGAACCGATCCCACACGATTTGAGTTCGATGTCGGCCAGCTTTCCGGCCGTAGTCCCGCAGCGAAGCGCCAGGATTCGGTCAAACTCGACATCTGTCATGTCGGCTTTTCATTCGGCCACAAGCCGGCTTTGACGGATGTTTCCCTACCCATTCACGCCAATCGCATCACCGCGCTGATCGGTCCGTCCGGCTGTGGCAAGTCCACCTTGCTGCGCGTGCTGAACCGTATGGCCGACCTCTATGAGGAGCAGCATGTGACGGGATCGGTCCTGCTCGATGGAACCGATATCCTCGCACCGGGCACGGACGTGCTCACCCTGCGTCGGCGCGTCGGCATGGTCACGCAGAAGCCAGCGCCCTTCCCGATGTCGATCTACGACAATGTCGCCATCGGCCTGCGCCTCAACGAGGAACTCTCCGCCACCGACCTCGATGTGCGGGTGGAGGACGCGTTGCGCCGCGCCGCACTGTGGGACGAGGTCCATCATCTTCTCGACCATGATGCGCTCAGCCTGTCGGGTGGGCAGCAGCAGCGCCTCTGCCTCGCGCGCACCATGGCGGTGCGGCCCGAGGTCATTCTTCTCGACGAGCCCTGTTCAGCACTCGATCCCATTTCAACCGCCAAGATCGAAACCACCATCGAGACGCTGAAAGCCGACAGCACCATCGTGATCGTCACGCACAATCTGCAGCAGGCCGCCCGCCTGTCGGACTACACGGCATTTCTGTATCTTGGCGAGCTGATCGAATTCGGCACGACCGAGCAGATCTTCGCGGCGCCGCGCGACGAACGCACCGCCCGCTATGTGACGGGCCGCATGGGCTGAGGCGACGGAGCCAAAAAAATCCCCGGCCAAAGCCGGGGATTTCCACATCAGGTGAGGTTCAACGGCGGAAGCCACCGCCAAAGCCGCCCATGCCACCCCGGAATCCACCGCCGAAGTCCCCGCCGCCACGGAAGCCGCCGTAATCGCCGCCGCCAAAGGAGCGGCCGTAATCGGCACCGGCATTCTGGAAGCCACCGGCGCGGGCGATGCTGTCCACCCGGTCATTGCCGAACTGCTGGAAGCTGCGCTGCTGGTTCAGCCGGTCGATCTGCGACGCGTCGCTGTCCGACTGCCAGCCATTGGCGGTGTGGTTCTGCCAGCCGCTCGCCGGGTCGTACTGATGGATGCTGCCATCATGGTCGGTATAGACGTTGCCGTTGTTCCAGGCGACCGCATTGCCGGTCTTGGTGTTGCCAACGATGCCGCGGCTGTCGGCGCTGACCTGCCCGTTATTGACCGCCACACCGCTCTCCGAGGCATGGCCGAAGCCAGTGGTCGGGTTATAGGCGGCGGACTGCCGACCGGCGGCGAAATTGCCGCTGTCGACATTGCCGACCACGCCCGCCCGCGCCGCGCCCTCCGCACCCGTATTGGGGTTGAAGAACGAGCCCTCGCGCCCGGCCGCATAGTTTCCGGTCCACGGGTTGAAGGCGGCGCCCGAGCGGCCCTGGAAGGCGGTGCCATTGGCCGTCACGCCGTTCACCGCGTTGGCGACGCCCTGCGTCCCGGTCCACGGGTTATAGCCATAGGCATGGGTGATGGTGGCGTTGGCGCCCCACTGGCCATAGATGTTGGTCTGGTTGACGTTCACACCCGCCCAGGGCCCACCCCACGGACCGGGGCCCCAATAGGGCCCCCAGGCCGGGCCCCACGCACCCCACGGATAGCCCGCCGCGAAGCCGAAGGCGAAGCCGGTCGTCCAGGCGAATGCGGCATTGTAGCCATAGGTCGCCGGGCAGCCATACCAGAAGCTGCCGACATAGCCGATGCAGTCATAGCCGGTGCCATAGACCACCGTGTTGTCGGGCGAGAGCACCACGCCGAGATAGCCCGGCGTGTAGCCGACCGTCACCACATCGGGGGTCGCGGCATAGACCTTCACATAGGTCACATAATGCAGCGGCGACGAGGGCGGGATGGTGTAGATCGCCGCCGGTACCGTCGCGGTCACGAACCACGGGCCCTCCGGCGCACCCGCGACGAACCAGGCCGCCTTGAACAGCGCATAATAGCGCGTCGGGTCGACCATGATGACCGGGGTGCGGGTGTTCTCCGCATAGGACAGCCGCGTGCCCTTGATCGGCACGAAGCGCGGTGCCCCGCCGTCATACTGCACGGTGAGCTGGGTGTTGCGCGCGATGGTCGCGGTCTGCGGGATGGTGGCGGCGATGGCCGCTTCCTTCGCCTGCGGCGTGCCGGGCACGGCGACCAGCGCGTTCGCCGCCGGGTCGGTCGGGGCGATCTTCTTGAAGTCCGCCGGCAGGCTGGCGCCGGGCACGAAACTCCACGGGCCGTTCAGCCCGGCGGCGCGGAACCAGCGGCCGGAGATCAGGATGTAATACTGGTTGCTCGTCGGATCGAGAATGATGGCGTGGTCGGCATTGCCGACGCGCAGCAGCGCCGTGCCGTTCACCGGCACCATCTGCGGGGCGCCGTCGGTGATGACGAGCTCGGCCGGCTGGGTGGAGACGACGATGGCCGGCGGCACCTTCGGCGGCTGGCCGCTGGCCGGCAGCAGCGACTGGGCGGCCTCGGCATAATTCGCCATGCTACCCGCTGCCTGGACCGACGCGTCGGGACGGGTGTCGAGCGCCCACGGCCCGGTAATGGCCTTGGCCGCGTACCAGGCGCCGGCCGCCTGCAGGTGATAGCCGCCGTTGGCGTCGACAAGGATCAGCGGATGGGTGTTGATCACCCGCTGGAAGCCGGCCGCGCCATCAACGGGGCGCAGGACCGGATCGCCGGCCACCAGCACGAGAATGGTCGGCTTGTCGGCGAACAGCACGCGCGGCGGCGTGTTCTCGACCGGCTGCGTCATGTCCTTGGTGATCTCCTTGGACGCGGCGTAGCTGGTGAGAAGATGGTCGAGCGCGACCGTCATGCCTTCGGGCGGCAGGTGCGACTGCAGCGCGCTCATCAGCGTCACGTCCTGCGACGGGTCGGTCGGGACGTCCACCTTGGTGACGGCGATGTTGTTGAGCTGGGCAAGGCGCGCCGGCTTGTCGATCGTCACATGCGCGGTGAAATGAGCGATGCCATAGGTCGGCGTGCCGGTCTTCGGCCCGATGGCGACGGCGGCGCGGCCGGTGAGCGTATTGCCGTCAAACTGCTCGACCAGAGGCTGATAGAGCTGAATCATCTGGTCGCCGAGATCGAAGCTGCGCGGCCAGGCCAGCGTCGCGGGCACAGCGGAATCTTGCGCGGCAGCGGCCGGCGGCGCGGTGGGCTGGCCCGCCGGCTGCTGGGCAAGGGCCGGCACGACGCCGAGTGTGCTTGCGGCGAGCAGAAGGGCGATGCGGGCGTGGCGGATGGGCATGTTTCCCCCATTTTTGCTGGGTACGGCCGAAGCGATCCGGCGGAGCGCACCGGAAGTCTGTACCACCGCAGATGTGACCGGGTGAAGCAGCCCGGCGCGCACAGACGCGCGAGCTGCCGGCACGGCGAAGAATGGGTTAAGCCGGAAGCGCGCACATCGGCGTTTTTTCGCATGGGGGGCGCTTTCGAGGCGCTTTTCGTCGCCACCGCGATTCCGTTGCGGCGCGAAGGGCTCTAGACAGGCGACGGCTGCCGCGCTTTCGCCGCCATCCTGCAACATGGCTGATCTCATGGTCCGACCTGTCCAAGAACCTGCCCGTACCCTTCCCCGCCTTTATGTGCTCGTCGCCGCGCCCGGTGACGCCGCCGGAGGGGAAGCCGCCGCCACGGCCCTGCGCTCCGCCGGCGAGACGCTGGACATCGCCGCCGTGCTGCTGCGCCCCGAGGCCGGCGCGGATGACAAGCCGTCCAACCGGCTGCGCCCGCTGGTCGCCGCCAGCCACGCCATCGGCGCGGCCTGCCTGATCGAGGCGAACGCGGCGCTCGCCCTCGCGCTCGAGGCCGATGGCGCCCATCTCGACGGCCCGGTTGCGCTCAAGGGCGCGCTCGCCGCCCTGCGCCCGAACGGCATCGCCGGCGCCGGCGGCCTGCGCACCAAGCACGACGCCATGACGGCGGCCGAAGCCGGCGCGGATTACGTGATGTTCGGCGAGCCTGACGCGCAGGGACGCCGCCCGCCTTTCGAGACGACGCTCGAGCGCACCGATTGGTGGGTGCAGCTCTTCGAGCCGCCCTGCGTCGCCTATGCCGGTTCGCTGGACGAGGTGCAGGCGCTCGCCATCGCCGGCGCCGACTTCATCGCCATCGAGCACACGCTGCTGGCTGAGCGCGCCGCGCTCGCCGAGGCACTGGCTGGAGCGTCCGCCTGATGCGCTGGCCCGCCCGCCTGCTGAGGCCTGCGCTGCACGGCGTCGCGCTGGCGACCCTGCTGGTAGCGCCGCTTGCCGCGTGGGCGCAGGACGGGTCGCCCGCCTCGGACGGCCCGATCAGCCTGCCGGTGATCAATCCCGCGCCGAGCGATGCCCCGCCGGGCGTCGACGCGGTGCCGCCGGGCAGCAAGACACCCGCCAAGGCCGCGCCCGCGATCAAGCTGGCCAAGCCGAAGGCGACCCAGCCGAAGACACCGCCCAAGCCCGATCCCGCCTATGCCGCCTTCCAGCGCGGGCGCTACCGCACCGCGCTCGACCTCGCCGTCCAGCGCGCCACCAAGCAGGGCGACACGGCGGCCATGGTGCTGGCCGGTGAAATTCTCTCGCAAGGCTATGGCGTGCCGCAGGACAAGGAAGCCGCGCAGAAATGGTTCGAGGCGGCGGCCGCCAAGGGCAATGCGGACGCGCTGTTCACCCTCGGCTCGATGAAGCTCATTTCTGGTGCGCCGGACCAGAAGGATGACGGCGTCGCCCTGCTGCGTCAGGCGGCGGCCAAGGGCAATGCGGCGGCGGCCTATAATCTCGGCCTGATCTACCTTCAGGGCGCGGTCGCCCCGCGCGAGCCGGCGGAAGCCGCCGAATGGTTCAAGCGCGCCGCCGAGGCCGACCAGCCGGACGCCGTCTACGCCCTCGCCACGCTCTATCGCGATGGCAATGGCGTGCCGAAGGATCCGCGCGAGACCGCGCGCCTGCTCAGCCGGGGCGACGATCTCGGCAGCACTGTCGCCACCACCGAACTCGCCATCATGCTGTTCAACGGCACCGGGGTGCAGAAGGACGAGGCCCGCGCGGCCGAGCTTTTCCGCAAGGCCGCGCTCGCTGGCAACCCGATCGCGCAGAACCGCTATGCGCGCATCCTCTCCGCCGGGCGCGGCGTGCCGCAGGACAAGATCGCGGCGGCGGCCTGGCACCTCACCGCCAAGGCGCAGAAGCTCGATGATCCCATGCTCGACAAGCTGGTGGAGAACCTGACGCCACAGGAGCGGGCCGAGGTCGATGCGCGGCTGAAGGCCTGGCAGGCGACCGGCACACAGCCCACGGGCATGGCGGGCTCATCGGTGCCTGCCGGTCTCACGCCGGCCCCCCCGGCGGCGGGGTCTCCCGCGCCGTGAGCCCCGCCCGCCTTTCCCGTGAGTCCATCGACGCGCCCGCGCCTTTGCCGCAAATGCTTCATGATTTACGCAGATGGTCGC
Source organism: Ancylobacter sp. SL191 (assembly GCF_026625645.1). Lineage (NCBI taxonomy): Bacteria > Pseudomonadati > Pseudomonadota > Alphaproteobacteria > Hyphomicrobiales > Xanthobacteraceae > Ancylobacter > Ancylobacter sp. SL191. The sequence continues at coordinate 1,704,213 of NZ_CP113056.1, read as the reverse complement.
CCGCCCGGTCCTCCCGCACGGACGAGCCTGCGCGCGCCTTCCGCCGATCGGCCGGAGTGTGCGCGCCCGCATGCCTTGCCCCCGCCGCCCGGCGCCGCTACTCATCGTGGCGCGTCGCCGCGAGGGAGCCGGCGGCGGGCGGACTCCCGTGCGGACTTCGCCGCGGTCTTCGATATGGCTGACGCCACAAGCAGGGGTACCCGTTTGGCCTTCCACCGTCGGTTCCCGCAGCCCCTGCCCGCCCTTGCGCGGGTGCTCGGGCCGCTGGCATTCGCCCTTGTCGCGCTCGTTCTGGCGAGCGCGCTCCCGAGCTCGGGCGCGATGGCGCTCGAGGCGGTGGCGATCCGTCTCGACGCGCTGGTGGTCGACCTCGCGCCCGCCGTCGAGCGCCACAATAGCGACACCGACCGCATCCAGGTCTCAACCGTCCCCGGCTCGGACGGCATCGTCCGCCGTATCGAGGTGCGCTCCGTGGCGCCGGGGCCGGATGGCAGCAAATGGGCGGTGTTCGCGCTGGCCAACAACACCGACGAGCAGGTCGACCGCCTCATCGTCGCGCCGCATTACCGGATGGTCGGCTCAGGCGTTTTCTGGCCTGATCTGGGCAATCGCCGCATCCTGAACGTCACCGCGAGCCAGGGCTTCCGGCCTGAGCGCCAAAACGCGCCGGATGCGGATGTCTACCTCATCACGCTCGACCCCGGCACGACGGTCACGCTGGTGGCCGAGCTCGCCGATTCCGGCCTTCCGCAGCTCTATCTGTGGGAGCCCGAGGCTTATAAGGACAAGGTCAACTCCTTCACCCTCTATAATGGCATCGTCATCGGCATTGCCGGCCTGCTGGCGCTGTTCCTCACCATCCTGTTCGTGGTGAAGGGCAGCGCGATGTTCCCGGCCGCCGCCGCGCTGGCCTGGGCGGTGCTGGGTTATATCGGCCTCGATTTCGGCTTCTGGTCGAAAGTGTTCGGCATCTCGCCGCTGGCGCAGCAATTCTGGCGCGCGGCGGGCGAGGCGATGCTGGCGGCGACGCTGGTCGTGTTCCTCTTCGCCTATCTCAACCTCAACCGCTGGCATGTGCGCTACGCCCACATCACCGCCGGCTGGCTCGTGTTCCTGGCCGCTCTTGTCGGCCTTGCTTTGCTCGATCCCTCCGCCGCCGCCGGCATCGCCCGGCCCTCGCTGCTGGTCGTGTCCTTCATGGGCTTCGCGGTGGTGCTGTGGCTGGCGCTGCACCGCTATGACCGCGCGGTGCTGATCATCCCCACCCTGTTCCTGCTGGTGGTCTGGGTGCTTACCGCCGGCATGGCGGTGTCCGGCCATATCGGCAATGACCTCGTGGCCCCGGCCCTGCTGGGCGGGCTCGTCCTCATCGTCATGCTGATCGGCTTCACGGTCATGCAGCACGCCTTCGCCGGCATCGGCTCGGTCGCCGGCAGCGCGCAGGAACTCGAGCGCCGGGCGCTCGCCGTCGCCGGCTCCGGCGATATCGTGTGGGATTGGGACGTCGACACAGACCGCATCCATGTCAGCCCGGAAGCCGAGCACATGCTCGGCCTCAAGCATGGCGCGCTGGAGACCGAAGCCGCGGGCTGGCTCGACATCATCCACCCCGCCGACCGCGATCGCTTTCGCGCCACGCTGGACGGCCTGCTCGACCAGCGGCGCGGGCGTATCGACCAGGATTTCCGCCTGCGGGCGCAGGACGGCCATTACATGTGGTTCAACCTGCGCGCCCGCCCGGTGGTGGGCACGGATGGCGAGGTGGTGCGCTGCATCGGCACGCTCTCCGACGTCACAGACAGCCGCACCGCCGAGGAGCGGATGCTGCACGACGCGGTGCATGACAACCTGACCGGCCTGCCCAACCGCGAGCTGTTCCTCGATCGCCTCGCCTCCGCCAACGGCTTCGTGCGCGCCGACGACACGCTGAAGCCGACGATCATGCTGATCGACCTCGACCGCTTCAAGCAGGTCAATGCCAGCCTCGGCATGCCGGCGGGCGACTCGATCCTGCTCACCGTCGCGCGCCGGCTGATGCGCCTCACCAAGCAGCAGGACACGCTGGCACGGCTCGGCAGCGACCATTTCGCGCTGATCCTGCTCTCGGAGAAAGACCCCGAACGCATCACCGCCTTCGCCGACACGCTGCGCCGCACGCTGCGCGCGCCCATCACCTTCGGCGACCGCGAGATCTTCATCACCGCCTCCATCGGCCTGCTGCTGGCTGACGGGCAGAAGCGCGCCCCCAACGAGATGCTGAAGGACGCGGAACTGGCGATGTATTTCGCCAAGCGCGTCGGCGGCGACCGCATCGAGGTGTTCCGCCCGAGCATGCGCACGCACAAGCTCGACCGGCTGACCATGGAAGCCGATCTGCGCCAGGCGCTGGAGCGCGGCGAGATCAACATCGTCTATCAACCGGTGGTCGACCTCGCCACGCGCGCCATCGCCGGCTTCGAGGCGATGGCGCGCTGGCTGCACCCGACCCTCGGCACGCTCGGCCCGGACGATTTCTTCTCGATCGCCGAAGATACCGGCCTCATCGTCGACATCGATCTGTTCCTGCTCGACAGCGCCGCCCGCCAGCTTGGCGGCTGGCAGCGCGGCATGCGCGGCGAGCCGATCTTCGTCTCGGTCAACATCTCCTCGCGGCAGATGCTGCGGCACGACCTGTTGCAGGACATCAAGGCGATCCTCGCCCGCAACGTCGTCGCGCCCGGCACGCTGAAGCTGGAACTGGCCGAATCTCTGGTGATGGAGAACCCGGAATATGCCGCGCAGATCCTGATGCGGATGCGCGAACTCGGCGCCGGCCTGTCGCTCGACGATTTCGGCACCGGCTACTCGTCGCTGGCCTATCTCCAGCGCTTCCCCTTCGACACGATCAATGTCGACCGCACCTTCATGAAGGCGCTGGGGCGCAACGGCAACAAGGCGCAGCGGCCGGTGATCCTGCGCACCATCATCAACATGGCGCATGATCTCGGCATGGACATTGTCGCCGAGGGCATCGAGAGCGAACAGGCCGCCGCCGCGCTCGCCAAGCTCGGCTGCCGCTATGGCCAGGGCAAGCTGTTCGGCGAACCGCTGACCGCCGACGAAGCCCGCAAGCGCCTGCAGCCGGATGCTGCCCCTGCCTCGCTCGGCGGCCGGCTGCTGGCGCGCGGCAAGGGCAAGGACGCCGCCAAGGACGGCGACACGACGGTGGGCCAGCCGGCCCCGGCCCCGGTGCGGGCGGCTCCGGCCGGCGCCGCCGCGCCCCGTCCCGCGCGCCCAGCGCCCCCGCCGAACGGCACGCCGCGCCCCGCCGCCAATGGCGCCCCGGCCCGGCCGGCGCCCGCCACGCCGCCGACCGTCGCCGTGCCGCGCGCGGCACAAGGCAATGGGGCGCCGGGCGAGGCTGGACGCACGCCAGCTGCACCCGCCGGCGCGGCGCAGGAGGGCCCGCCGAGCGTGCCCGCCGCGGCAAAGGCCGCACCCTCAAACTGAGGCGACTGAATCCGAGGACACGTCGCCTGCGCCCATGTGTTTTCGGCAATCCTATCGGGGCGACGTGTCCGGGCCGTCAGGCGTGACCGGCCTCCGAGGACAGCATGCCCGGATCAATGCCGATCTTGCGCAGCGCCAGCTCATATTTGGCGCCGGCATCGGCGTCGAACACCAGCGAACGGTCCGCCGGGCAGTGCAGCCAGCCATTCTGCTGGATCTCGTTCTCAAGCTGGCCCGGCGCCCAGCCGGCATAGCCGAGCGCCAGCACCGCATTGGCGGGCCCGCCGCCGGCGGCGATCGCCTTCAGAATGTCGAGCGTCGCGGTGAGGCAGATGCCGTCATCGATCGGCAGCGTCGAATCCTGGATGAAGAAATCCGCGCTGTGCAGCACGAAGCCGCGCCCGGTCTCCACCGGCCCGCCCTTCAGCACCCGCACCCCGCCGGCACTGCGCGGCAAATGGATGCGTTCATCCTGCGGGATGACGTCGAGCTGCACGAGCAGATCGGTGAATTTGATGTTGCTGGCGGGCTGGTTGACGATGATGCCCATCGCTCCCTCGGGCGAGTGGGCGCACAGATAGATCACCGCGCGCGCAAAACGCTCGTCGCGCATGCCCGGCATGGCGACCAGCATCTGCCCTTCGAGAAAGGTTCCGCTCGAACCGCCGCCGGAACTTCCACGGCCTTCCCGTCCGATCCACATGTGGGAAAGCGTAAACCTCGCCGGGGCATTTTCAAGCCCCGCCGGGCGTGGCCACCCGCCGCGCCGGAGCCCTCACACGAAAGTGCGGCGCGTCCGCTTTCCATGCGCCGGCCGGCAGGGTATCGCCTCAATCATGGTTGTCCGTCGCGCCCTCCTCACAGCCCTCATCACCGCCGGCCTTGCGGCCACAGCGCCCGCACGGGCCGAAATCGCGTCGGGCTGGTCGGCGCCCTCCGGCACGGCGGTGCGGCTGGTCGCGGCGTCCGAGGGAGGCGCGCTCACCGGCGGCGTTCAGATCCGCCTCACCCCCGGCTGGAAGACCTATTGGCGCTACCCGGGCGATGCCGGCGTGCCGCCGCGCTTCGACTGGTCGGGATCGAGCAATGTCGGCGCGGTCGAAGTGCTCTGGCCGGCGCCCGTGCGTTTCGACGAGGGGGGAAGCCTCTCCATCGGCTACAAGAGCGACGTCACCCTGCCCTTCAAGGTCACCCCGCGCGAGGCCGGCAAGCCGGTCGAGCTGCGGCTCGCGCTCGATTTCGCGGTGTGCGAGAAGATCTGCCAGCCCGCCACCGCCAATGTGACACTCGACGTGCCTGCCTCCGGCGCCGGGGCGCCCTCGCCAACCCTCACCGCCGCCCTCGCCGCCGTTCCGCTCACCGCGACCCTCGGGGCGGGCGCCGCGCCGGCCATCGAGAGCGCGACATTGGAGGGCAGCGGCGAGCAGCGCCGCATCCGCATCCTTGCCCGCGTCGGCGATGCCGGCACGGCCGATCTCTTCGTCGAGGGGCCGGACGACAACTGGGCCCTGCCGCTCCCCGAGCGCAGCGCCGGGCCGGACGGGCGCGCGGTGTTCACCCTGCCGGTCGATGGCGTGCCCTCGGGCGGCGATATCGCGACGACGCTGCTGCGCTTCACCCTCACCGACCGCGCCGGCGCGGTCGAGGTGACGGCCCCGCTTTCCGCTCCCTGATACGGCTTCCCGCGACGCGGGAAATGGCTATTCTACCGTCGCCCGGCCGACCGGCGGCCCGTGCCCGCGGCGGTACGGGCCTGCCGGCTGGCCTGAACGATCCCGCGCATATCCGTCTTCGCGCACGAAAGGAAACACCCATGACGATCAAGGTCGGCGATCAGCTGCCTAGCGCCACCTTCCGCATCGCCACCGCCGACGGGCCGGTGCCGACCTCCACCGAGGAGTTCTTCAAGAACAAGAAGGTCGTGCTCTTCGCGGTGCCCGGCGCCTTCACGCCCACCTGCCACAAGAACCACCTGCCGAGCTTCATCGCCCGCGTGGACGATTTCCTCGCCAAGGGCGTCAGCACCATCGCGGTGACCGCCGTGAACGACCCCTTCGTCATGGAAGCCTGGCAGAAGGCGTCCGGCGCCAGCGACAAGATTGTCTTCCTCTCGGACGGCAACGGTGAATTCGCCAAGGCGCTCGGCCTCGAACTCGACGCCTCGGGCGCGGGCCTCGGCCTGCGCTCCAAGCGCTATTCCATGCTGGTCGATGACGGCGAGGTGCTGATCCTCAATGTCGAGCCGGTGCCGAGCAAGGCCGACACGACCAACGCCGACGTGCTGCTCACGCAGTTCTGATCGCGCCGCCCTGACGCCATCCCGGCCGCGTGCCGGGATGGTTGCGGTGCAGCATCACGCTTACGCGATGATGTCCGGGCAGATCTGGTCCTCAACGAAGCTGATGCGGTCCTTCAGCACCAGCTTGCGCTTCTTGAACCGGGCCAATTGAAGCTGATCGCTGCCAGGCATCTGCTGCAGTGTCGCAATGGCCGCATCGAGATCACGATGCTCCTGCTTAAGGCGCTCGAGGAGAGCCCTCAGCTCGGTTTCCTCATCCGCCGTTATCTGTATCAAACCTTCGACCCGCGACCCGACTCGCTCCGGTCTGCCGAAGCTTGCGGCCGAGTATTGCTGGCCAGGCCAGCCCCTGCAACATCCCCGAACAGGCGACCGCCCATGGTGCGGCGCAGCGCATCGTTTCGTCGACAGATCGCGGCTTGCGTGACACACTCATGACGCTCGTTTCCGAATGACAGGGAGATGCCCATGTCTTTGCAAGCGCATGTCGCGGAACTGGAAAGGCGCCATCAGGCTCTGGAGAAGGAACTGCGTGAAGAAATGACCCGCCCGTCGTCCAACGATGTACGGGTGGCCGATCTGAAACGGCGGAAGCTTCATCTGAAGGATGAAATCTCGCGGCTCAAGGGCGCGACGCTGCATTAAGGCCAAGCCAGTGCCGGTGGCCCCATCCCGATCGAGATGAAGGGCCGCCTTCTGCCGGACGCGAGCATGCCACGCCGCGAAGGTCGAGCAACTTTCGGCGAGAATGCTCCGGGGCCTGCGCTCGCAACCCGAGCGAGCGCGGCCCGTATGGACGGCATGCAGGCCCACCGGACACCCGCCCGCGATCAACGCGAAAGAACTCCGCCGCCGGCCTGACAAGGGCCGGCGGTTCGCGTTTCAGACTCAACCACGGGGACATGACGTAGGGTCGACCAAGGTCGTACGCATTTGAGCGTTCTTGAATACCCGCCCGCGAGCCGTGAAATTGAGGGTAACAGAAGAAAAATCGCCCCTCTGGGAGAACGCCACCATGAGCGCCGCGCCTGCGACCGACCCCGCGCGCCCTCCATCGGGCCGCTACGCCGCCATCCACGCCCGCTCCATCGCCGATCCGCAAGGGTTCTGGCGCGAGGCTGCCGAGGCCATCGACTGGATGGAACCGCCGCGCCGCGTGTTCGATCCCGAAGCCGGGGTCTATGGGCGCTGGTTCGCCGGCGGCATGACCAATGTGTGCCACAACGCGGTCGACCGGCACGTCGCCGCCGGGCGCGGGGCACAGGCGGCGATCCTCTATGACAGCCCGGTGAGCGGCACCCAGCGCACCATCACCTACGTCGACTTGCAGACCGAGGTAGCGACGCTTGCCGGCGTGCTGCGCGCCATGGGTGTGGAGGCCGGCGACCGCGTCGTCATCTACATGCCGATGATCCCGGAAGCCGTGTTCGCCATGCTGGCCTGCGCCCGCATCGGCGCGGTGCATTCCGTCGTGTTCGGCGGCTTCGCGGCGGCGGAGCTGGCGAGCCGCATCGACGATGCCCAGCCGAAGATCGTGCTGTCCGCCTCCTGCGGCATAGAGCCGAGCCGCGTCGTCCATTACAAGCCGCTGCTCGACCTCGCCCTCACCATCGCCACCCACAAGCCGGCGGCCTGCCTGATCTTCCAGCGCCCGCAGGTCGCGGCGAGCCTTGTGCCGGGACGCGATCAGGACTGGGCGACGCGCCGCGACGAGGCCCTCGCGGCGGGGGTGAGCGCCGCCTGCGCGCCGGTGGCGGCGACCGATCCGCTCTACATCCTCTACACCTCCGGCACGACGGGAAAGCCCAAGGGCGTGGTGCGCGACACCGGCGGCTACATGGTGGCGCTGCGCTGGTCGATGGAAGGGCTCTATGGCGTGGCGCCGGGCGAGGTGTTCTGGTCGGCCTCGGATATTGGCTGGGTGGTCGGCCATTCCTACATCGTCTACGCCCCGCTGCTCACCGGCTGCACCACGGTGCTTTATGAGGGCAAGCCGGTCGGCACGCCCGATGCCGGCGCGTTCTGGCGGGTGATCGAGCAGTACAAGGTCGCCGCGCTGTTCACGGCGCCAACCGCGCTGCGCGCCATCAAGAAGGAAGACCCCGAGGGTCTTCTGATGCAGGACTATGACCGTTCCTCGCTGCGCACCCTGTTCCTCGCCGGCGAGCGGGCCGACCCCGACACGGTGGAATGGGCCAAGGCCAGGCTCGGCGTGCCCGTGGTCGATCACTGGTGGCAGACCGAGACCGGCTGGGCCATCGCCGGCAACCCGGTCGGCATCGACCCGCTGGAGGTGACGGTCGGCTCGACCGGCGTGCCGATGCCCGGCTATCAGGTCGACATTCTCGACGAAGGCGGCCATCCCGTCGCCGCCAACCGGATGGGCTCCATCGCCATCAAGCTGCCGCTGCCGCCCGGCTGCCTGCCCACGCTGTGGCGACAGGATGAACGGTTCCGCGAGAGCTACCTCACCGATTATCCCGGCTACTACAAGACGGCGGATGCCGGCTTCTGCGACGATGACGGCCAACTCTTCATCATGGGCCGCACGGACGACATCATCAATGTCGCCGGCCATCGCCTCTCCACCGGCGGCATGGAGGAAGTGCTCGCCGCGCACCCGGATGTCGCCGAATGCGCGGTGATCGGCATTCATGACGAGCTGAAGGGCGAAGTGCCCTGCGGTTTCCTGGTGCTGAAATCCGGCGTCACCCGCTCGCCGGCGCAGATCGAAACGGAGATCGTCGCGCTGGTGCGCGAGCGCATCGGCCCGGTCGCCGCCTTCCGGCTGGCGATCACGGTGAACCGCCTGCCCAAGACGCGTTCCGGCAAGATTCTGCGCGGCACGATGAAAAAGATCGCCGACGCGCAGAGCTGGAACATGCCGGCTACCATCGACGATCCGGCGACGCTGGACGAGATCGCCGCCGTGCTCAGCGCGCGCGGCCTTGCCAAGGTGACAGCGGCGTAGAGAATCTGTTCCGAACGTCATCCCGGCCAAGCGACGCGCAGAGCCGGGATCGCTTCAGAAAGATAGATGACGTCATCCCGGATATGGCCTGCGGCCGTTACGGGATGACGTCATCAGCGGTCGTCGGAGGATCACTCCTCCTCGGCCGCGCTCTTGCGCGAGCCGCCGAGCTTGGCGAACACCGTCTCGAGGTCGATCGGCTCCTCGCGCGGCTTGCGCGACGCGGTGTAGGGCTCGTCGTGAGCGCCAGCGCCGGTGGTGATCTCGGCCGGCAGCAGCGTGGTGCTGTCCTCGACCTGCGCGCCGGCGGGGCGATCCTTGGAGGAGCGCTGAACTTCGATATCGAGGTCGATCTGCGAGCACAGGCCGAGCGTGACCGGGTCCATCGGCGTCAGGTTCTGCGCATTCCAGTGGGTGCGCTCCTTGATCGCTTCGATCGTGGTCTTGGTCGTGCCCACGAGGCGCATGATCTGCGCGTCCTTGAGCTCGGCGTGGTTGCGCAGCAGCCAGAGGATCGCGTTCGGGCGATCCTGACGCTTCGACACCGGCGTATAACGCGGGCCGCGGCGGCGCTTGGGCTCCGGCAGGCGGACCTTGGATTCCTGAAGCTTCAGCCGGTAGTTCGGGTTCTTCTCGGCCTTCTCGATTTCCTCGCGGGCGAGCTGCCCGGTGTTCACCGGGTCGAGCCCCTTGATGCCCTGCGCGACCTCGCCGTCGGCGATGCCCTTCACTTCCAGCACATGCAGCTTACAAAAGTCCGCAATCTGGTCGAAGGTCAGCGCGGTGTTCTCCACCAGCCACACGGCGGTGGCCTTCGGCATGAGGGGGGCGTTCGCCATGGGACGCGTCTCCATCCAATTGGTTCATTCGGTCGCGCAGACTCTCTCACGCGCTCCGCCCACCCCTCGGGGGCGCAGCCTCGGACCGTCTGACGATGACCGGGATGGCGGGAATATAGGCCGGCGCGCGCCATCCTGCAAATGATTGCGTAGACCGCGTGAGGCCATCCGCGCGCAGGCGGCAGCGACGCGACCCGCCAACACTCATAAGCGTTTGATAATAAAGTCCATTTCACTTGTGATAATCCATGCCCGGCCTTGCCGCTGCGGTATCCCCGCCCTAATCTCCCCGCCCGGAACGACGCAAAACGCGGCACGGCAGGGGAGGACAGGATGAGGCGTTGGTTTCTCGCGGCACTCACGGCGGCGACGCTGGGCGCGCTGAGCCCGGCACAGGCGCAGGACGCGGCCCAGCGGCCCGGCCAGCCGGACGTCTCCCGCATCAGCGGCGGCACCTATGAGGTCGACGCCAACCACACGCAGGTGATCTGGTCGGTCGATCATCTCGGCTTCACCCCGCTGAGCGGCATGTTCGGACGGATGAGCGGCACGCTGCTGCTCGACCCCAAGGCGCCCGAGGCGGCCAAGCTCGCCATCACCATCCCGATGGAAGGGCTGGTCGTCACCTCGCCGCGCTTTGCCGAGCATCTCGCCTCCGCCGAGTTCTTCGACGCGGCGAAATTCCCCACCGCGACGTTCACATCCACGCGCGTCACAGTGCGCGGCACCGAGGCGACCATCGCGGGCGAGCTGACCCTGCACGGCGTCACCCGGCCGGTGACGCTCGAGGCGCGCTTCATCGGCGCCGGCTATAACCCCCAGCATAAGGCGGAGAATGTCGGTTTCACCGCCTCCGCCAGCCTGAAGCGCAGCGATTTCGGGCTGGGCGAGGCCGTGCCCATGGTGTCGGACGAGGTGACGCTCACCATCGTCGGCGCCTTCAAGAAGCGGCCAACCTAGGCGGAGGCGACCCTGCCCCGCGCTTGACAGGGCGGGCGGCGGCACCCATGACGGAAGGCGTATTGTCACCGCGCCTCCCCTTGGACGCGCCCCGCTGGACGACGCGATGCCCACCGCCGAGAAACCTCATCTGCGCGTTCTGCTCTGCGCCCCGCGCGGCTTCTGCGCCGGCGTGGTGCGCGCCATCGACGCGGTGGAGCGGGCGCTCGCCCTCTATGGCCCGCCGGTCTATGTCCGGCACGAGATCGTCCATAACAAATATGTGGTCGAAGGGCTGAAGGCGAAGGGCGCGGTCTTCGTCGAGGAGTTGCACGAGGTGCCGGCCGGCACGGCGGCGCCGGTGATCTTCTCCGCCCATGGCGTCGCGAAGTCGGTGCCGGAGGATGCGGCCCAGCGCAATTTCTTCGCCATCGACGCCACCTGCCCGCTGGTGACAAAGGTCCACCGCGAAGCGACCGTGCATCACAAGAAAGGGCGCGAGGTCGTGCTGATCGGCCATGCCGGCCACCCGGAGGTGATCGGCACCATGGGCCAGTTGCCCGAGGGCGCCGTCTCGCTGGTCGAGACCGCCGCGCAGGCGCGCGTTTTCACCCCGCGCGACCCGGAAAACCTCGCCTTCACCACCCAGACCACCCTCTCCATCGACGACACGGCGGAAATCGTGGCGATCCTCAAGCAGCGCTTCCCGGCCATGGTGGCCCCGCACAAGGAAGACATCTGCTACGCCACCACCAACCGGCAGGAGGCGGTGAAGCGCGTCGCCCCGCAGGTGGACGCGATGATCGTGGTCGGCGCGCCGAACTCCTCCAACTCGCAGCGCCTGCGCGAAGCGGCCGAGCGCGAGGGTTGCCGCATCGCCGATCTCGTGCAGCGCGCCAGCGAGATCGACTGGCCCCGCTTCACCGGCATCGCCTCGCTCGGCATCACCGCCGGCGCCTCGGCGCCGGAGATTCTGGTTGAGGAAATCATCGACGCCTTCGCCGAGCGCTATCAGGTCGCGGTCGAGACCGTGTACACGGTGAATGAGGACGTGTTCTTCCCGCTGCCCCGGCAGCTTCGCCCCGACGCCGCCGAATAGGCTCTTCCACACCCGACAGGCACCGATGGCCGTCTATACCGATGTGACCCCGGAAGAGCTCGAAGCCTTCCTCGCGACCTATGAGCTCGGCCGTCTGCGCGCCTTCAAGGGCATCGCGGAAGGGGTGGAGAACTCGAACTATCTGCTCCAGACCGAAGCCGGCAGCTTCATCCTCACCCTCTATGAGAAGCGGGTGAACCCGGCCGACCTGCCCTTCTTCATCGGGCTGATGGAGCATCTGGCCAGCCGGGGCATCGACTGCCCGCAGCCGGTGCGCAATCGCGCGGGCGTCGCGCTCGGCACGCTTGCCGGCCGCCCGGCGCTGATTGCCACCTTTCTCATGGGCACCTCGGTGCGGCGACCGACCGCCGCCAATTGCGCCGCGCTCGGCACGGCGCTCGCCGGCCTGCACAAGGCGGGCGCCGATTTCACCGCGTATAGCCGCGTCAATGCGCTCTCGGTCGCCGGCTGGCGCCCGCTCTATGACGCGGCGGGCGAGCGCGCGGACACCGTGGCGGCGGGCCTGCGCGCGCTGATCGCCGACGAGCTCGCCTTGCTGGAAGGCGCCTGGCCGACCGGCCTGCCGGCGGGCGTCATCCATGCCGATCTGTTCCCCGACAATGTGTTCTTCACCGACGGCCGGCTATCGGGGCTGATCGACTTCTATTTCGCCTGCAACGACCTTCTCGCCTATGACCTCGCCATCTGCCTCAACGCCTGGTGCTTCGAGCCGGACGGCGCCTACAACCTCACCAAGGGCCGGGCGATGATCGCCGCCTATCAGGCCGAGCGGGCGCTGAGCGAGGCCGAGATCGCCGCGCTGCCGGTGCTGGCGCGCGGGGCGGCGCTGCGCTTCCTGCTCACGCGCCTCGTCGACTGGCTCAATGTGCCGCCCGGCGCTCTGGTGCGTCCGCACGACCCGCTGGAATATCTGCGCAAGCTGCGCTTCCACCGCTCCGTCGAGAGCCCGCGCGATTACGGCGTAATGGGGCCTTCGGCGTGAAGACGGCGCCCGGCACCGCCCGCATCTTCGGCGATGACGCCAAAGAGCCGCCCAAGGAGTCGCCGAAGGGCATCGTCGCCATCTGGACCGATGGCGCCTGCTCCGGCAATCCCGGCCCCGGCGGCTGGGGGGCGATCCTGCGCTATGCGGGGACAGAGAAAGAGCTTTGCGGGGGCGATTCCCCGACCACCAATAACCGCATGGAGCTGATGGCGGCGATTTCGGCGCTGGAGGCGCTGAAGCGGCCCTGCACGGTCGACCTGCACACCGACAGCGAATATCTGCGCAACGGCGTCACCAAATGGATGGCCGGCTGGAAGCGCAATGGCTGGCGCACGGCCGACAAGAAGCCGGTGAAGAATGTCGACCTGTGGGAGCGCCTCGAACTTGCCATCGCCCGCCACGAGATCCGCTGGCACTGGGTGAAGGGCCATGCGGGCGACCCGATGAATGAGCGCGCGGACGAGCTGGCCCGCGCCGGCATGGCGCCCTTCAAGGCCGGGCGGGGCATGGGATAAGCGCGCACCGGGGCGGAAAACGCCGTGTGGGAACCGCCCGCTCGATTGACAAGCCCCCCTCCCCTCCGCTATCAGCCGGGCCTCGAATTTAGGTGAAGCTGGCGGATCGGGGCGCGACCATAGGCGCCGTCTCATGCGCAGGCGTATCGATCCGAAGGTTAAGTGTCATGAAGATCCGTAACTCGCTCAAGTCGCTGCTCGGCCGTCACCGCGACAACCGTCTGGTGCGCCGCAAGGGCCGTGTCTACATCATCAACAAGACCCAGAAGCGCTTCAAGGCCCGCCAGGGCTGAGAGCCGGCGCCGGTTTCCGGCGCCTCTGATACGGTTTGAACGCGGCCCTGGTGGCCGCGTTCACGTTTTCTCGGGGTGCGCTCACGCGCGTTGACGAGGGCGCCATCGCTCCTACACTGGAGCCATGCGCGCCCTTTCTGCTGTCTCGCCCCTTGCCGTTGCCCTCGCCGTCTCGCTGATCGGCCTTCCCGCCGCGGCCGAGACGACCGGCCGCGTGCCGCTTCTCCTCATCCAGTCGCCCGCCGCTCCGGCCCCAGACCCTCATGCCACGCCGGGCAAACCGGATGCCGGCACGGATCTGCCGGGCAAGGGCTCGCCCGTCCAAGTCGAGATTCCCAAGGCGAAGGAAGCCCCCGCCGAGGGCGAGGGGCGCAGCACCACCTCCCCGGTCGAGAGCGCCACGAGTGAGCCCGACCGCGCCAAGCGGCTCGATGCCCTGTTCGCGGCGCTGAAGGCGGCACCGGACGAGGAATCCGCCAAGCAGATTGCCGCCCGCATCGACATCGCGCTCACCCCCTCGGGCAGCGACACGGCGGATCTGCTGATGAACCGGGCGGCGCAGGCCACCGAGGCGAAGGACTATGACCTCGCCATCCAGCTGCTCGATGGCGTGCTCGTGGTGGCGCCCGATCATCTGGAAGCCTGGAACAAGCGGGCGACCGTGTTCTATCTCAAGCAGGATTTCTCCGACGCGCTGCTCGATCTGCGTCAGGTCGTGGCGCGCGAGCCGCGCCACTACGGCGCCTGGGCTGGCATCGCCATCATCTGCAAGGAGATCGGCGACGAGAAGCACGCGCTCGAAGCCGCCCGTCAGGCGCTCGCCGCCTATCCCCATCTCGACGAGGTCGGCGAGATGGAAGAGGAACTGTCCCTCACCGTCGAGGGCCGGCCGATCTGACGGGCGCTGAGGCCTATTCGTGTCAGGCCGGTCGTATCAGGCCCGGTCGTAATCGACGAAGCTGAAGGCGAATTCGTCCTTCTCGCCCTTGATCGGCCCCTCGCGATAGGTCTCGCGCCAGTCGGCGGGATCGAAGGGCGGGAAATGCACGTCGCCGTCGGGCCGGCCATGGACCTGCGTCAGCCGCAGCCGCTGCGCCAGCGGCAGGGCCTGCGCGTAGATCTGCGCGCCGCCCACCACCGCCATCTCGTCAACGCCGAGCCTTGCCGCCTCCGCCGCACCCGCCGCCAGCGCCGCCGCCAGCGAGGGCACGACGATGACGCCTTCCGGCGCGGCAAAGCCGGCGTCGCGGGTGATGACCACGCTGGTGCGGCCCGGCAGCGGCCGGCCGATGGACTGGAAAGTGCGCCGCCCCATCAGGATCGGCTTGCCCCAGGTGATGGCGCGGAAGCGCTTGAGATCGCCGGAAATGTGCCAGGGCAATTCCTCGCCGCGCCCGATCACGCCATTCTCGGCGACCGCGACGACGAGGGTGAGCACCAGCCCGCCGGGCGCGCTCACGCCGCACGGCCCTTGAGCTGGGCGAGCGCCGCCTCGGCGGCGGCAAGGCCGGTCAGATGCGCGCCATGAGCGGTGGAATAGGCGTGGGCGGAGACTGCCTCTCCAGCGAAGAAGACACGATCAGCCAGCGCCTGCCGCAGCCTTGCGCGCATATGGGCAAGGCCCGGCAGCGCGCAGCTATAGGCGCCGCCGATCAGCGGGTCCGCCACCCACTCGGTGGTGGCGACGCCCGTCACATGGCGGCGAATGTCGGCGCCGAAGGCGTCCGTGAGGGCGGCAAGGGCGAAATCCTCCATCGCCTTCGGCCCGGCGGCGACGAGCCGGGCGGCATTGTCGCCGGCCAGCTGGCCGATCGCCATCGGCGCTCCGAAGGGATTGAGGGTGAAGTTGATCGGGTGCCGGGCGGGATCGCGCAGATCGAGCGTGTCGATATAGGTGGTTGGCGGCAGGCCGAACACGTCGCGGTCGAAATGAACGGCCACTTTCTCCGCCGCGCCCAGAGGCAGCGCCGCGAAGGCTTCCGCGAGGTCCACCGGCAGATGCGGGGCGAAGGCGAGGCTGCCGCGCGCGATCACCGGGGTCGGCACGGCGATGATGACGGCCCGCGCCGTGAGCCGGCCGCGCGGCGTATCCAGCGCGACACCGGCGCCGGACCAGTCGACGGTCGCGACCGGGCAGTTGGTGAGGATCGGCAGCGCCGGCGCGGCGCGGCGGGCGACCGCCTGGACAAGGTCGCCATAGCCCGTCTCGACCGGGTAGTTTTCCACCGTGTCGGAATAGGCGGCGTAATCGAGAGTCGACACCCGCTCCGCCTCGGTGGCGGCCATCAGCGTCAGCCAGTGGCGGGTCAACCGCAGCCAGGGCGTGGCGGTGTCGATCACCGCGCTCGCGGCGATATCGCGGCCCTCGTCGCCGGCCTGGTGAACGGCGGTGAACATGCCGTCAATGGCCTCCCAGATGGACACACGCTCCACCTCATCGGCCCAACGCTCCCCCAGATGCGTCGCCCGCGCCTGCCGGTTGGTGCGGACCATATAGGGGATGCCGAGTTCATCAGCGGCCTGGCGCAACGGGTTGACCGAAGCCGAATGCAGCCAATGGCAGCCACGATCCCAGGCCACGCCGAAGGTCGAGCTGTCGGTATAGGCCCGCCCGCCGGTGCGCGGCGCGGCCTCCACCACCAGCACATCGACACCGGCCTGATGAAGCCGCGCGCCTGCCGCGAGGCCGGCAGCGCCGGCCCCGACGACGATCACCTCATGATGGCCGCTCACGGAAAGCTACTTCTTGCGGAAGGCATCGAGGCGCACGACCTGCGCGCCCTTGGTCTCGCCATCAGCCTCCGCCTCCGTCGCCGCAGCGGCGGGTTTGGCAGCCTCCGCCTTGCCGGCGTTAGGCTTGGGGGCGTCCGGCTTGGCTGTCTCCTTGAGAGATTCCGCCTTGGCCGCATCCGATTTGGCGGGCTTCGCGGCCGGAACGGGCTTGCCGGCGGCCTCGGCCGGTTTGGCCGCCACCGGGCGCGCGGGCTCCGCCTTGACGGACTCGACCTTGGCGGCGGGGCGCGACGGCTTTGCCTCGCCAGCGGAGGGCGCGCGCGTTGACGGCACCGAGGTGGGGCGCGGGACACCAATCGGTGTCGGCGCCGCCGCCGGGGCAGGTGTGGCCTCGCCCTCCTCGTCGTCCTCCGCCGCGCCCGAAGGCTCGAACTGAAGGCCGAACTTCACGGAAGGGTCGAAGAAGCCCTTGAGGCTGTCGAACGGCACATGCAGCCGCTCGGGGATGCCATTGAAGGACAGCCCGACCTCGAAATAGGCCTCGGTGACGATCAGATCCCAGAACTGATGCTGGAGAACGATCGTCATCTCCTCGGGATAGCGTTCCTTGAGGCGCGGCGAGAGGCGCACGCCCAGGTTCGTCGTGTCGAAGGAGATGTACAGGTGATGGTCGCCAGGCAGACCGTCGCGCGCAACGTCCACGAGGACGCGGCGCACCACGGCGCGCAGCGCGTCCTGAACCAACAAATCATAGCGAATAAGATCGACGCTCATGCCGGCAATGAACCCGATTCCAGCCTCGACCGCCAGCCGGTCCTTGAAAGGAAGTGGAGGCTTCTGTTGCCAGGTGCCTCCGAACCCCGCCTTACAGTGCTACCCGCAAGGACTTATTTCCCAGAGATCAAACCGCTCACGCGGCCTGAGCAACCGGAGCATAGTTGTCGTTGGCAACTATAAGTTTGGTCCGATGACGGCGGTACCATGCCGAGCGAAAGAAAACCCTTTACGCCCTCGTCGATCCTGTTTCGCCCCCGCCGGAACCCACCAGCGTGGGATGGGCTCGGGTGGAGGCGCCGGGTACTGCCCCCGGGTCCGATGGGTTTATTACGATGTCCGTTTATCGCCATAGCCGGCTTGCACCGGCGGAGGGGAATATAGGCGTTCGGGCGGCCGGTTGGAAGGGGGGCGGGCTTGCGTCATCCCGCCCCTTCTGCCGGACAGCGTTTTCACGCCTCCGTCTGGTCGCCATATTGCAGGCGCTCGATCGGCTTGTTGCCGCCCTGCGAGCCCCCGAGCTTCTCATCCAGCTCGGCGATGCGGGTGCGGATCACCTCCATCAGCACCTCGCGCATCAACTCATAGTCGAGCCGCACGTCGGAGTGGGCGCTGCGCAGCGCCTGCCCGTCGCGCAGCACCAAGGCCGGATTCATGTGCGAGCCTTCCACCACGAGGTCGATAGGGTGTGTCGCGTCCTTCTCCAGCAGGTTGAGATGCATGGCGAGGCGATGATGCTCCTTGGCGAGCGCCGTGGTGCTGTCGGTCCGCTCGATAGTGGTGCCGGCAAGCGTCGCCGCCTTGTCGTCCGTGGTCGCGTTGCTGGACATGGGGTCTCCTCCCTCGGTGAATGGTGCGCGCCAAGGACAAGCCGGCGGGGGCTCACGAGGTTCCCCCGATACCGCCGCAGCATGAGGAAGCGGGCGCTTTTGCTGTGTGCGGGGCGCGGCTTGGGCTGCGGCGGAGGCAGGCTTGCGCTATATATAGTGGGTCGAGGCACCACCGGCAGCGATGACGAGAGAGACCATGCGGCAATATCACGAGCTTCTGGAACGCGTGCTGCGCGAGGGCATCCGCAAGGATGACCGGACCGGCACCGGCACGCTCTCCGTGTTCGGCCACCAGATGCGTTTCGATCTCGGCGCGGGCTTTCCGCTCGTCACCACCAAGAAGCTGCACCTGCGCTCGATCATCCACGAACTGCTGTGGTTCCTCGCCGGCGACACCAACATCGCCTATCTCAAGGAAAACGGCGTCTCGATCTGGGATGAGTGGGCCGACGACAAGGGCGATCTCGGCCCGGTCTATGGCCATCAGTGGCGCTCCTGGCCGGACGGCAAGGGCGGCGTGATCGACCAGATCGCGCAGGTCGTCGCCGACATCCGCCGCAACCCGGATTCACGCCGGCTGATCGTCTCGGCCTGGAACCCGACGGATGTGCCGCAAATGGCGCTGCCGCCCTGTCACCTGCTGTTCCAGTTCTATGTCGCCAATGGCCGGCTCTCCTGCCAGCTCTACCAGCGCTCGGCCGATATCTTCCTCGGCGTGCCCTTCAACATCGCCTCCTATGCGCTGCTGACCCATATGGTGGCGCAGGTGACGGGGCTGAAGCCCGGCGATTTCGTCCATACACTGGGCGACGCGCACATCTACACCAACCATATGGAGCAGGTGCATGAGCAGCTCTCGCGCAGCCCGCGCGCCCTGCCGAGCTTGAGGCTCAACCCGGCGGTGGACGACCTGTTCGCCTTCCGCTTCGCGGATGTCGCCATCGAGAATTACGACCCGCACCCGGCCATCAAGGCGCCGGTGGCGGTCTGAGGCGGCCATGAGCCTGTCCATCCGCCCGGCCACACCGGCCGATGCCCCGCTCATCCTCGCCTTCGTGCGCGAACTCGCCGATTACGAGAAGCTGCTGCACGAGGTCGAGGCGGGCCTGGCCGATATCGAGCGCGACCTGTTCGGGCCGAACCCCCGCGTGTTCTGCGACATCGCGGAATGGGACGGTGCGCCGGCCGGCTTCGCCCTGTGGTTCTACAACTACTCGACCTTCCGCGGCCGCCACGGGCTTTATCTGGAAGATCTGTATGTACGGCCGGCCTATCGCGGGCGCGGCATCGCCAGGGCGCTCATGCGCCACCTCGCGCGGCGCTGCGTCGAGGAGGGTCTCGGGCGCTTCGAGTGGTGGGTACTCAACTGGAACGAGCCCGCCATCCGCTTCTACCGCTCCATCGGTGCGGCGCCGATGGACGAGTGGACCGTCCAGCGGGTCACCGGCGACGCGCTGAAGGCTCTAGCGGAAGACTGAGCCGCCCAGACGCCATCCCGGCCGAGTGCCGGGACAGCGGGGGCCGCCGCCGATCCCGGAGCGACCTTGCGGCCGTCCGGGATGACGTCAAAGCGGGGGATCAGAGCGGCTCGCCGTCGGGGCCGTCCGGGCCACCAGGGCCGCCCGGTCCGCCGGGGGGCATCGGGTGGAAGCCGGGACCGCCACGGTCCGGACCACCGCGTCCGGGGCCACCATGCGGGCCGTGATGACGGTCCCAGCGCGCCATGCGCGGTCCTTCAACCTGCTTGAACAGGATGGCGAAGCGGCGCTGCTGCTGCTCGTCGAGCGTCTTGAACAGCGGGTCGGCGGCGTCCACCACCTTCTTCAGGCCCTCGCCACGCTCCAGCATGCCATCGGCGCGCTCACGCAGCCGCACGATGACGTCGGGCCGATCGCCGGGGCCCTTCTGTTCGGCGCGCTCCTCGCGGTGTTCAAGCCGCCGGTCGATGCGCTGCTGGGAATAGTCGCGCAGCGCCGCTTCCAGCGCCGGCCAGAGCTTGTCCTGCTCGGGGGTGAGCTTCAGCCCGACCTTGAGCGCGGCGATATGAGCGTCGCTCATCGCGCCGGCATTTTCCGCCATCTGCTGCGGGGTCAGGCGGGGACCGTCGCCCTTGAAGTTCGGCGCGGCCACGCCGAAGGCGGCGCTGGCCAGCAGGGCGGCGGCGGTCGCGGCAATGATTGTGCGTTTCATCGGCCTCATCTCCTTGCTTGATGAGACAGATGTTGCGCGCCGCATCCCGAAATCTCAAATGAAACTTCGGTAATGCGGCGCGTTAATCTTTAGACACGCAAATGAACAGGCATTCATCTGCATGAACGGTAGATTAACCCGGCGAAATCATCTTCTCCGGGCGGACAACAGCGTCAAACTCTTCATTGGTAACATAGCCGCCACCGACAGCCTCATCGCGCAGCGTGGTACCGTTCTTGTGCGCCGTCTTGGCGATCTTGGCGGCGTTGTCATAGCCGATCTTCGGCGCCAGCGCCGTGACAAGCATCAAGGACCGCTCCAGCGCCGCCTTGATGTTGTCCTCGCGGGCCTCGATGCCGACGACGCAATTGTCGGTGAAGCTGACCGCCGCATCGGCCAGCAGGCGCGCCGACTGGAGGAAGTTATAGGCCATGACGGGATTGTAGACGTTCAGCTCGAAATGGCCCTGGCTGCCGGCGAAGCTGAGCGCGGCGTTGTTGCCGAACACCTGCACGCACACCTGGGTCAGCGCCTCGCACTGGGTCGGGTTCACCTTGCCCGGCATGATCGAGGAGCCCGGCTCGTTTTCCGGCAAGGCAAGCTCGCCGAGGCCCGAGCGCGGGCCGGAGCCGAGCAGACGGATGTCGTTGGCGATCTTGAACAGCGATACCGCCACGGTGTTGATCGCGCCATGGGTGAACACCATCGCGTCATGCGCGGCGAGGGCCTCGAACTTGTTCGGCGCCGTGGTGAAGGGCAGGCCGGTGATGGCGGCGATGCGTTCGGCCACCTTCTCGGCAAAGCCGATAGGAGCGTTCAACCCGGTGCCGACGGCGGTGCCACCCTGGGCGAGCTCCATCAGCGCCGGCAGCGTCTGCTCGATGCGCGCAATGCCGTTCGTCACCTGCTGGGTGTAGCCGGAGAATTCCTGGCCGAGCGTGAGCGGCGTCGCATCCTGCGTGTGGGTGCGGCCGATCTTGATGATGTGCTCCCACGCCTTGGACTTGGCGGCGAGCGCGTCGCGCAGATGGGTGAGCGCGGGAAGAAGCGTCTTCACGACCTCCACCGACGCCGCGACATGCATGGCGGTCGGGTAGGTGTCGTTCGACGACTGGCTCATATTGACATGGTCGTTCGGGTGAACCGGCTTCTTCGAGCCCTTCTCCCCGCCGAGCATCTCGATCGCGCGGTTCGAGATCACCTCATTGGCGTTCATGTTGGTCTGCGTGCCGGAGCCGGTCTGCCAGACTGAGAGCGGGAAATGCGCGTCGAGCGTGCCGTCGATCACCTCCTGAGCGGCGGCGATAATGGCATCCGCCAGCTTGGCGTCGAGATGGCCGAGGTCGCGGTTGGTTTCCGCCGCCGCCCGCTTGATGACGCCGAGCGCATGGACGATGGGCAGCGGCTGCTTTTCCCAGCCGATCTTGAAATTGCCGAGCGAGCGCTGCGCCTGCGCGCCCCAATATTTGTCGCTCGCCACCTCGATGGGCCCGAACGTATCGGTCTCGATGCGGGTGCTGCTCATCTTGAAAACCTCTTGAGGTCGGCTGGCTGATAATGTGGCGCCTGCGCCACTTGGACGCGCAGCACTTACCATGCGGACGAAACCGGCGGAATGCGACCTCGGGCGGACATTGCACCGGCGCGATGTCGCCCCACGCCTCTCACTGGGCCGTGGGAAAGCTCAGCGCACCGCCGCGATCAGCCGGCGGAGCCAGGGGTGCTGGGAGACCGACCATTGGGTCATCCGGTGCATCTGACTGTCCGCCTCGCCTGCGGAATAGGCCCGGACACGGCCTGAAAACGTCGACAGCCCTTCGCTGGCGGCGCCGCACGCGCCGCGGCCTACCCAACTTTCATAGGCATAGCGGTCAGCGGTCACCTCCGGCTCGGGCAGGCTGGCCAGATAGGACGCGGTGGCCCACCAGAAATTGTACCAGACCCAGCCACCGCTCGCCGGAAACATGCCCGCAAGCGCGATGCGGTCACGCTCCATCAGCGTCAGCCACCGCTCCCAGTGCTCGAAGGTGCCGCGGGTGAGCGCCCGCTCGACCCGGCTGCGCACGCGGATGTTCCGGCTGATGCCCTTCGAGTGGAGATAGGCGACCCGCCCGTCGGGATGCGCGCAGGCCAGGGTCCAGAGGTGATGAAGGGCCCAGTACTCATAACGGTTTTCATCGTGAACGATGATGGTGGCCGCCGCCTCGCACAGGCCAGCCGCGAAGTCAGCCACTCCCGCGGTGTTGTGGGGGTCGGTGATGATGATGCTGAGCTCGGCACGGTCGAGCAGCCCATAGCGCCGCAGATCCGCGATCTGGCCGGCCATGACCGCGCGCCAGTCGGATCCCGGGTGAACATAGAAGCCGTAGACCAGGTAAATCGGCCTTCGGGAACCCGCTGCAACCCCTACCGGCATGGACCATGTCCTAACGGAATATATTACCGGTAACGGGTACCCGTGACACGCGCAAGACCGGAATTCTCGGCTCCGGTACCTGCGTCCCGCAGGGCGAACGCGCGCCGAATTTATGACGAACAGACGATCACGAACGCGTGATGAACGTAAAAGTCTGGGATGCCAGTCCTCCGACGCGGCACGACAGCCATTGCGGCACGGACCCAACGAAATAGATTACTTCTTACGTGTATTTTCGCACTATCCTGGGCTTCTCAGGCTTCTGAATACGCTCCGACGCCGCAAAACCTGTTAAAAAGCCCGAAAAGTGCTCAAAGATCACCTTTCCTGATGCAATGTTTGGTGATCGGATTCTGAATTTCGGCATTGACGGCTATCAAAGACGACGCCACATCATGATGCGGAGCGGAGTACCAATGTCGGACATCGTGAATCTTCACCGCCATCGAAAGCGAATTGCGCGCGAAGAGGCGGAACAAAAGGCCGCCGCCCGACGTTTGGAGTTCGGCCGCACAAAGGCCCAGCGCACAGCGGAAGCGGCCTTAGAGCGAAGCAAAGAAACGTCGCTGGATGGGCACAGGCGAGTTCGAGAGGGCGAGACATGAAAAGTCCCGTGGTCAAGCGATCCATTGTTATCGCAGGACACAAGACAAGCGTAAGTCTGGAAGATCAGTTCTGGGATGCGCTGAAGGAAATAGCGGCGAGCCGTCGCACGACGCTGTCGGAAATTGTGGCTTCGATCGATTCGGGCCGCAATCAGGGCAACCTGTCATCGGCGATCCGGCTCTACGTGCTGGCGCACTACCGCAACCCGCCATCGGGCCGGGAGCAGGTTGAGCACGCGAGCAATGGCTCGCATATGCGCTCTACCGTTGCGTAAGCCAAGCGCGTTCCCCATATGCCGCCATGCGAAGGCGCGTTGTAAGCGGGTGCCACGTCACCTATAACCGCCGTCGTCGTGCCTTCCGTCGGAAGGACACGCAACCCTCTGCACGGTGGCGTCTGGTGGTTCTGCGTTTGCGAGCCCCACAGCTGTCGGGCGCGCAAACGGAGTGGCCGCGGAATGTCGTGGAAGAACCAGAGCGGTGGACCATGGGGTGGTGGTCCGCGTGGTCCCTGGGGTACCGGCCCACAATCGTCAGGGCCCAACTCTCCTGATCTCGAAGATCTGATCCGTCGGGGCCAGGAAAAGCTCCGCACCGCTCTCCCGGGGGGCGTCGGCAGCGGCAAAGGCATCCTTGCCGTTGTCGTGATCGCGCTGGTCGCGTGGCTGCTCTCCGGCTTCTACCGTGTCGAGCCCGACGAACAGGGCGTCGTCCTGCGTTTCGGCAAGTTCGTCGGCACGACCAATCCCGGCCTGAACTACCATCTGCCCTACCCGATCGAGACCGTGCTGACCCCGCAGGTCACGCGCGTCAACCGCATCGACATCGGCATCCGCACCGGGGACGATCCCCGCCGCGGCGCCGCCATGCGCGATGTGTCGGAAGAGAGCCTGATGCTCACCGGCGACGAGAACATCGTCGACGTCGACTTCGCCGTTTTCTGGATGGTGAAGCCGGCCGCGAGCGGCTCCACCGAGGATATCGGCGCCGCCGACTTCCTGTTCAACGTCCAGAACCCGGAAGGCACCATCAAGGCCGTGGCGGAAAGCGCCATGCGCGAGGTGGTCGGCCGCACCAACATCCAGCCCATTCTCACCGGCGCCCGCCAGAACATCGAGACGGCGGTGCACGACCTGATGCAGAAGACGCTCGACAGCTACCGCTCCGGCGTCCTCGTCACGCAGGTCCAGTTGCAGAAGGTCGACCCGCCCTCGCAGGTCATCGACGCCTTCCGCGATGTGCAGGCCGCCCGCGCCGACGCCGAGCGTCTGCAGAACGAGGCGCAGGCCTATGCCAACCGCGTCGTCCCGGAAGCGCGCGGTGAATCCGCCCGCATCACTCAGGGTGCGCAGGGCTACAAGGAGCGCGCGATCATCGAGGCGCGCGGTCAGGCGTCCCGCTTCCTGAGCGTGCTCACCGCCTATCAGAAGGCCCCCGACGTCACCCGCGAGCGCCTCTATCTCGAGACCATGGAGCGCGTGTTCGACGGCATGGACAAGGTCATCATCGACCAGTCCACCGCCGGCAGCCAGGGCGTGGTGCCCTACCTGCCGCTGGGCGCCCTCGACGCCCGTCGCGCCCCCACGACCGCCGGCCAGGGAGCGGCCCAATGAAGAACAGCCTTGGTATCGTTCTCGCCGTTCTCGTCGCGGTCGGCGCCATCATCCTCTACTCGGCCCTGTTCAGCGTCTACCAGACGCAGCAGGCGCTCGTGCTGCGCTTCGGCGAGCCCGTGCGCGTGATCGAACAGCCCGGCCTCAACGCCAAGATCCCGCTGGTCGACAGCGTGATCTTCATCGACAAGCGCATCCTCGATCTCGAAAATCCCTCGCAGGAAGTCATCGCGGCCGACCAGAAGCGTCTGGTCGTGGATGCCTTCGCGCGCTACCGCATCGTCAACCCGCTGCGCTTCTACCAGTCGGTCGGCAATGTCGAGGGCGCCAATTCCCGCCTCGCCACCATCCTGAACTCGGCGCTGCGCCGCGTTCTGGGTGAATCCACCTTCACCCAGGTGGTACGTGACGAGCGCGAGACCCTGATGGCGCGCATCCGCGATCAGGTGAACCGCGAGGCCGGCAATTTCGGCATCAGCGTGCTCGATGTCCGCATCCGTCGCGCCGATCTGCCGGAAGCCAACAGCCAGGCGGTGTTCCAGCGGATGCAGACCGAGCGTCAGCGCGAGGCCTCCGAAATCCGCGCCCAGGGTGCGGAAGCCGGCCAGACCATCCGCGCCCGCGCCGATCGCGACTCCACCATCATCGTAGCCGAGGCCAATGCGACGGCCGACCAGCTGCGCGGTGAAGGCGACGCCCAGCGCAACGACATCTTTGCGCAGGCCTATAACCAGGACCGCGGCTTCTTCGAGTTCTACCGCTCGATGCAGGCCTATGAGGCGTCGCTGAAGAAGGGTGAGACGCGGATGCTGCTCTCGCCGACCTCGGAGTTCTTCCGCTTCTTCAACGCGCCGAACCCGGCGGGTAGCCCGGTGCCGAGCACGCCGCCGACGGTGGCTCCGGCTGCGGGCGCCGCCCCGGCAGCGCCCGCCAACTGATCCGGCGGAGCAATGTCGGATCTCATCGTCGCCCTGGCGCTGGTTCTCGTGATCGAGGGCCTGATGCTGGCGGCGGCTCCCGGCGCCGTCCGCCGGGCCATGGAGTCGATCGGGCAACTGCCCGATCCGCCTCTGCGCCTCACCGGCCTCATCGGCGCCGTCATCGGCGTCGTCGTGGTCTGGATCATCCGCGGCTGAGGCCGCGTCGCGATTTCGCAAGGGGCGCCCCACCGGGCGCCCCTTTTGCGTGGGGGCCTGCGCTGCGACGCCTCTGCTGTGCCGCTCGCGCGCTTTTGGCTTGCATCGGCTTGGCGCCGGGCTAGCGTCAGCCCCTCGGTAATGAGAGCGGGGACGGCGGCGCCTCCCCCTGCGGCGAAGGAGGCAGCATGACCAACGGGTTTGATGCGGCGGCGGGCACGCCCCGGCGGGATCGCTCCGGCTCGCGGCGCGCGCGCCCCTTGCGTCGCCGGCTTGCCGCGCTGCTGCTCGCCTGTATCGTCGGCGGCACGCTCGGCCTCGCCGGGCACCCGGCCGGTGCGGCGGCCGTAAAAGGCCCCGATTCGGTCGCCGACACCGCTGCCAATGTGATGGACGCGGTGGTCAACATCTCGACCTCGCAGACGGTGGCGCCCTCGCGCAGCGTGCCGACACCGGAACTGCCGCCCGGCTCGCCCTTCGAGGAGTTCTTCGAGGAATTCTTCAAGCGCCGCCAGCAGCAGGGCGACGACAACGCCCCCCGCCGCGTTTCCTCGCTCGGTTCTGGCTTCGTGATCGACGCGAGCGGCTTCATCGTCACCAACAACCACGTCATCGCCGATGCGGATGAGATCTACGCCAATTTCGCCGATGGCTCGAAACTGAAAGCCGAGCTGGTCGGGCGCGACACCAAGATCGACCTCGCTTTGCTCAAGGTAACGCCGGAAGAAGGCAAGCCGCTCAAGGCGGTGAAGTTCGGCAATTCCGATGTGCTGCGCGTCGGCGACTGGGTGATGGCCATCGGCAACCCCTTCGGCCTTGGCGGCACGCTTACCGTCGGCGTGATCTCGGCCCGCAACCGCGACATTAATAGCGGGCCCTATGACAATTTCCTGCAGACGGATGCCGCCATCAATCGCGGCAATTCCGGCGGCCCGCTGTTCAACATGGACGGTGATGTCATCGGCATCAACACCGCCATCATCTCGCCCTCCGGCGGCTCCATCGGCATCGGCTTCGCCGTACCCTCCAACACCGCCATCCCGATCATCGCCCAGCTCAAGGAGTTCGGCGAGGCGCGGCGCGGCTGGATCGGCGTGCGCATCCAGCAGGTAACGCCGGAAATCGCCGAGAGCCTCGGCCTCGGCCGGGCGCGCGGCGCGCTGGTCGGCGCCGTCACCGAGGATGGGCCGGCCGCCAAGGGCGGCATCAAGGCGGGCGACGTGATCGTCTCCTTCGACGGCAAGGAGGTGAAGGACACCCGCTCCCTGCCGATCATCGTCGCCGATACGCCGGTCGACAAGGAAGTCGAGGTGGTGGTGATCCGCAAGGGCGCCGAGCAGAAGCTGAAGCTCGCGGTCGGACGCCTCAACGAGGCCGAGACCGCCGCCGCGACACCGGACGCCCCCGACGCCAAGCCGGAGGCGCCCAAGGTCGCGACGCAGAAGCTGCTCGGCCTCGAACTTGCCGAACTGACGCCCGAGCTGCGCACCCGCTTCAAGATCAAGGATGAGCTCAAGGGCGTGGTGGTCATGTCGGTCGAGGCCGGCTCGGTCGCCGCCGAGCGGGGCATCGCGCCGGGCAACCTCATCGTCGAGGTCAACCAGGAGGCGACCGCAACGCCCAAGGACATCGAGAACCGGCTGGCCACGCTGAAGAAGGACGGGCGCCGCTCGGCCCTGCTCATGATCACCGACCCCGAGGGTCAGGTGCGCTTCACCGCCCTGCCGGTGGACTGAGGGCGACCGCCAAGCACCCGCGAAACGGAAAGGGCCCGCCAATGGCGGGCCCTTTTTCATGCGGTGACGCGTACCGCGAAAGCCTGGTCAGGCAGCGAATACGTGGTCAGGGCTTCTTCGGCGGCGCCGGAGGGGTGGCGCGGCCATCGCCGGGCGCCGGAGCGGCGGAACGCTGCGGCTCGGTGAGCTGCACCGTCCAGCTCTTCTGCTCCTGCGTGTCCACCTCGAAGAAGCCGGTGCGGTCATAGCCGCGCGCCAGGCAATCGGCGATGCCGCGAATGGTGAACTCCTTCTCGCGGGTGCACATATAGGCCTTGCCGGACCATTCGCCGCCGAGATCGTAGTCGATCGCGTAGACATAGTAGTAGCGCGCGACCAGATCGCCGCGCAGCAGCGTCTCGCAACTATTGGCACCGATGTTCCACCAGCCCTCGGTCGCCCAGCTATTGCCGTCCTTGTAGCCGAGCGCGATGCCGACGCGGCTGGAGGAGCGGTTGCACAGGCGGAAATCGGCGGCAGCCGGCGACGGCGCCAGCGTCGCGGCAAGCACCGGCAGCACGCCCGCCGCCAACAGCACGCGCGCCCGCGCCCGCCGGCAGCGGGAGGGGTTCGGCTTAGCTGTCGATGAAAACGGCGCGGAAATCATTGACGTTGGTGCAGGTGGGGCCCGGCGTCAGAAGATCGCCCAGAGGTTCGAAGAACCCCGTGGAATCGTTATTGGCGAGAAAGGCGGCAGGATCGAGACCAGCGGCGCGGGCGCGCGCCAGCGTATCCGGCACGACATAGGCGCCGGCGGGATCGGTGGCATCGCCGCCGCCGCCATCGGTGCCGTCCGTATCGCCGGCCACCGCATAGATGCCGGCCGCGCCGTCGAGCGCGACGGCGAGCGCCAGCGCGAATTCCTGGTTCGGGCCGCCCCGGCCCTGGCCGCGCATGGTGACGGTGAGCTCGCCACCCGAGAGGAGGACGGCCCGCTTGCCGGCGGCCTTCAGCTCGCGCGCCCTGGTAGCCTGCGCGGCGGCGACCTCGCGGGCCTCGCCTTCCAGATTGTCCCCGAGCAGGATCGGCTCCAGCCCCGCCTCGCGCACCAGGCGCTCGGTGGCGATGAAGGAATCCACCGGGCGGGCGATGAGGTGGTACGCGGCGTTCGCGAAGGCCGCGTCGCCGGGCTTGGGCGATTCGTTCGCCGCATCCTGCAGCGCCGCCGCGATCGAGGCTGGCGGTTCGATAGTGTAGCGCGCCAGCACGGCGCGGGCGTCCGCCAGCGTCGAGGGATCGGGCACGGTGGGGCCGGAGCCGATCACCGCGGGATCGTCGCCCGGCACGTCGGAGATGGCGAGCGTCACCACCCGCGCGGGCTGCGACAGCGCCGCGAGACGCCCGCCCTTGATGCGCGAGAGATGCTTACGCACCGTGTTGATCTCGGTGATGTTGGCGCCCGAGCGCAGCAAAGCGCGGGTCAGCGAGCGCTTGTCGTCGAGATCGACGCCATGGGCCGGGGCGATCCAGTTCGCCGAGGCGCCGCCCGAGAGCAGCACCAGCACCAGATCATCCGCGGTCGCGGAGGCGGCGAGGTCGATCGCCTTCTGCGCGCCGGCAAGGCCCGCCGCATCCGGCACCGGATGACCGGCCTCGACCATCTCCAGCCGCCGGGTCGGGCGGCCATAGCCATGGCGGGCGACGCCGATGCCGGCGAGGCGCGCGGGATCGAGCCCCGCATCGAGATAATGCTGTTCGGCGACTTCCAGCATCGAGCCGGCGGCCTTGCCGGCGGCGAGCAGGATCAGGCGGCCCTTGGCCGGGGCCGGCGGCAGCACGGGGGGCAGGCAGGTCGAGGGATGGGCCGCCGCCACCGCAGCGGTAAACAGCTTGTCCAGAAAGGCACGCGCCGACGTGTCGCTCATCTCGAATCCCTACCCAGCCCGATCGGGCCACTGCCGGCGGTTGGTCCGCCATGATGCCTTAGCGCGCGCCGGCTCGAATCCCCCGCTCCCGCGCGACGCGAAACGGGCGTATTCCTATGGCACTCAGAATGCCACGTCACTATCCTCTACGCACTTAGTCGCATCGCACAGGCAAATATGCGCCGCCTCCCGACGCACGACCCCGCCCAGCCCCTCGACGAGCCGCTCGATCCGCGTCTCTCGCCCGATGCCGGGCAGATGAAGGGGCCGGACGACCTCCCGCCTGTCGAACGCCTTGCCGGCGATCCGGCTACCGGGCTGATCTTGCTGTGCGACCACGCCTCCAACGCCCTGCCGCCCGGCTACGGATCGCTCGGCCTGCCGGCGGAGCAGCTCGCCCGCCATATCGGCTACGATATCGGCGCCGCCGGCGTGACGCGCCAGCTCGCCCAGCGCCTCGGCTGCCCGGCGGTGCTCTCCTGTTTCTCCCGCCTCTTGATCGACCCCAATCGCGGCGAGGACGACCCGACACTGGTGATGCGCATTTCGGACGGCGCCATCATCCCCGGCAACCGCCATGCCGACGCGGCGGAGATCGAGCGGCGCATCGCCCGCTTCCATCGCCCCTATCACGATGCGATCGCCACGGAGATCGACACGGCGCTGGCGGCGGGCGTCATCCCGACCATCCTCTCCATGCACAGCTTCACCCCCGTGTGGCGCGGCCTCGCCCGCCCCTGGCACGCCGCCGTGCTGTGGGACGCCGATCCGCGCTTTACCCGCGAGCTGATCGAGGCGCTGGAAGCACCGGGCGACCTCATCGTCGGCGACAACGAGCCCTATGACGGCGCGCTCAAGGGCGATTGCCTCTACCGCCACGCCACGCGGCGAGGGCTCGCCAGCACGCTGCTGGAAGTCCGCCAGGATCTCATCGCCGATGAGGACGGGCAGGAGGCATGGGCCGAGCGGCTCGCCGGCCTGCTCCCGGCGATCCTCCAGGGGGAGGCGCTGCACCGCATCGAGTGGCATGGCTCGCGCACCGGCCCGGTCGCGCCTATCTATCCGCCAGACACGCTCGCCTGAGCGCACCGTACGGACCGGATCACCGGGAGGCCCACATGAGCGACACACCCGCCGCCGCTGCCGCGCTGGACGCGGCCACCCGTACCGAGCTGGAGGCCGCCGCCTTCCGCCGGCTGGTGGCGCATTTGCAGACCCGCACCGACGTGCAGAACATCGACCTGATGAATCTCGCCGGCTTCTGCCGCAACTGCCTCGGCAACTGGTATCTCGACGCGGCCCAGCAGCGCGGCCTGCCCCTCACAAAGGAAGAGAGCCGCGTCGCCGTCTACGGCATGCCCTATGAGGAATGGAAGGCGCGCCACCAGAGCGAGGCGAGCCCGGAGCAGAAGGCCGCCTTCAAGGGACCGGGCCAGCACTGAGCGGTTCATCCACAGGCCGCCGGTGGATAGCGGGTGCAGCCGGAGCCTGCCGGCGCTGGTGATGGCCCGCCGCCTTGACGGCGCCCCATCCTTGGGTTTCCTGTCCGGCCCAGCTTTCACCCACACGCCGCCGGACCTTGCTGCCCGCGGTCGGCCCGTTCCCCCGGAGACGCCATGTCCGACATTCCCAACGACCAGCCGCTGTCCGATGCCGCCGCCGGCTTCGCCAAGGAGCAGCTCAAATCCTTCATCGAGCGCATCGAACGCCTCGAGGAAGAGAAGAAGACCATCGCCGAGGACATCAAGGACGTCTTCGCCGAGGCCAAGGGCACCGGCTTCGACGTCAAGGCGCTGCGCGAGATCCTGAAGATCCGCAAGCAGGATGCCGACCAGCGGGCCGAGCATGAGGCGATCGTCGACCTCTACATGCAGGCGCTGGGCATGCTGAGCTGACCGGGCTCAAACTCCCGACATGAAAAAGCCGGCCGGGTCATCCCCGGCCGGCTTTTTCATGTGAGGCAACAGATGTCTCTCAGAGCGGCTTCTTGAGCGGCGCGGCGCCGGAGACCATCGCCACAACCGGCACGGCGACCACGGCGGCGCCGGCGGCGAAATGGGTGGTCGGCAGGCTGGTCGACGCACCCTGCGTGAAGCCGCCCGCCACCACCTGGCGCGGCGGGGCGACGAAGGCCGCGAAGCGCCGCAGTTCCGGCGTGCGCAGCACGGCGTTGCGCGAGACGGTCGGGCTGCTGAACAGGCGGCGGATTTCCGCCTGCATCTCCGCATTGTGCGCGGCCGTGCCGGGCTTCGGCGCAGCGGCGGGCGCCGCAGCGGCGGAGGCGGTCGGCGGGGTGGCGGCGGCGCGCGGCGCCGGCGCGCGGCCGGGCTGAAGGCGCTCGCTCGGGAAGATCATGTCGCCGGCGGCGGAGGCATAGGCGAGCGGCGGGGCGGAGCCCTGCGAGCCGACGATGATCTCGGGAAGACCGACCGTCGCGCCCGGCGTCGTGCCGCGCGCGACCTCGCCCGGCCGGGCCGGCGGCAGCGGCGCGAAGCTGCCGGCGCTGGCGACGACGACGGGCTGGACCCCGGTGGCGTCGGCCGGCGGCTGATGGCGCGGCGTCGGCAGCGGTACGGCGGCGGCAAGCGCGGCCAGCGCCGGAGAGCCCGACGGCGCGGTGGCGGGCGTCGCGACCGGCGCGGATGCCACCACGGTGCGGCCGAGCGGGTGCGGCGCCGGCAGCGGCACGGCGACGGGCGCGGCCGCCGCGACGACGGCCTGAGCGGCCGTGGGGGCCGCATTGGCGGGCACTGGGGCTTCCTCGGCATCGTCCGCCGCCGCGACAGCGACCGGCGCCGGAGCGCGCACGGCGGGAGCCTGACGGGTCGGCGCGGCGGCCGGGGTCGTGTCCGCCTCCTCCTCGTCATCCTTGCCGAACAGGGCCGCGAAAATGTTCTTGCCGCCCGCGCCGGGGCGCTTTGGATCATTGCCACCGGACAGGCCGGCAAAGGCCGCCCCGGCACCACCGGGCTCGGAACCGCGCGCCTCGACCTCGGCCAGTGCCAGCGCGTAGCCCGGCATCGGCTTGCCATCGGCGGGCACATGCACGGTCTTGCCATCGGGGAAGACACGGGCGAGCTCGGGCCGCGTCATGCGCGGCCAGTGGCGGATGCCGCCCGTGTCCATATGCACGAAGGGCGAGCCGGAGGTGGGGTAGAAGCCGACGCCGCCGCGCTCCAGCCGCAGGCCGGCTTCGCGGATCTTCGCCAGCGGCACGCCGGGAATGTAGAAGTCCATCGCCTTGCCCTGCATGTGCAGGCTGGTCTTGGCGACGCCGCGCGAGCGCTGGCGGAGCATGGAATTGGTTTCGGGCGAGCGGTAGCCGCCGATCACCTGGATCGGCTGGGTCGCGCCGGTCTCGCGATAGACTTCCCACACGATGTCGAACAGGCGCGGGTCCATATTGGTGGACTCCTTGCGCCGCCAGTCCTGCAGGAGAACGTTGAGCTGCTTCAGCGCCGCCGGGTCATAGCGGCCATTGCGCTTGAAGGTGACCGTGGCGCTCTCGCCGGAATGGACATGGTGTAGCGTGATGGTTCGCGTGTCGCCATTGGCCACCGCGTTCTGCAGCATGTCGGCACTGCCGAGAGTGACGAGCGCCGTGAGGGCAACCGTCTTGATGGCGCGCGATGCGGCGGAGAACTTGCCGGCGCGCTTGCTGCGAAGAACCGATGTGATGCGCACGTACCCGTACCCGAAACCCGAAAGGAACGTTTCCTGAGACGACACGGTCGGGAGCGACCGGGCCGGACATGGTGAACATAGTCTTGTCGGGTTTGGTTAAGGGGCCGTTACGCCCCAAGCCATACCTTGCGGAAGCATGGCTAGGGGGAGACTGTGGCAAAAGAGTGCCAACCTAAAAAATTCGTAATGTTGTACCGTTTTGAACTGCATTCGTGGTTAACAGTGTCTGAAACAACACGTTAAACCACGCAATACTTCCGTTACGGTAGCAACAAAACCCGCGCCGTCACCGCGGCGCCACGACTCCGCCACGATCCGCCACGCGCGTGCCGTTGAGCCCGAGCATCGCCTTGGTCGCGTCGTTGATTCCGTAAATGTCCTCGCGCGACACCAGCTGCCCCTCGGCATCCACATAGGTGGTGAAATAGACGAGGTGGACCGGGAAACGCTGCTTCAGGTTCAGGTACTTCTCGTCGCCACCAATGAGCGAGTTGATTCGCTGCTGGCTCCAGCCATCGCCGGGCAGGCCGACGCTGAACAGCACCTCGGCAAATTTCAGCGGCTCGAACACGCGCACGCAGCCATGGCTGAAGGCGCGCCGGTCGCGGGCGAACAGCGCGCGGCTCGGCGTATCGTGCAGATAGACCGAGTGCTTGTTGGGGAACATGAACTTCATCCGGCCCAGCGCGTTGCGCTCGCCCGGCGCCTGCCGGAACGCATAGCCCTGCGAGCCCCGGCTCCAGTCCACCGTGCCCGGATCGATGATGCGCCCGTTGCGCACCACGTCGATGCCCTGGCGGTCGAGCGCATAGGGGTCGGCCTGCAGCTTGGGCAGCATCTCGTTCTTGATGATGCCCGGCGGCACGTTCCAGGACGGGTTGAACACCGCGTACTGCATCTGCTCGGACATCAGCGGCGTCTGGTTCTCGGGCTTGCCGACGACCACGCGCGTCTCATGGATGGTCTGCTCGTTGACGACGATGCGGACCATGTATTCGGGAATGTTGACGATCACATAGGTCGGCGCGACCTGATGCGGCAGCCAGCGCCAGCGCTCCATGTTGGCGATGATGTCGTCGAGGCTGTCGCCCGCGCCTTCGTTCAGCACAGCGAGCGTGCCGCGCCCGACAATGCCATCGGGATTGGCGCCGGCCAGCCGCTGGAAGTCCCGCACCGCTTCCATGAGATAGGCGTCGTAGACGACATCATCCGGTGCCCCGCCAATGCCCAGCCGGGCGCGCAGAAGCGGCACGCGCGGGTCGCGGTCGCCGGGGCGGATCGAGGGGCCGGCCGGGATCGGCGCGTGAACGACGCCCGCCCCTTCCGCCAGACGGCGGCCGAGCTGGGTCTTCAGCAGCCGGTACTCGTCATAGTACGGGGCGAAGGACGCATAGGCCTTGCCCGCATTCTCCGCCGCCGAGACGGTGGCGAGGACGTCGAGCGGGTCCGGCACGGAGGGGCTCGGATCGACATCCTTGGAGATGCGCTTGGGATCGAAGCGCCCGCTCTGCACATGGCGGGCATAGACCAGCGTGGTGGCGGCCAGGCGCAGTTCGTAATCGGCCAGCGCCGCCTCGTCCGGGCGGGCCGGCAGCGGCGGCACGGTGTAGTCGGCGGGGTTCAGCCCTTCCGCCGCCGCGCCGGTGAAGGCGCCGAGGGCGGCGAGGCCGAGCGGGGTCACCATGCCCTGCGCGACGAACATGGGCTGAAAGTTGCGGGCGGCATAAAACGCGGCAAGCGCCTGCTGCTCGGCCGGGCGCTGGGCGTAGCGCGACAGCCGGTCGGTGACGAGCGCGGTGAGCCGCTCGGAAACGCCCGCATCCGGCCGGGGCGCCTGCGGCGCGCTGACCGTCGCCGGGGTGGAGGTGCCCGTGGCCGGAGCGGCCGGGGTCGCGGCCGCCGGCGTGACGGGGGCGGGCGTCGCCGTACCGGTGCCGGTCTCCGGCGCGCCATTTCCGACGGAAGGCGCCGGGGTCACCGGATCGGCCGGGGCCGCGCTGGCGGGTGCCGGATTGGCCGGCGCCTCGGTCTTCGGACGGGTGTCGTTGATATCGAAGGGCGCGGGGTCATGGCCCAGCGCGGCCAGCAGCGCGGCACCCTGCCCGGCGCTGGTCATGCCGGCGCGGCCGGGATCGAAGGCGGCGACCGGCTGGCCGGTGCCATTGCCGGCGCGCTCGGTAGCGATGGCCGCACCGGAATTCTCCTGCGCCGACGCGGCGAGCGGCATCAGCGTCACGCCAGCCATCAGCAGCGCGAGCGCCGTGCCCGCCAGATGCCGCGCGCGGCCCGCCTCGAAACTCACGCCGATAGTCACGCCACGCCCGGCCATCGCTCTCTCCACTCGTCCCATCCACTCTCGCGACGGGAACGCACTCATCCGCGCTTGGGTCGCACCGCTTCAACTCACGAACGCGCAACTCGTGTCTTCCGGCCACCGGCGTCGCCCGGAAGACACACCCTCGCGGCCACGCTGTCGCCGGGCAAACCCTTGCGCGCACTGTTGCCGTGGGCCGGTAAAGGTCGTGTTAAGCATGATGCCACCTGACCCGCGCTTTTTCATGTCGGCGGGGGAGGCGCGGGAGCTTAGAGGAGGGCGCGGCACCATGCCCTGACGACGCCCGCGCCTTCGTGCTTGCCGGGAGGGCGGCGATTCCTATAATCCGCGCCTTCTTTTTCGGGGGAACCGGACCAGCATGAGCGACCAGACGGCAGGCGACGCGCGCCCGATCGCCATCATCATGGGCAGCCAGTCCGACTGGGAGACCATGCGCCACGCCGCCGAGACGCTGGAAGCGCTCGGCATCGGCCATGACTGCCTGATCGTCTCGGCCCACCGCACCCCGGACCGCATGTTCAGCTTCGCGAAGGGCGCCCGCGCCGCCGGCTACAAGGCGATCATCGCCGGCGCCGGCGGTGCCGCGCATCTGCCGGGCATGGTGGCGGCGCTCACCAGCCTGCCGGTGTTCGGCGTGCCGGTCGAATCCAAGGCGCTCTCCGGCCTCGACAGCCTCTATTCCATCGTGCAGATGCCCGCCGGCATTCCGGTGGGCACGCTCGCCATCGGCAAGGCCGGCGCGACCAATGCCGGGCTGCTCGCCGCCGCCGTGCTCGCCATCACCGACACCGCGCTCGCCGAGCGCCTCGACGCGTGGCGCGCCGCCCGCACCGCCGCCGTCACGGAGCGCCCCGTCTGATGACCCGCATTCTCAAGCCCGGCGACACCATCGGCATTCTCGGCGGGGGTCAGCTCGCCCGCATGATCGCTCTCGCCGCCGCCCCGCTGGGGCTGAAGACGCACATCTTCGCCCCCGAGGATGGCAGCCCGGCCTTTCAGGTCGCCGATGCGGTGACGCAGGCCGCCTATGACGATTTCGCCGCGCTAGAGGCTTTTGCCAAGGCGGTGGACGTCGTCACCTATGAATTCGAGAACGTGCCGGTGGAGACCGCCGCCTTCCTCGCCGGCCATGTGCCCGTGCATCCCGGCGCCCGCGCGCTCGGCATCACGCAGGACCGGCTGGAGGAGAAGACCTTCGTCTCCCGCCTCGGCATCGAGACCGCGCCCTTCGCCGAGGTGAATGACGAGGCCCAGCTCGAGGCCGCGCTGGCCGAGATCGGCCGTCCCGCCGTGCTGAAGACCCGCCGCTTCGGCTATGACGGCAAGGGCCAGGTCATCATCCGCGCGGGTGACGATGCTGCCGCCGCCTTCGCCGCCATCGGCCGTCATCCGGCGATTCTGGAAGGCTTTGTGCCCTTTGAGCGCGAGGTCTCCGTCGTCGCCGCCCGCACCGAGGATGGCCGCTTCGCCGCCTTCGAGGTGACGGAGAACGAGCACCGCCACCACATCCTCCACCGCTCCACCGTGCCGGCCGATGTCTCGCCGGCGGTCGTCGCCGTCTCCGCCGAGATCGCCCGCCGCATCGGCGAGGCGCTCGGTTATGTCGGCGTCTTCGCGGTGGAGATGTTCCTCGTCGTGGTCGAGGGCACGCAGGGTGTCATCGTCAACGAGATCGCCCCGCGCGTTCACAATTCCGGCCACTGGACGCTGGATGGCTGCGAGACCAGCCAGTTCGAGCAGCATGTGCGCGCCATTGCCGGCTGGCCGCTCGGCGCCACCGACCGGCGCGGCCGGGTGGAGATGACCAACCTCATCGGCGACGAGG
Source organism: Ancylobacter sp. SL191 (assembly GCF_026625645.1). NCBI lineage: Bacteria > Pseudomonadati > Pseudomonadota > Alphaproteobacteria > Hyphomicrobiales > Xanthobacteraceae > Ancylobacter > Ancylobacter sp. SL191. Next base: position 1,666,982 of record NZ_CP113056.1, on the reverse strand, counting down.
CCGACACCTGGCACGCAGTGCTGGCCGAGCCCGGCGCGCATCTGCACCTCTATGGCAAGACGGAAGCCCGCCCCGGCCGGAAGATGGGCCACGTCACCCGCATCTTCGCCGAGGACTGACGCCGGCTTCGCGGCCAGTCGGGACGCGATCCCGGGTCAGCCTGCGGCCGTCCGGGATGACAAACCCGAGGGCGGTTCGGATAGGCACGATGCCGGGCCCCTCGCGCGTGCCCTCACGCCATCGTGCAGGGCGGCGTTGAAATTACGCCGCCTCTGAGGGCGTATAGGCGGGCAGACCCTCCTGCCATGGACCGCCCGCTTCATGCCCTTCCTGCGCGAACCCTCCGGTAAGCTGAGCCCTGAGAAGATCGGCGCGCTGCTCGTCGTACTGCTGCCGCTGGCGCTACTGGCCGTGCGCGCGCTCTCCGGCGGCTTCGCCCCGCCCACCCCCTTCGGCGCTCCTCCCGGTCTGGGTGGTGGCGGACTGGGCGGCGGCGCGCTTGGAGGCGGAGGCGCGCTGCCCGGCGAACCGGCACTCGGCGCCCGTCCGCTCATCGAGGTGATCCGCTTCATCGGCGACTGGACCATCCGCCTGCTGCTCGTCACCCTCGCCGTCACCCCGGCCCGGCGGCTGTTCAACTGGCCGAAGCTTTTGAACGCCCGACGCACGCTCGGCCTTGGCGCGGCGCTGCTGCTCGCCATTCATTTCGCGGTCTATCTGGTCGATCTCGGCGATCTCGGCATGGCGGCGCGGGAGATCGTGCTGCGCATCTATCTCACCATCGGCTTCATCGCCCTCCTCGCCTTCGCCGCGATGGCGTCCACCTCGTGGGATGGCGCGGTGCGCCGGCTTGGCGGCGAGCGCTGGAAGCACCTGCACGCGCTGATCTACCCGGCCACCGCCCTCGGCATCCTGCATTTCTTCATGCAACAGAAGCTCGACGTGACCGAGCCGACGCTGATGGCGGGGCTCTTCGTCTGGCTCATGGGGTGGCGGCTGATGCAGCGCTTTGGACGCGGCACGGGGCTGGCAAACCTCGTGGCTCTCGCCTTTATGGCCGGCGTGCTGACGGCGCTGCTGGAAGCCGGCTGGTATCTCGCCGCGACGGGCATCGACCCCGCCCGCGTGCTCGCCGCCAATCTCGCCTTTTCCTACTCGATCCGCCCGGCCTGGTGGGTGTTCGGCGCCGGCCTCGCGGTCGCGCTCGCCAGCGAGGTGGCACTACGCCTGCGCCCGCTGCCCGTGAGACGGGCGGCGCGGGCTTAAGGGAAGACCTCCCGCAGAAGCACCTGCACTTCCGCCTTTGGCAGCGCGGTCCAGCCCTCCAGTTGATGGCGGAACCAGGTGTCCTGCCGCTTGGCATAGCGGCGCGTGTCGAGAATGCCGCCCTCGATCGCCGCCTCAAGCTCGATCTCACCCGCGAGATGGCGCGCGAACCACGGCACGCCATGCGCCTTGAGGATGGTGCGGTCCTCGGGCAGGCCCCGCGCCAGCAGGGCTCGCGCCTCCTCCAGCGCGCCCGCCTCCATCATCAGGTGGAAGCGGCGGGCAATGGCGTCGCGCAGCGCCGTGCGGTCGGTGGCGAGAAAGAGCTTCAGCGCATCATCCCCGGGCAGCACCGGCTCGCTCGCCCGCTCCGCCTGCCACTGCGCCAGCGGGCGGCCGGTCGCCTCGAACACCTCCAGCGCCCGCATCAGCCGCTGCGTGTCGGACGGGCGCAGCCGCCCCGCCGTCTGCGGATCCACCGCCATCAGCCTGGCGTGGAGCTCCGGTGCCGGCAGGTCGAGCCCGCGCACCCGCGCCCGCACCTCGGCAGGAATCGACGGCATGGGCGCCAGCCCCTGCGTCAGCGCCTTGAAATAGAGGCCCGTGCCGCCGATCACGATGGGCAATTGCCCGGACGTCTCGGCCTCAATGATGGCCGCGCGAGCCTCCTCCAGCCAGTGCGCAACCGAGTAGTCGGCGGCCCCGTCCACATGGCCGTAGAGGCGGTGTGGCGCGCGCGCCTCCTCCTCCACGGTGGGGCGGGCGGTGAGCACGCGCAGGTCGCGATAGACCTGCATGGAGTCGGCATTGATGACCACGCCGCCGACCCGTTCGGCCAGTTCCAGCGCCAGCGCCGACTTGCCGCTCGCGGTCGGCCCTGCAATAAGCACCGCGCGCGGGCGCTCCGCCTTTGTCGTCACGCCCGTCTCCCTGTTGGCGCACTCACCCGTGCCGCCCACCGCTTTTTGCCCGTTGCCGCTTCGGCGGCAAGTCCTGCGTTGATTCCTCAGTTCCAGCCGCGTGTTGCCGCCATGTCCGAGACCGCTCCCCTCGTCGCCGTGCTGATCGCCAACCCCGCCGCCCCGGCGTTGGACGCGGACACCCTAAAGAGCGCCCGCGCGGCGGTGCCGGGCGCGGGCGAAGCGCGGGTGCTCAATCCCGGCATCGCCGCCGAATTCGCGGTCGGGCCCGATGCCGACATCGCCGCCCTGCGCGCCGCGCTGGACGGCCGGCCGCTCGATGTGGCGCTGGTGCCGGCAACCGGGCGGCGCAAGAAGCTGTTTCTCGCCGACATGGACTCCACCATGATCGGCCAGGAATGCATCGACGAGCTGGCCGACTATGCCGGGATGAAGGCGCATGTGGCCGAGATCACCGAGCGGGCCATGCGCGGCGAGATCGCCTTCGAGCCGGCGCTGCGCGAGCGCGTGGCGCTGCTGAAAGGTCTCCCGCTCGCCGTGGTCGATGACGTCATTGCCGAGCGCATCCGCCTCACCCCCGGCGGCACGGAGCTTGTGCGCACCATGAAGGCGCATGGCGCGCACACGCTCTTGGTCTCCGGCGGTTTCACCCTGTTCACGCAGCGCGTCGCCGCGATGATCGGCTTCCACGCCGACCGGGCCAATGTGCTGGTGACCGACGGCGACGCCTTTGCCGGCCTCGTCGAGGAACCGATCCTCGGGCGCGAGGCCAAGCTCGCCGCGCTGGTCGAGATGCGGGAGGCGCTGGGTCTCGGCGAATCCGACACGATGGCGGTCGGCGACGGCGCCAATGATCTCGCCATGATCGGGGAAGCCGGCTTCGGCGTCGCCTATCACGCCAAGCCCGCCGTGGCGGCGGCCGCGCGGTTCCGCATCGACCATGGCGACCTCACCGCCCTGCTTTACCTGCAGGGCTACACGGCGGACGCCTTCGTCACCGCCTGAGGCGTCACGGCGCCAGCGGCGGCGCCATGATCGGGCTGCGCAGCGGATCCATCGGAATATCCACCGGCGGCGCGAGCGGCGGCGCGGCGGCGCCGGGCTGCGGGTATTGCGGCAGGTTGAGCGGCACCGGGCGCGGCGCGGCCGGACGCGGCGACGGCGCGGGCGCTGCCGCGCGCGGGGCCGGCTGGGGTGCCGGTTGCGGCGCGGCCTGCGGGGCGACCTGAGGCGCGGGGGCCTGAGCGGGTGGCTGGGTCGACTGGCCGCCATCGGTCAGCGGCGTGCGGCCATATTCCGCCTCAAGCCGCTTGGTCTCGCGCTCCAGCGCCCGCATGTTGATCGCCGCGACCAGCGCGGTGATGTCGAAACGCCGCTCGGGCGCGTTGAGCGGCCCGCGCCATTGCACGCCGGCCCCGGGCGGGGCGCCGGATGCGGTGGGGCTGGCGCCGGACATGTCGTCCATCTCCAGCGTCGTCTCGAAGGACAGCGCGGGAATATCGAAGGCGCCGGTCAGCGCGAAACGCTGGTCGCCCAGCGCCGCGCGGGCGGTGGAGGAACGGGCGACGCCGTTCACCACGCTCAGCGCGCTCTCGATGCGCGGCAGCTTGAGCGCCCCGCGCGAGAGCCCCTCATTGAGCAGTTGCACGATGCGCGCCTGTTCGGGCGGCAGGCCGCGCTCGGTGGCGAGCATGACATATTGCAGCGCGCGCGGGTCGTTGAACGGGATCTCCAGCCCCTCCAGCACCAGGCTGCCCTGCCCTTGCAGGCTGGCGGCTATGCCGCGCGGCGAACGCCCGGCGCCGGTGAGGTCGAGCGCGAGCGTCACCCCCGCGCTGGCGCCCGGCCGCTCGACGCCGGCGGCGCGCAGCAGCGGCCCGCTTTCGGCATCGGTGATGGCGAGATGGCCGTCGACCGCGAGATTGTCGCCGCGCCGGCGCAGGTCGAAGCGCGCGGCGAGCCGCCCGCCGGCCAGCGTGCCGGAAAGCTCCTCCACCGCGACCACGCCCTCGCTCACGCGGGCATTCAGCTTGGCGAGGTCCAGCACCAGCCCGGCCGGCAGGTCGAGCTGGCGCAGGCTGAGCTTCACCGAGGCGGTGAGCGGGCCGAGCGCCGGCGGGCCGAAGCGCCCATCCGGCCAGCCGCTCGCCGGCGGACCGGGCGGCGGCGCCACCGTCCCCGTACCGAGCGCCAGCGCGGCGGGCAGGCTCCAGCGGTCGAGCGCCAGTTCCAGCGTCAGCGGCACGCTCTCGCCGGGGATATAGGCGGCGCGCCCGTCAATGCGCTCGCCGCCGATAGTGCCGGTCAGCGCCTCGAGCCGCCAGACCGGGCCCTCGCGCCCGAGCGTGGCGGTGAGTTCGGCCGGCACGCGGGCGACACCGCCATTGGTCAGCGCCGGGAACAGCCGGGCAAGGTCCGCCCCGCGCAGCGTGACGGCAAGGTCCGGCGCCACGCGGCCATCGGCCTCGACGGTCACCTGTCCGAGCGCTTCCAGCGTGCCGCCGGCAAAGGCGAGGCGCGCCTCGGTGCGGGTGCCCACGGACACCGTCGCCTGCGCCACGCCGAGGCCGGGGCGCAGGGCGGGAACGCCGAGCTTGCCGAGCACCGCGCTGCCATCCGCCGCCGTCAGCGCCGCCTCGATCTGCAAGGGCTGCCCCGTGCCGAAGCCGGCCGAGCCCTCCCCGCTCAACACCCCGAGCCGGCCGCGCGCTTCTAGCGCGAGACGCCCCTTGTCGGAGGTGAGCGTGGTGGTGAGATCCAGCGGGGCGAGGCTCGGTCCGAGCGCGGCGACCAGTGCCTCGCCCTGCGGCAGGCCAAGCGCGCGGGTCAGCGCCGGCAGCCCGTCGACCCGCGTGCCGGTGAGCCGCGCCTCGAAGCGCCCGTCGCTCTCCGCCGCCGCGGTGAGCCGCCCGGAGCCGGTGAGGTCCAGCCCGCCGAAATTGCGAATGGCGAGCCGCTCGATGCCGAGCCCGCCGCCATCGGCCTTGAGGATGACATCGGCACCGGCGGCGCCGACCCCGGCAAGGCGCACATCCGTGCCGGAAAAGCTCAGCCCGACATCGAAGCGCTGGCCGCCAAAGCCGATCATCCGGCGCAGCGGCGGCAGCAGCGGGTCGAGATCGACGCCCTTGGTCGCCAGCACCGCGTCCACCTTGCCGCGTCGGCCATCGGCCGGGAAGGCATAGGCGGCGGTGCCGGTGAGGCTGAGCTGATCGCCCAGCGTGAAGGTCAACCGGTCGAGCGCCACCCGGTCCGCGCCGACCGCGATGGCCGCCTTGAGCGAGACCGCTCCGCCGGGCAGGCCGGCAAGCAGCGCGGTCGCCTCGGGCGCGGCCCAGCCGGCGAAGGCGGGCAGGTCTTCGGCGGCGAGCGCCATGTCGCCGGTGAACAGCGCGGCGTCGGCCGGGGGACGGATCGGCTGGCCAGCGCCGGCGGCCTGCGGCAGACGGCCCGACAAAGCAAGGCTCGCCCGGCCGGGCAGCCGCGCCTCGATGCTGCGGGCGCGCCAGCCGGCGGGCGACCAGTCGAGCCCGAGCTTGACCGCGCGCATCGGCGCACCACCGAGCAGCACGGTGTCGGTGGAGAGGTCGAGCGAACCGGAGCGGGCGATGCCCGCCAGCGGCGCCACGGTCTGGGCGACGCGGGTGAGCGCGGCAAGCGGGGCGGCCCCGCCGGTCGCCGCGCCGAGGTCGATCTGGCGCGCCGCCAAGGTGAGGTCGAGCCGCGAGCCGCCAGCATCGCCGGTCGTGCCGGCGGCGGGAGCGGTGGCCGGAGCGGTTGCGAGCGCGGCGGCGACATAGCGCCCGCTGCCCGACAACTCCACCGGCACCTCGCCGCTGCCGAGCTGAAGCGCGAGGTTGGTGATGTCGACCGCCTGATAGGTCGCGTTCACCGTGCCGGAAAGGCTCCAGCCGGCGAGCGGGTCGCGGACGGGCACCGCGCCATCGCCGTCGCGCAGCGGCGGCCCGCCGGCGCCGGGCGTGCGCGAGGCGAGCGACGCCTTGCCCTGGAAACCCGGCCGCCCGCCGGTGAAGGCCAGCACGCCGTCGAGATCGAGCGCGAAGGGCGAGCCGACATCCTGCACGCCGAGGCGCAGCCGCGCCGGCCCCTCGGCTGCCGCCAAGGCGAGCCGCACCGTGCGGAGCACGCCCGCCGCCTCCACCTGTCCCTCCAGCCGCAGCGGCCCTGCAAGGCCGCCAAGATCGCCCATGAGATTGACGGCGGACAGCGTCAGGTCATGCCCGCCGGCGCGGTCGATCAGCTCCACCGCGCTGTTCTGCAGGCGCAGATCGGCGATGGAGAGCGGCGCGGGCCGGCTGGTGCCGGTGGGCAGCGCCACGCGGCCATCGCCGCCGATCACCACGCGGATGCGGGCGCGCTCCAGCGTCACCCGGTCGGCGACGATGCGCCCGCTGAGCAACTGGCCGAGCGAGAGGCGCCCGCTCAGCTCACCCGCGACGATGCCGGTGCCGCCCGCGTCGAGGCCGATGGCGACATCGCGCAGGGTGAAGCTCGGATTGGGCAGGAGGCGGGCGTCGATCGGCCCGCGAATGACCACGGGCACGCCGAGCGTGCGCGCCGCCTGCGCCTCGAAGGTCGCGCGGAACTGCGTCCAGTCGACCACGAACGGAGCCGCGAAGGCCGCGACGACGGCCAGGATGATGGCGCTCGCTATGGTCAGCAGAAGGTTCTGCACGCCTCTCCTCCGGTCGTCCGGCGCCGATGGGCCGGTCTCGCGGCTCGGGACGCGGCCGCTTCCCGCCGGTTTACCGCGAGATTGTTGAGATTTTTCGCACCTCTATGCTGCCGCGCCCGGCGCCCGGCCCGCAAGCGCAAAAGCCGGGGCGGGCTTTACGCGGCGAACGGGGTCGGCGCCACTCACGGCAGCATCTTGCCGGGGTTCATGATGTCCCGCGGGTCGAGCGCGGCCTTGATGGCACGCATCGCCGCCAGAGTCTCAGCCCCGTGCTCGGCTTCCATATATTTGCGCTTGCCCTGGCCGACGCCATGCTCGCCCGTGGCGGTGCCGCCCATGGCGAGCGAGCGTTCGATCATGCGCGAAATGAAGGACTTGGCCTTGGCGACATCGTGCGGGTCGTCCATGTCGACCAGCGTCACCGTGTGGAAATTGCCGTCGCCGACATGGCCGACGATCGGGGCGATCATGCCCATTTCCTCGATGTCGTGCTTGGTCTCGTCGACGCAATCGGCGAGGCGCGACAGCGGCACGCACACATCGGTCGCCAGCGCCTTGGCACCGGGCTTCAGCGGCAGGCAGGCCCAATAGGCATCGTGCCGGGCCTGCCAGAGCTTCGTCCGGTCTTCCGGCCGCGTCGCCCAGCTGAAGTCGCCACCGCCGAAATCGCGGGCGATCTCGCCGAAGCGCTCGGCCTGCTCATGAACGCTCGCCTCGGTGCCGTGGAACTCGACGAACAGCGTCGGCGCCTCGGCGAGGTTCAGCTTGGAGTAGGCGTTGCAGGCGCGCACCTGCACCTCGTCGAGCAGTTCGATGCGCGCGACCGGCAGGCCGGACTGGATGGTGAGGATCACCGCGTCGCAGGCCGCGCGGATGGTCGGAAAGGCGCACACGCCCGCCGAGATCGCCTCAGGGATACCCGAGAGCTTCAGCGTCAGGCTGGTGATGATGCCGAGCGTGCCTTCCGCGCCGACGAAAAGGCGGGTGAGGTCATAGCCCGCCGCCGACTTCTTGGCCCGGCGCGCCGTGGTGATGACCTCGCCATTGGCCAGCACGGCGGTGAGCGCGATGACATTGTCCTTCATCGTGCCGTAGCGCACCGCGTTGGTGCCGGAGGCGCGGGTCGAGGCCATGCCGCCGAGCGAGGCATCCGCGCCAGGGTCGATGGGGAAGAACAGGCCGGCATCGCGCAGATGCTCGTTGAGCTGCTTGCGCGTCACGCCCGGCTCGACCACGCAGTCGAGATCTTCCGGGTGAACCGACAGCACGCGGTTCATGCGCGAGAGATCGATGGAGATGCCGCCGCGCGGGGCGTTCACCTGCCCCTCCAGCGAGGAGCCGGCGCCGAAGGGAATGACCGGCACGCCGACCTTGGCGCAGGCGCGGACCACGCGCTGCACCTCTTCGGTGCTCTCGACGAACACCACCGCGTCCGGCGCCTCATTGGCGAGCCAGGTGATGGTGTTGGCGTGCTGCTCACGGATGGCGCGGCCGAGCGCGAGGCGGTCGCCGAAATGGCCGGCGAGCTCAGCGATCACCGTGGCGACCTCTGACCCATCCGCCGCCGTCGCTGCGCGGCCCTCATCCAGCATCTCAGCCATGTCATCCTCCCTGCCCGGCCTTTGGCGCAGGGCTTACACCCGATCGTCCGGCGGCGCGAGACGCGCGCACCGTGCGAATCCGCCCGACGAAGCGCAAAAACCGCGAGATCGCAAGATTTCAGTCATTCAATCGCCATCAGGGCAGGTGACGACTGCTCTGAAAGGCGGCACAATGCTTGTCAATAAGGCAGCGCGGAAGTCGCTCGCTTCTCGGGGGTCGTGTCATGCTGGACGGGATCGACTTCGAGCCCGTGTTCTTCGCGCCGTTCGTCTCCTCCGTCATGACGGTCGAGCCGGGCTGGGTGGATCACAACGGGCACCTTCATTCGACCTACTACACCCTGCTGTTCGAGCAGGCGGTGGACGAGGCTGTGTTCCTCGTCGGCCTCGGCCCGCATCTGACCAGCCGGGCGCCGGCCTCCTTCTTCACCGTGGAGGCGCATCAGCGTTTCGAGCGGTCGCTGCAGGTCGGCCATCAGGTGCGCGTCACACTGCGGCTGATCAATTATGACGAGAAGCGGATGCACCTGTTCCAGGAGCTGCACCATGCCGGCGAAGGCTGGACGGCGGCCACCTGCGAGCAGATCGCCCAGCATGTCGAGCCCGGCAGCCGCCGCGTCTCGCCCTTCCCGGACGAGGTTCTGGAGCGCCTCGCGCTGATGCGGGCGGCGCATGGCGCCCTGCCGCTGCCGGACGGCCTCGGCCGCCCGATCAACATGCCGATCCGGCTGTCGTGAACCTTTAGGCCGCCGGAGCGGCCCCCTCACCCGCGGCGGGGACGTCCCGCATCGGCGGCGAGTTCCAGCGTTACCCAGCCCTCGATGGTGCGCTTGCGCACGAGGCGCAGCCCCTGCGCGCGATAGGCCGCGAGCGCCGCATTGGCGTGGGACGGCAGCAGCCCCGACAGCACCACCCGCCCGCCGGGCGCCAGCAGCTTCGCCAGCGGCCGGGCGATCAGCTTGAGCGGCGCCAGCAGGATGTTGGCGAGGATCAGGTCGTAAGGCCCGCCGCGCTTGAAGGCGCCGGCGCCGAGGCCCGGCGCGTGCAGGAAGGTGATCTCCGGCCCGGCATGGTTGGCGCGCGCATTGGCCCGCGCGGTCGCCACCGCGACGCGGTCGATGTCGCTGGCCAGAACCGGCGTGTGGAACAGCCGCGCCGCCGCCATGGCGAGCACGCCCGTGCCGGTGCCGACGTCGAGCGTGCGGAAGGGCCGGCGCTTCTTGCCGAAGGCGTCGATGGCGGCGAGGCACCCCTTGGTGGTGCCGTGATGGCCGGTGCCGAAGGCCAGCGCCGCCTCGATCTCGATGCCGATATGGTTGGGCCCGACCACATGCCGGTCATGCGAGCCATGCACGAGGAAGCGGCCGATGGCGACCGGCGCCAGCCCTTCCAGCGAGGCGGCGACCCAGTCCTTCTTCTCCAGCGTGGAGAACACCGCGCTCTCCGCCAGATCCGGCGCGACGATGGCGATCAGCTCGCGCACCATCGCCTCGTCCGGCTCCTCGCCGAAATAGACCTCGACCGCCCAGCCTGAACCTTCCGCGACATTCTCGATCTCGAAGGCGCTGGTCGCCACCTCCGCCGGATCGAAGCTCTCGCCGAGAAATTCCGCGATGTGGCGCGCCGCCTCTTCCGGCGCGTCGAGGCGCATCACATGCGAGGCCCCGTTGGGCGGCAATCCTTCGAGCATGGCACTCCTCGCGTCGCGGGCTGGATGGCGCTCTGTAAGCGAGGGCGCGGGGGAATGCCAGATGCCTATTCCGCCGCGAGCCTTCCGGCGCGGAACGGCACCAGCGCGACCATGTGGCTGGAGAGATCGTCCGCCAGGGCCGGATCACCCCTCAGCGCGGCAAGGCTGCGGGCCACGGGCAGCGCCCGTCCCTGCGCCGCCAGCGCCTCGGCAAAGGCGATCAGCGCATCCTCGGCGTTGAGCAGCGCCGCATCCACATCGTCCCCGGCCGAGAAACAGCCGGGCAGATCGGGGAACCACAACCCGACCGCCTGGTCCGGGCCGGCATCCTCGACAATGGCGATATAATGAGACATCGGCATCCCGCTCAGTCGATCGTCCAACCGGCCGCCTTGTAGATGGCGCGCAACAGACCTTGCCCGAGATCCTTCCTCGGATGCGGCAGGACGATTATCGCCCCGTTGGACGGATTGCGGAAGACGTGGTGCGATCCCTTGATGCGGTCCAGCACCCATCCCTCGCGCTCAAGTCGCCGCCGGATGTCTCGACTGTTGGTCAGCATGTTTGCGTCCCGGCCATTTGCAACGCAAACACACGGCACGAAGATGGTTGTCGTCGAGATGCCGGATCGCCCGACACCAAGCCCTCACGCCGCCTGCACGAAGCTGTCGACCACCTTCTTCTCGCCGGCCTTGTCGAACTGGACGGTGAGCTTGTTGCCCTCCACCGCCACCACCTCGCCATAGCCGAACTTCTGGTGGAACACGCGCGCGCCGAGGTCGAAACGGGCCGGCGTGCCGGTGGATTTGGCGATCAGCTCGCCCTCGATGATGCGCGTGCCGCGCGCGGCGGTGGAGGCGGCGAAGCGCGTGGGGCGGTTGTCGAAGCCGCCCGAATCCCGCCCGCCGGTAAAGCCGCCGGAAGAACCGCCCGAGGCGCCGCCCGACGACCCGCCGCCGCCAAAGCTCCCGCCGCCCGCCCGCGCCGCGTTCTGCGCGTTCTGCGCGCGCTGCCAGCCGGGGGTGGAATAGGACGAGCCGAAGCTCTGCGCCTCGTCGAAGCGGCTGGGGCCATAGCCATAGCGCCCCTGGCCCTGCCCGCCGCCCCAGCCGGAGCCGCCGCGCGATTCCGTCACCTCCACATCCTTTTCCGACAATTCGTCGAGGAAGCGCGAGGGCACGCTGGACTGCCAGAGCCCATGGATGCGCCGGTTGGAGGCGAAGAACACCTTGGCGCGCTTGCGGGCGCGGGTGAGGCCGACATAGGCGAGGCGGCGTTCCTCCTCCAGCCCGGCGCGGCCCTGCTCGTCGAGCGCGCGCTGGTTGGGAAACACGCCCTCCTCCCAGCCCGGCAGGAACACGGTGTCGAATTCCAGCCCCTTGGCCGAATGCAGCGTCATGATGTTGACGGCGTCCTGCCCGGCGGCGCCTTCCGCGTCCATCACCAGCGAAATGTGTTCGAGGAAGCCGACAAGGTTCTCGAACGCCTCCATGGAACGCACCAGTTCCTTGAGGTTGTCGAGCCGCCCGGCCGCGTCCGCCGAGCGGTCCTTCTGCCACATCTCGGTGTAGCCGCTCTCATCCAGCACGATCTCGGCGAGTTCATGCTGCGGCAGGGTGGCCATCTGCTCGCGCCAGCGGTCGAAGGCGCCGACGAGATCGCGCAGGGTGAGCCGCACCTTGGGCTTCAGCTCCTCGTTGCCGACAAGCTCGCGCGCCGCCTCGATCAGCGGCAATTGCGCGGCACGGGCATGGTCGTGGATCTGCCGCAGTGCCGCGTCGCCAAGGCCGCGCTTGGGCACATTGACGATGCGCTCGAAGGCAAGGTCGTCGGAGGGCGAGACGATGACGCGCAGATAGGCCAGCGCGTCGCGGATTTCCGCCCGCTCATAAAAGCGCGGGCCGCCAAGGACGCGGTAATTCAGCCCCAGCGTGACGAAACGGTCTTCAAATTCGCGCATCTGGAACGAGGCGCGCACGAGAATGGCGACCTGATTGAGCGGATGGGCCTGGCGCTGAAGCTGCTCGATTTCCTCGCCAATGGCGCGGGCCTCTTCCTGGCTGTCCCAGGCGCCGGTCACCGTCACCTTCTCGCCGGACTGGCCCTCCGAGAACAACGTCTTGCCGAGCCGGCCCTCATTATGGGCGATGAGGTGGCCGGCGGCGCCGAGAATATGCCCGTCGGAGCGGTAATTGCGCTCCAGCCGCACCACGGTCGCGCCGGGAAAATCGCTCTCGAAGCGCAGGATGTTGTCCACCTCGGCACCGCGCCAGCCATAGATCGACTGGTCGTCATCGCCGACGCAGCACACATTGCGCGAGCCCTGCGCCAGCAGCCGCAGCCACAGATACTGGGCGACGTTGGTGTCCTGATACTCGTCGACCAGGATGTAGCGGAAACGCTTGTGGTACTCCGCCAGCACGTCCGGGTTCTCGCGCAGCAGGCGGATGCTCTCCAGCAGGAGATCGCCGAAATCGACGGCGTTCAGTGCCTTCAGTCGCGCCTGATAGGCGGCATAAAGCTTCTGCCCGCGCCCATTGGCGAAGGCCGCGCCCTCGCCGGCGGACACCTGATCGGGCGACAGGCCGCGATTCTTCCAGCCGTCGATGGTGTTGGCGAGCAGCCGCGCCGGCCAGCGCTTCTCGTCGATCGCCTCCGCCTGAAGCAGCTGCTTCAGCAGCCGGATCTGGTCGTCCGTGTCGAGAATGGTGAAGCCAGAGCGCAGCCCCACCAGTTCCGAATGGCGACGCAGCATGCGCACGCCGATGGAGTGGAAGGTGCCGAGCCACGGCATGCCCTCCACCTGCTCGCCGACCATGGCGCCGATGCGCTCCTTCATCTCGCGCGCGGCCTTGTTGGTGAAGGTCACGGCGAGAATCTGCGAGGGCCAGGCGCGGCCGAGCGAGAGAATGTGAGCGATGCGGGTGGTGAGCACGCGGGTCTTGCCGGTGCCGGCGCCGGCGAGCACGAGCACCGGGCCTTCGGTCGCCTCCACGGCGGCGCGCTGCTCGGGGTTCAGCCCGTCGAGATAGACGCCGCTGGCCGCCGGCCGGCCGGGACTGGCCAGCGCCGATGCCCGCGCGGCAATGCCGCCCGGCTTCGGCGCGGGAGCTTCCACACGCGCCGGCAGGTCGAAGGGAATATCGAACTCATCGTCCGGCGGCTGGTTCCGGGGATCGGCCAAGGGCCCGCTCGCAGTCATGGTTTTTGATTCTTGGGACAAAAGATTGGGAGAACAAAATGGCATCGCCATGCCCGTTTGGCGAGGGCAGCAACGAATCGGCGATTCTGCACCGCTTTTTCCACGCGCGGCGACAGCGCCCTCAGGGCCGGGGCAGAACCTGCGTGACCGGCGAGCCGGGCGCGGGCAGGCTGCCGAACCAGGTCTGGTGGATGCGCGCCAGCGTGCCGTCGGTCTTCAGCCGGGACACGATGGCGTTCACCGGCTCGGTGAGCGGCGAGCCCTTGGCGAGCATCAGGCCGTAGCTTTCCTCCGTGCCGAGCCGCGCCACCACGGCGAGATCGCTGCGCCCGAGCAGGCGGTAGAGCAGCGCCGGCATGTCGCCGATATGGGCATCGACCTCGCGGCGGCTGAGCGCGGCGAGCCCCTCATCCAGCGTGCGCACATGGTGGACGTCGCCGATGCGGTACTGCGCGCGGTGCGCGCTCACCCATTGGTCGCTGGTGGTCTGAGGGATGACGCTGACCCTCCGGTCCTTCAGGTCGCCCAGCGCGCGAACCGGCGAACGGCGCATCACCACCAGAGCCTGGGTGGTGCGGTAATAAGGCTGGGTGAAGTCGAAGCCTTTCAGGCGTTCGGGCGTGATGCTGAGCGAGGATATGGCGATATCGATCCGCCCCTCCTGCAGCGCCGTGAACAGCTCCGCGAAACGCAGGTCGGTGATCTCGACCGGTCGGCCGAGCTGGTCCCCGATGGCCCGCACGAGATCGGCCTCGAAGCCGATCACGTCGCCGGCGGCATTGTAGAACTCCCAGGGCATGTTGAGCAGCGTCGCCCCCACGCGCAGCGGCGGCGCGGTGTGCGCCTCGGCGCGCATCTCTGCCGGGGCGGTCGTCGGCACCTGCGCCTGGCTTGGGGCGAGACCCAGCGGGAGCAGCGACAGCCAAGCGAGCGCAAGCCCCAGTCCGCGCCACAGGGCCGGTCCGGAAATGCGCAGCGTCGCCACCGGCGGGATTACCCCATCGCCGGTATCCCCCTCTGCCGCCGCGACGATTGACGCCGCCCGTGTTGCCGCCGATGCTGATGCAAACCTTGCCATCCGTCCAGCGGCCCTCCCCCAGCGGTCGTCACCAAAGGTCTTACCCAATGTCCTATGGCCTTTACCTGATGACCGCGCTCGCGGGCGCCTTATACGTGCTTATGCCCGGGCCGGCTTTCCTCGCGCTGTTCTCGCTCGCCGCGGCGCATGGCCGCCCGGCGGGGGCGCGCTTCGTTGGCGGCCATCTGGTGGGCGACCTGTTCTGGTCGGCGCTCGCGCTCGCCGCCATCATCGGTGTTAACCAGCTCGGGCCGACCCTGTTCGACCTGCTCGGCATCGGCTGCGGGCTTTACCTCTGCTATCTCGGCATCAAGGCAATCCGCGCGCGGGACGGCGGCGACGGCGCGGTGGGCGCCCGCCGGCCGCTGATGACCGGCATCCTGTTCGGCCTCACCAACCCGAAGGCCTACCCGGTCTCGGTGTCGATGTTCACCGCCCTCACCGCCAGCTACGCCTCGGGCCTCACCTGGGACGCGGCGCCGCAATTGCTGGCGGCGGCGCTGGTGGGCTTCATCCTCGCCGACATCATCCTGATCTGGGCGGCGGGCCTTGCCCCGGTGCGCCGCATGTTCCAGCGCCACGGGCGGATCATTACCCGCGTCACCGGGGTGCTGTTCGTCGCCTTCGGCGCCAAGTCGCTGCTTGACGCCGGGCGCGGCATCGCCTCCCGTCACTGATCCCTGCCCCTCGCCTGCCAAGTAGCGCCAGAAGCGTGCCGTCCAGAAGAGTGCCGATCATGTATGAAGCCCGCCTGCAATCCTTCGCCGCCCCCGCCGCGCCGAGCCTGGGTACGGAGCGCCTGCGCCTCCTGCGGGCGGAGCTGGAACGGCGCGGGCTCGACGGCTTCCTCATTCCCCGCGCCGACGCCCACCAGAACGAATATGTCCCGCCCTGCGACGAGCGCCTCGCCTGGCTGACCGGCTTCACCGGCTCGGCCGGCATCGCGCTGGTGCTGCGCGAGGCGGCGGCGCTGGTGGTGGACGGGCGCTACACGCTGCAGGCGGCACAGCAGATCGACACCGCCTCCTTCACCGTCGTCCCGCTCGCCGAGATCACGCCCGAGCGCTGGCTGGAGCAGAACCTCGCCGCCGGCGCGCATCTCGGCTACGACCCCTGGCTCATCACCGTCGACGGGCTGGAGAAGCTGCGCCGCGCCGCGACGAATGCCGGGGCGACGCTGGTCGCGGTCGATTCCAACCCGGTCGACGCCGTCTGGGCCGACCGGCCGGCCGCCCCGCTCGGCGCCGTCACCCTGCGCGATCCAGCGCTGGCGGGTGAGACGACCGACGGCAAGCTCGCCCGCATCCGCGCCGCGCTCACCACACAGAAGCTCGACGCCCTCGTGCTCTCCGACCCGCACGCGGTGGCCTGGACCTTCAACATACGCGGCGCCGACGTGTCCTTCACCCCGCTGCCGCTCGCCTGGGCGATCGTGCCGCGCGAGGGGCGCGCCTCGCTGTTCATCGACGGGCGCAAGCTCTCCAACACGGTGCGCGACGCGCTGGCGGGCGTGGCGGAGATCCACGAGCCGGCGCTGCTGGAAAAGGGCCTCGAGCTCATCGCCGCCGGCGGCGCGGTCATCCGGCTCGATCAGGCGACCGCGCCGGCGCTCCTCGCCGCGCGCATCGAGGCGGCAGGCGGCACGGTCTCGTCCGGCGTGAGCCCGGTCGCCCTGATGCAGGCGGCGAAGAACGCGGCCGAGCTCGCCGGCATGCGCGCCGCCCATACGCGCGACGGCGCGGTGCTGGCGCGCTTCCTGTGCTGGTTCGATCAGGAGGCCCCCAAGGGCCACCTCACCGAGATCGACGCGGTCGCCGCGCTGGAGACCTTCCGCCGCGAGACCGGCGCGCTGAAGGACGTAAGCTTCCCCACCATCGCCGGCGCCGGCCCCAACGCCGCCCTGCCGCATTACCGCGTCACCGAGGCGACCAACCGGCGCATCGGCATGGACGAGCTCTTCCTCATCGATTCCGGCGCGCAATATGAGGACGGCACCACCGACGTGACCCGCACCATCGCGGTGGGCACGCCGAGCGCCGAGATGCGCGACCGCTTCACCCGCGTGCTCAAGGGCCACATCGCCATTGCCCGCGCGGTCTTCCCGGTCGGCACCTCCGGCGCGCAGCTCGACCCCTTCGCCCGGCAGTTCCTGTGGAGCGCCGGCCTCGATTTCGACCACGGCACCGGCCATGGCGTCGGCGCCTATCTCTCCGTGCATGAGGGACCGGCGCGCATTTCCAAGGTCGGCACGGTGCCGCTGGTGGCCGGCATGGTGCTCTCCAACGAGCCCGGCTACTACAAGACCGGCGCTTTCGGGGTGCGGCTGGAAAATCTGGAAATCGTCCGCGAGGCGAGCCCGCCGGAAGGCGCCGAGCGCACGCTGTTCGCCTTCGAGACGCTGACACTCGCCCCCTTCGACCGGCGCGTGCTCGACCTCGCGCTGCTCACCCCCGACGAGCGCGCCTGGCTCGACGCCTATCACGCCCGCGTCCGCGCCGAGATCGGCCCGCTGGTCGATGCGCCGACCCGCGCCTGGCTTGACGCCGCCACCGCCCCGCTCTGAACGTCGGCTCTAATAGCTCGACTCTGAACGCCCTGCGCTGAGCCCCTGCGCGCCGCCCCGGCGCGGAGCCCCCAGTTCCGGGCGCCCCGCGCTGGGCGCCCTGCCACTGACAACAAATGTTCATTCGAGGATGGTTCAATGGAACCATCATCTCGTGCCGGCGTTACTCCTGCGACCAATGTGCTGGGGCAGACGGAGAGGCTGGCATGACCACCATTCTGATCATTATTCTTGTTCTGATACTTGTCGGCGCACTGCCGAGCTGGGGCTACAGCCGCAGTTGGGGCTATGGCCCGAGCGGTATCGTCACCATTCTTCTGGTGATCCTTATCGTGATGATGCTGACCGGCCGCATCTGACCGTCGCGTGCCATCAGCTAAAGGCCGTCGCGCTCCCCCCGCGGCGGCCTTTTTTTATGCCCGGACGGTTCAGCCGGACGGCTCAGCCCGTGAGCGCGTCCGCCGCCGCGCTGGCCGGCACGACTTTCGCGCCGGCAAATTCCAGCGCCGCCATCAATGCCGTCTGCACCGAGGCCGCCGGCACGTCCTTGCCGCCAAAGGACAGGTCGAGCGTCGCGGTTGCGTCATGCGCCAGCGTCACCTCATAGCCGAGATCGAGCGCCGCCCGCGTCGCCGCATCCACGCACATATGGCTCATCGCCCCGACGATGACGAGCGACCCCACCTCCCGGCCCTTCAGCACGGCGTCGAGATCGGTATTGAGGAAGGCATTCACCGCCTCCTTCACCACCACCGGCTCGCCCCCCAATGGCGTGAGGCTCGCATGGATGTCCGCCCCAGGCGTGCCGCGCTCGAAGAACGGCGCCTCGTCGCCCGCCATTTCATGGCGCACATGCACCACCGGCGCGCCGGCCGCGCGGGCGGCGGCCAGCAGATCGCCGGCCTTCGCCGCCGCCTCTTCCGTGCCGACCAGCGGGAAGCGGCCGCCGGGGAAATAGTCGTTCTGCAGGTCGATGATGAGAAGCGCGGTTGTGCTCATGAGAGCCTTCCAGAAAGCGTTGCGGCCGGGAAAAGGCGCCGTCAGCCCGCGCCGGCCAGCGCGAGCCACTCGTCTTCGCTAATCACCGCGACGCCGAGATCGCGCGCCTTGGCGAGCTTGGAGCCCGCATCGGCGCCGGCCACGACATAATCGGTCTTCTTCGACACCGAGCCGGCGACCTTCGCCCCCAGCCGCTCGGCCATGGCCTTCGCCTCATCCCGCGTCATCTTCTCCAGCGCGCCGGTGAACACGACCGTCTTGCCGGCGACCGCGCTGGCCGCCGCCACCGCCTCCATCGGCTCGGGTGTCACTTCCGCCAGCAGCGCGGCGAGCGCCGCCTGGTTGTTCGGCTCCTGGAAGAAATCCACCACCGCCTCGGCCACCACCGCGCCGATGCCCTCAATGCCGACGATCTCCGCCCAGGGCTCATTGCCCTTCGGGTGCTCGGGCCCGGGCATGAGGGCTGCGAGCGCCGTCTCGCCCAGCGCCTCGATGGTGGAGAAATGCCGCATCAGCCTCTTGGCGTTGGTCTCGCCGACATGGCGGATGCCGAGCGCATAGAGGAAGCGGTTCACCGGCACGCGCCGGCGGGTCTCGATGGCGGCAAACAGGTTCTTGGTGGAGGTCTCGCCCCAGCCGTCGCGATTCTTCAGCCGCGTCAGCGAGCGGGCGTCGCGCGCCTCCAGCGTGAAGATGTCCGCCGGCTGCGTGACCATGCCCCAGTCATAAAAGGCCTGCACCTGCTTCTCGCCCAGCCCTTCAATGTCGAAGGCGTCGCGGGCGACGAAATGGCGGATGCGCTCCACCGCCTGCGCCGGGCAGATGAGGCCACCGGTGCAACGGCGCACCGCCTCGCCCTCCTCGCGCACGGCGTGCGACCCGCAGGCCGGGCACAGGGTAGGGAAGGCATAGGGCTTGGCGTCGGCGGGACGGCGCTCCAGCACCACGTCCACCACTTGCGGGATCACGTCGCCGGCGCGCTGGATCGTCACCCAGTCGCCCTCGCGAATGTCGATGCCGCCGCGGATCGGCTCGCCCTTGCCGCCAATGCCGCGAATATAGTCCTCATTGTGCAGCGAGGCGTTGGCCACCACGACGCCGCCGACGGTGATCGGCGTGAGCTTGGCCACCGGGGTCAGCGCGCCGGTGCGCCCGACCTGGATCTCGATGCGCTCAAGCTTTGTGACCGCCTTCTCGGCGGGAAATTTATGGGCGATGGCCCAGCGTGGGCTGCGCGAGACAAAGCCGAGCCGCTGCTGCAGCGCGAGGCTGTCCACCTTGTAGACCACGCCGTCAATGTCATAGCCGAGGCTCGCCCGCCCCTCGCCGATGCGCCGGTAATGGGCGAGCAGCTCCTCGGCGGACTGGCAGAGCACCGTGAGCGGGTTGGTCGGCAGGCCCCAGCGGGCAAAGGCCTTGATCACGCCGAACTGGGTCTGGGCCGGAAGGCCCCCGTCGCTGACCTCGCCCCAGGCATAGGCGAAGAATTTCAGCGGGCGGCTTTCCGTGATCTTGGGGTCGAGCTGGCGGAGACTCCCGGCGGCCGCGTTGCGCGGATTGGCGAAGAGCGGCTTGCCCGCCGCCTCCTGCCGCGCATTCAGCGCCGCGAAATCGGCATGGCCCATATAGACCTCGCCGCGCACCTCGAAGATGTCCGGCACATCCTCGCCCGCGAGGCGCTCCGGGATCTCGCCGATGGTGCGGACATTCGCCGTGACATCCTCGCCCTCGAAGCCGTCGCCGCGCGTCGCCGCCTGCACGAAGACGCCCTTCTCATAGCGCAGCGAGCAGGACAGGCCGTCGATCTTCGGCTCGGCGGTGATGGCAATCGGCTCGTCCACCGGGAGGCCGAGGAAGCGGCGGATGCGGGCGACAAATTCCTCCACCTCCTCATCGGCAAAGGCATTGCCGAGCGAGAGCATGGGCACGCGGTGGCGCACCTTGGCGAATTTCGCCGAAGGCGCGGCGCCGACCTTCTCCGAGAGGCTGTCGATGCCCCTCAGCTCGGGAAACTGCGCCTCGATCGCCTCATAGCGCCGGCGCAGCGCATCATACTCCGCGTCCGAGACGGTGGGGGCGTCGTCCTGATAATAGCGCCGGTCATGGCCGGCGATCTCCTCGCCAAGCCGGGCATGTTCCTTGGCCGCCGCCTCGGCGGTCAGCGTCGCGACGGGGGGAAGCGTGTCATCCGTGGTCATGCCGGGTTTCTAGCGGATTCGGCGGTGGAGAGCAGCCGGTCCGCCGCCGCCCGCGCCTCGGCCGTGACCTCGGCGCCGGAGAGCATGCGGGCGATTTCCTCGCGGCGATGCGCGGGGGCGAGCGGGGCGACATGGGTCGCCACCCGGTCATGCTCAGCCACCATTTCCTTGGCGATGCGGAAATGATTGCCGGCGCGCGCGGCGACCTGCGGGGCGTGGGTGACGGCGACCACCTGCACCCGCCCGCCGAGCCGGGCGAGCCGCGCGCCGATGGCGTCCGCCACCGCGCCGCCCACCCCGGTGTCGATCTCGTCGAACACCAGCGTCGGCGCCGAGCCCTTGTCGGCCAGCACCACCTTGAGCGCGAGCAGGAAGCGGGCAAGCTCGCCGCCCGAGGCGACCTTCATCATCGGGCCGGGCCGCGTGCCGGGATTGGTCTGCACCCAGAACTCGATCCGGTCGTACCCATCGGCCTGACCGTCCACCTCATCGGCCTGACACTCCGTGATGAAACGGGCGCGTTCCAGCTTCAGCGGCGGCAGTTCCGCGTTCACCGCCGCGTCGAGCGCGGCCGCCGCCAGATGCCGGCGGGCGGAGAGGTCGCGGGCGCTCGCGCGATAGGCAATTTCCGCCTGCGCGGAATTTTTCTCAAGCACGTCAAGGCGTTGCGCGCCATGGTCGAGCGCGTCGAGCTGATCGGCGAAACGGGTGGCGACGTTCGGCAGATCATCGGCCGTGCAGGCGAATTTGCGCGCGGCGGCGCGCAGGGCGAAGAGCCGCTCCTCGATCCGCTCCAGCTCGCGCGGGTCGAAATCCGCCTCCCGCAGCGCCGCCTCGAGGTGAAAATTGGCCATTTCCAAGGAGTTAAGCGCAGCGTCGATGGCCTCGACCGCCGGGCGCACCAGCGATTCGACCTCGCCCGCCCGCCGCTCCAGACGCCGCACCGCCGCCGCGAGGGCGGGGACCGGCGAGTTCGCGCCCCCCACCGCGTCCTGCGCATCGGCAAGATCGGTCGCGATCTTCTCGAAGCGCATCATCTCCGAGCGACGCTTGGAAAGCTGCTCCTCCTCGCCGAATTCCACTGAAAGAGCAGTGAGTTCGTCGAGCGAGTGGCGGATGTAATCAGCCTCTTTCGCCGCCTCCTCGAGCCGCGCCCTCTCCACTTCTGCCTCGCGCCGCGCCGCGCGCCAGCTGCGCCAGAGGCCGCTGACCTCTTCCGCGAGGCTGGTCAGCCCGCCAAAGGCGTCGAGCAGCTGGCGGTGCGAGGCGGGATCGACCAAAGCGCGGTCGTCATGCTGGCCGTGGATCTCCACCAGCCGTCGGCCGAGCTGACGCAGCATCTGCGCGCTCACCGACTGGTCGTTGACGAAGGCGCGCGTGCGCCCATCGCCATGCTGCACGCGCCGCAGCACCAGCGCGCCATCATCATCGATGCCCGCCTCGGCCAGCACGGCGCGGACGGGATGATCGGCGGGCAGGTCGAATTCGGCGGTCACCTGCCCCTGGGCGGCCCCCTGGCGCACCAGCGAGCCGTCGCCGCGCCCGCCAAGGGCCAGCGTAAAGGCATCCAGCAGAATGGATTTTCCCGCCCCGGTCTCGCCGGTGAGGACGGTGAGGCCCGGCTGGAAACTCAGGTCGAGACGCTCGATGAGGACGATATCCCTGATCGACAGGGCGGCCAGCATGCGTGACGCTCCAGAACGAATCCGCGCGAGGGACGGGGTCGGCCCCGCCTTCTAGCAGGTCCGCGCGCCGTCCGCATCTGTTCTTCTTCTGTTCGCGACAATCTGCGCGGGCGCGCCGAGGCGGCCCGCCGGCGAATGTCAGCCCAGGCCGAGGCCCTTGAAGGCCTTGGTGATCCAGGAATTCTGGTTGAGCTGCGGGTTCACGCCGCGCGACTGCACCAGCTTGTACGCGTCCTTGTACCAGGAGCTGTCCGGGAAATTATAGCCGAGCACGGCGGCCGAGGTCTGCGCTTCGCTCACCACGCCGAGCGCCATATAGGCCTCGGTCAGGCGATACAGGGCTTCCTCGACATGGCGCGTCGTCTGGTAGCGGGTGACGACCACCTTGAAGCGGTTGATCGCGCCGGCATAGTTGCGCTGCTCGAGATAATAGCGCCCGACCATCATCTCCTTGCCGGCGAGCTGGTCGCGTGCGACCTCGAGCTTCTTCTTGGCGGAGACCGCGTACTCGCTGTCGGGATATTTGCGCACGATCTCGTCGAGCGCGTCCATGGCGCGCTCGGTGCGCTGCTGGTCGCGGGAGATGTCCGGGATCTGGTCGAAATAAGACGAGGCGACCAGATACTGCGCGTAAGCGGCGTCCGGCGAGCCGGGGTGCAGCGTCAGGTAGCGCTTGGCGACGCCGATGCACTCGTCATACTGGCCCATCGTGTAGTTGATGTAGGCGATCATCAGCATCGCCTTGCGGGCCCAGTCGGAATAGGGATGCTGGCGGTCGACATCCTCGAAGCGCTTGATCGCCTCGGCATAGTCTTCCTTCTGCATCAGCGTCAGCGCCTCGTTGTAGCGCTGCTCGGCCGGCACATCCGGGTAGATCGTCTCTTCCTTGTTGGTGTCGAACAGGCCGGCGCAGCCGCCGAGCGAGGCCCCCACCAGCACCAGCCCCACGAGGCGCATCGCGAAAAGCGCGGAGCGCGCCGTTGCCGGGCGGGCGGGGTTTGCGGCGGGCCCGCCGGAACGGACGTGGCTGAGAAGACGCATCACAACTCTCGATCCCAATCTGGTCGCCTGCCGGCAGGGCGCAGATGTGCGCTATAGCCGCTTTCCGTCCGGATTATGGCGAGTGCCCGGCCGGTCGCCACCGATTGCAGGATGAACGCGGGAGGAACGCCCAAAAGCCGCGCGGACCGGCTCACAGCTCCGGCGCGTAGGCCGGCACTGCCACGTCGACGAGACCGACATTGCCACGCACGCTACGGCGGGCCGGGAGCTTAGCTTCGACGATCTCATAGGCCGAGCGGTCGGAGAGCAGGGCATCGACCACGGCGAAGTTCAGCTTGTGGCCACCCTTGTAGGAGCGGAAGCGGGCCATCAGGGGCAGGCCACTGATGGCAAGGTCACCGACCGCGTCCATCGCCTTGTGGCGCACGAACTCGTCCGCGAAGCGCAGGCCGGTCGTGTTCAGCACGCCATTCGTGTCGAGGCAGATCGTGTTGTCGAGCGAGGCGCCGAGCGCGTAGCCGGCCTGCCAGAGACGCTCCACATCGGCGACAAAGCCGAAGGTACGAGCGGCGGCGAGCTCCCTGCGGAACACGTCCGGCGACAGGGTGGCGGCGTAACGTTGGCGGCCGATAGCGGCGTGGGCGAAGTCGATCTCGACCTCGAGCCGGAAGCCCGCATCATAGGGGGACAGCTCGCCGAAGCCGGTCTCGGTCTCGACGCGGATGGTCTTGAGCACGCGCAGATAGCGGCGGGGCGCGGCGATCTCGACGACGCCCACATCGTCGATGGCTGCCACGAATTCGCCTGCACTGCCGTCCAGGATCGGAACTTCAGGCCCGTCGATCTCGACATGGGCATTGTCGATGCCGAGGCCGGCGAAGCAGGCGAGCAGGTGCTCGACGGTGGAGACGGCGGGGCCATTCTCATCGCGCAGCACGGTCGCCAGATCGCTGCCGCGAACAGCATGCCGGGAGGCGCGAACGGACTGGGACGAATCGGTGCGGTGAAAGAGGATGCCGGTATCGGCCGGAGCGGGAGCCAGGCTCAACCGCGCTTCCTTGCCGGAATGCACACCCACGCCCGAAAGCGTGACAATGTCGCCGATGGTTGTTTGCCGTACAGCGTTCATTCCAGACCCAGCGAGCGGACCACGATACGTCATCCGCTCCCCCCAATTCCCAGTGCCAACTTCAATCCGCCATCGGTTCCGGGGTTCGGTTGCGAATCCACGCCGAGGGCTTGTCGTTGGTGGGCAACATACCGGCGCCCCCAGGGGGTGCCAAATCACGCTTGCTTACCGTCTGTTACCGTCCCGTCGCGCCTGCAGCACATCAGATATTTGTTTACAATCAATGAATTGCGCCCGAGCTCCAGACCCGGGCGCTGCATTGCATCATCGGCTGTGTAACAGGGGCGGTCACCCGCCCCTGCCTGTCAGGAAGCCGGCTCAGCCCTGGCGGCGCAGGAAGGCCGGAATATCCAGGTGGTCATCCTCGGAGGCGCGCGCCGCCGGACGGCCATGGGCGTCCATCGGGCGGGCCGCCGGGCGCTTGGCGAACTCGGACGCTTCCGGGCGGCGCTCGGCGAGCGGGCGCGGCTCCGGCTGCGCAGGGGCGCGGCGGACCATCGGGCGCATTTCGGCCGGCGGGTCGACCTCTTCCTCGTCCTGATGGCGGCCGAGGCCGACATTGGCGAGGCGCTGAAGCAGCGTCATGCGCTTCTTCTCGGCGTGGTGATGCTCCGTCGGCTCGCCACGGGCGGCGCGGATCTGGTTCTGCGCCGGCATGGGCAGCTCCTCCACGCGCGGCATGCGCGGGCTGCGCATTTCCGGGCGTTCCGCCTGCGGCGGGATGAAGGGCTCGTGCGTCTCGTGCTCATAAGCCGCCTCGTTCATCGGCTCGGGCTCCGGCTCGGCATAGAGCTGGGGCTTGGGCGCGAGCGGGCGAATGGTCACGTCGTCGATCGCCGCCGGCGCGTGCTGGGCGTAGTCCGGCTCGCCATAGACGTGATCGCTGCCCGAGGACGCCGCGAAGGTCGGCTCGTAGCTGTGATCGGCATAGGCCGCATGCTCCTCGGTGAGCGCGGACGCGACCGAGCGCAGGGCGGCGTCGCGGCGGGCCTCGACGGCGGCGCGGCCGGCATTGGAGACCTTGCGACCGCCGAGATCCGAGAGGTTCGCGAAGCTGTGCGGGATCTGCTCGGGAATGACCGCCGGGTCGATCCCGGTGGCCACGACCGACACGCGGATGAGGCCTTCCAGCGTCTCGTCGAAGGTGGCGCCGAGGATGATGTTGGCGTCCGGGTCGACTTCCTCGCGGATGCGGGTCGCCGCCTCGTCCACCTCGAACAGGGTGAGATCCTTGCCGCCGGTGATCGAGATGAGCAGGCCACGGGCGCCGCGCATCGACACTTCGTCGAGCAGCGGGTTGGCGATCGCCGCCTCGGCCGCGTGCAGAGCGCGCTTCTCGCCGGAGGCCTCGCCGGTGCCCATCATCGCCTTGCCCATCTCGCGCATCACGGCGCGGACGTCGGCGAAGTCGAGGTTGATCAGGCCTTCCTTGACCATCAGATCGGTGATGCAGGCAACGCCCGAATAGAGCACCTGGTCGGCCATCGCGAAGGCGTCGGCGAAGGTGGTCTTCTCATTGGCCACCCGGAACAGGTTCTGGTTCGGGATGACGATGAGGGTGTCGACGCCCTTCTGCAGCTCGTTGATGCCCATCTCGCCGATGCGCATGCGGCGCTGGCCCTCGAAGTGGAAGGGCTTGGTCACGACGCCGACGGTGAGGATGCCGAGTTCGCGGGCCGCGCGGGCGATGACCGGAGCGGCGCCCGTGCCCGTGCCACCGCCCATGCCGGCGGTGATGAAGACCATGTGGGCGCCCGCGAGGTGGTCGCGGATCTCGTCCAGCGCCTCTTCCGCCGCGGCGCGGCCGACTTCCGGCTGCGAGCCGGCGCCGAGGCCCTCGGTGACCGCCACGCCCATCTGCACGATGCGCTCGGCCTTGGAGAGGGTGAGCGCCTGCGCGTCGGTGTTGGCGACAACGAAGTCGACGCCCGACAGGCCGGCCGTGATCATGTTGTTGACGGCGTTGCCGCCGGCGCCACCCACGCCGAACACGGTGATGCGGGGACGCAGTTCGCGGATGTCAGGTACCTGCAGATTGATGGTCATGGCTGTTGTCCCCAAACGCCGGCGGGCTCGAATCCCGTCTCGATCTCAGTGGTGCCGGTTCCGCCGGCGCGGATATGATGAAGCACGTCAGAAGGCCTCCCGAAGCCAATGACCGACGCGCGAGAAGTACCCGTCCGATTCCCCGTGGGAGAGCCGGCGGCGGCGGGCCTCGAAATGCTCGAGCCCCGCAACCTGCGGATAGACGAGAAGCCCGGTGGCGACCGCGAAGGGGGCGCCGCGCGCGGCCTCCGGCAGGCGCGAAATGCCGAGCGGGCGACCGATGCGCACCTGCCCGCCCATCACGCCGGCCACCATCTCGGCAAGGCCGGTGAGCTGGGCCGCGCCGCCCGTGAGCACGATGCGGCGCCCGGCGCCGGCGGCGTGGCCGGAGGTGACGAGGCGGTCGCGCACCAGCTCGGTGATCTCTTCCACGCGCGGGCGGATGATCTTGAGCAGGCGCGACTTCGGAATGGCGCGCGGCAGGTCGTGATGGTCGTCGGCGATCGGCGGGACGGTGAGCATCTCGCGGTCATCGGCGCCGACGACGGTGACGCCGCCATGCAGGCTCTTCAGGCGCTCGGCATCGGCGAGGCGGGTGGAGAGGCCGCGCGCGACGTCATTGGTGACGTGCTGGCCGCCCACCGCGACGCCATCCACATGGACGCAATGGCCGTTCTCCACCACGGCGACCGTGGTGGTGCCGGCGCCGAAATCAATCAGCGTCACGCCGAGCTCGGTCTCGTCATCGGCGAGCGTGGCCAGCGCCGCCGCATAGGGGGCGGCGACCATCGCCTCGACGCCGAGATGGCAGCGCTCGATGCACAGGAGCAGGTTGCGGACCGCCGCGGCTTCGGCGGTGACGACATGCAGATCGACGCCGAGGCGCCGGCCGAGCATGCCGCGCGGCTCGCCAATGCCGGACACGCCGTCAATGGCATAGCCGACCGGCAGCGCGTGCAGGATGGTCCGGCCCTCGCCGACGGCGAAGGTGGAGGCGGCGTCGAGCACGCGGCGGATGTCGCCCTCGGCAACCGCCGGCTCGGGCAGGTCGACCTCGGCGGCGAAGTGCTCGGAGGCGAGACGCCCGCCGGCCATGGAGACGACGACGGACGCAATCTGCGCGCCGGCCATGCGCTCGGCGGCGTCGACCGCGCGGCGGATGGCGTGCTCGGCGCGCTCCATGTCGATCACCGCGCCGCCCTTGATGCCGTGCGACGAGGTATGGCCAATGCCGAGCACATCCACCGAATGGGTGCGCCGGCGCAGGCTCGTCGTGGCATCGCGCGGCTTCAGCCGGGCGATCATGCAGACGATCTTGGAGGTGCCGATTTCCAGCACGCCCACCACACCGCTGCGGCGCGGCGCGAGGGGGCGCATCTTGGGGGCGATCTCGAACGGAGCCCGGGGTCTCACGTGTTGCCGCCCTTCTTGGCCTTCGCCTGCGCCTTCAGATCCGCCTGACGCGCCTCATAGGCAGCATCCGACAGACGCACCGACACACGGTCGGGCAGACGCAGATCGATGATGGTGATGTCGCGGCTGAGCAGTTGCTTGTCGCGGTCGAGCACGGCGAGTTCCTGCAAGGCGGTGGCGATGTCCTTTTCCGGCAGGCGCACGTCGATGCCGCTGCGCATCTTCAGCGTCCAGCGCCGGTCGGCGACGCGGATGGCCGCACGCACCTGGTCCCGCACGCCCGGAACGAGGCTGAGCGCGTCGACGATCTCGGTGACATGCTTTTCCGCGCCGTCGCCGACCACGATGGGCAGGCGGATGTAGCGGGCGTCGTCGGAATAGGGGGCGATCACCGTGCCGTCGCGGGCGATGACGTTGATCTTGCCGTCCTTCTGCCAGAGCGCGAAGCCCTCGCGCTCGACCACCTGGATGTCCAGCCGGTCGGGATAGAGCTTCTGCACCGTGGCGCGCTTGATCCAGGCGAGTTCCTCAAGCCGCATCCGCGCGCCCTCGGCGTCGAGGAACAGCAGCGAGGAGGTCGGCTTCACGCCGGCCGTGGCAAGGATATCGCCGGGGGTGACGTGGTTCTGGCCGGAGAGATTCACATTGGCGATTCGGAAGCCGGCGAGGTTGGCGGCCGAATCAGCCATGTCGCGGGCGGTCTCGACCGCTACCGGCATGTGCCCGCCCTGCTGGAGGCCATAGGCGCCGGTCGCGGCGAAGAGCAGCGCCACCAGCCAGGTGCCGGCGCCGCAGCTCAGAGCCCGCGAGGCGGACAGCCCGACGAAGAAGCGGCGCCCGCCGATGATCGTGCGGTCAATGATTCGCACCCGGCCCCGGTCGGCGGCGCCGGACGTGGCAGGACGTGCGAAAGCCCGGCCATCGCTGCCGTTCCGCCTCGTCTCAACCTTGGCCGCGCTGCTCCGTCCGACCCCGGCAGACGTCTGCCTGGGGGTCAGCGGTTGAGCGAAGCGTCCTCCACCATCCATCGTACAAGCTCACCGAACGAATGGCCCGCATGGGCTGCCAGTTCGGGCACGAGAGAGGTCTCGGTCATTCCGGGTTGGGTGTTGACCTCCAGACAGAACAAACCGGATTCGTCCCCGGTCCGGTCGTCATAGCGGAAATCAGCCCTGCTAATGCCCCGACAGCCGAGCGCCTCATGCGCCCTAGCCGCTAGCATCCGTACCTTTTGGTAAATTTTCGGTAAAATCCGGGCCGGAAGAATGTGAACGGATCCGCCCGGAGCGTATTTTGCTTCGTAATCATAGAACCTTACGGCGGATTGAATTTCGATCACATCGAGCGGGTCACCGCCCATCACGGCGCAGGTAAGCTCCAATCCGGGGATGTAGGATTCGGCCAGAAGCAGTTCGCCATGCGGCCAGTCGGGCCGATTCAGTTCCTGCGGCGGGTATTCCTGATCGTCGTTAACGATGAAGACGCCAACCGAGGAGCCCTCCCGCACCGGCTTCAGCACATAGGGGCGCGGGAGCACATGGGCCTTGGCGGCCTCCGCGCGGGTGACCAGGCGGCCATGCGGCACCGGCACCCCATGGGCGGCCAGCACGATCTTGGCCTGCGCCTTGTCCATGGCCAGCGCCGAGGCGAGAACGCCCGAATGGGTGTAGGGGATGCCGAGGATCTCCAGCACGCCCTGAATGGTGCCGTCCTCGCCGAACGGACCGTGCAGGGCGTTAAGCACCACGTCCGGCTTCAGCCCGGTCAGCACCTGCGCGATGTCGCGCCCGACATCGACGCGCGAGACGCGGTAGCCGACGCTCTCGGCCGCCCTGGCGCAGGCTTCACCCGAGCGCAGCGACACCTCGCGCTCCGCCGACCAGCCACCCAGAAGGACGGCGACGTGCTTGGACATGGTCTTCTCCTCGCGCCGGTAAGGCGTCAGTCTGGGGCGTCAGTCAGGCCGGAACGCCGATCCGCTTGATCTCCCACTCCAGCTCGATGCCGGACTGGGCCTTCACGCGCCGGCGCACTTCCTCGCCGAGGCCTTCAATGTCGGCAGCCGTCGCCCCGCCAGTGTTGATCAGGAAATTGCAGTGCATCTGCGAGACCTCGGCCCCGCCGACGCGCAAGCCCCGGCAGCCGGCGGCGTCGACGAGCTGCCAGGCCTTGTGGCCGGGCGGGTTCTTGAAGGTCGAGCCGCCGGTCTTCTCGCGAATCGGCTGGGAGGCCTCGCGGGCCTGCGTGATACGGTCCATCTCGGCCAGGATCGTCGCGGGGTCGCCGGGGCGGCCCTGATAGAGCGCGCTGGTGAAGATGAAATCGGCCGGCGCGCCGGAATGGCGGTAGCTGAAGCCAAAATCGGCGTTCGCCAGCACATGGACCTTGCCGGTGCGGTCGACCGCCCGCGCTTCGATCAGGCAATCCTTGGTCTCGCCACCATGGGCGCCCGCATTCATGCGCAGAGCCCCGCCCAGACCGCCAGGAATACCCCGGTAGAAGGCGAGCCCGTCAATGCCGGCATCGGCGGCCACGCGGGCGAGCTTCACGTCGGGCACCGCCGTGCCCGCCCGCACGCGGTAGCCATCCTCGACGGTGATCTCGTTGAAGCCCCGTCCGAGCCGGATGACCACGCCGGCCACGCCACCATCGCGCACGATGAGGTTCGAGCCGAGGCCGATGACCGTGACGGGAATCTCCGCCGGGAGGTGGGCAAGGACATAGGCGAGATCGGCCTCGTCCGCCGGGGTGAACAGGAGTTGCGCCGGGCCGCCGACGCGGAACCAGGTCAGCTCCGCCAGAGGCTGATTCGCGATCAGCCGCCCGCGCAAGGCGGGCAGGCGGGTGGAGAGGTCCGCGGTGATGTCGGGGAAGGTCATGGTGCGGGGATCAGCCAACGGAGCAACATTTAGACACCCGCCTCGTACCGGGTCAGCATTGCGAGAATGGCGTCCTCAAGCGCATCGAGGTCGTTCTCATAGATGTTCCAGAGCAGCTCGGCATCGAGCTTGTGATAGGCGTGCCGGATATGATTGCCGAGGTCGGCTATCTTCTTCCAAGGGATGCGGTCTGCGCTCGCCTCTTTCCACGCGAGGGGAATGTGGCGCGAGGCTTCGCTCAGGATTTCTAGGAACCGCTCGAAGGCGGCGCGCGTAGCCGCATCGCCATACATCGTCTCGAAGGAGCGCCCATCAAGCAGGTCATGGATATTGTCGATGGACGCCTTCATGTCCCGAAGCCGGAAGATTGCACGCTCGTCCATCAGAAAATCTCGATGGCGTCGCGTTCAAGGGTGCGCCTAAAGCCTTCATCGAGACTGCGGCGCATGAAGATATTGGCCGACAGACCGGTCTCGGACTCGATCTCCTGTGCGACGCCGACCAAGTCGATCAGGGAGAATTTCCGGTCGGGTTCCACGTCTATGGCGACATCGATATCGCTGTCCCTGCGATGGTCTTCCCGGGCGCGTGAGCCAAACAGGGCAAGCCGGGTCACGCCCTCTGCACGCAGGCGTGGCTGCAGCGCGAGAAGTGACCGGATAAGCTGGTCGCGCGAGAGGTCCATGGTCGTGAAGTCTAGCATGATTTGCCCGACACCGGCCCCGCCTCAAGCTGGCCCGGCAGCGCATAGGCCCATTGGGTGATGTTGCCGGCGCCGAGACAGACCACGTAGTCGCCGGGCTTTGCCAGGCCCTTCACCAGCCCGGCGAGCGCGTCCGGGCCTTCCAGCGCCGTCACCGAGCGATGGCCGCGCGCGCGCAGCGCCTCGACGAGGTGATCGCGGTCGATGCCGGGGATCGGCGCCTCACCCGCCGCATAGACATCGGCGACGATGACGTGGTTGGCGTCGTTGAAGCAGGTGGCGAACTGGTCGAACAACGATTGGAGCCGCGTGTAGCGGTGGGGCTGGACGATGGCGATGACCTGCCCGTCCGTCGAGGCGCGGGCGGCGCGCAGCACGGCGGCGATCTCGACGGGATGGTGGCCGTAATCGTCGAAGATGGACACACCGTCCACCTCACCGGTCCGCGTGAAGCGCCGCTTCACCCCGCCGAAACCGGCCAGCGCGGCGCGGATCTGCACGTCGCTCGCCCCCAGCTCGCGGGCCACGGCGATGGCGGCGGTGGCATTGAGCGCATTGTGCCGGCCGGGCATGGGCAGCACGAGATCGCGCAGCTCATGCACGGTGTGGCCGGTGCGGTCGCGGAAGATCACGGCGAAGCGGCACACGCCCCCGCGCAGGTCGAGATCGACAAGTCGCGCATCGGCTTGAGGATTTTCGCCATAGGTGATGACGCGGCGATCCTCGACATGACCGACGAGATCCTGCACCACCGGATGATCGGTGCACATCACCGCGAAGCCGTAGAACGGCAGGTTGTCGATGAAGCTGCGGAACGCCGCCTGCACCGCCTCGAAGGTCTTGAAGTGGTCGAGATGCTCGGGGTCGATATTGGTGACGATCGCCACCTCGACCGGCAGCTTCAGGAACGTCCCGTCGCTCTCATCGGCCTCCACCACCATCCAGTCACCATCCCCCAGCCGAGCATTGGTGCCGTAGGCGTTGATGATGCCGCCATTGATGACGGTGGGATCGAAGCCGCCCGCGTCGAGCAGGGTGGCGACCAGCGAGGTCGTGGTGGTCTTGCCATGGGTGCCGGCAATGGCGACGCAGCTCTTGAGGCGCATCAGCTCGGCCAGCATCTCGGCGCGTCGCACCACCGGCAGGCGCTTGGCGCGGGCGGCGACCAGCTCGGGATTGTCGCGCTTGATCGCGGAGGAGACGACGAGCACTTCCGCCCCCTCGATATTGCCGGCCGCATGGCCGATCAGCACCTTGATGCCCTTCTCGGTCAGGCGCTTCACATTGGCGCTCTCAGCCACGTCCGAGCCCTGGACGGTGTAGCCGAGATTGTGCAGCACCTCGGCGATGCCGCTCATGCCGATACCGCCGATACCGACGAAATGGATGGGGCCGAGTGAGAGCGGGAGCTTCATGCGATCTTCCTTCGGCCCGCCACATCCTGGGGCGCGGGCGCAACGTCAAGGCGGGCAGGAATAGACGAGGCGACCGGCCGCGTCATCCCGACGATGGCGGACCGCCCGGCCACGGGTTCAAACCTTCAGGCCGGCGGTGCGGATAACGAGATCCGCCAGCCGCGCCGTCGCGTCCGCGCGGCCCATGGTCTGTGCCCGCTGGGCCATCGCGGCGAGCTGGCCGGGGGCGCGCATCAGCGAAATCAGCAATTCGGCCAGCGTATCGGGCGTGAAACCGCTCTGGCGCGCCAGCACAGCGCCGCCGCCCTTGGTGAGCGCAGTGGCATTGGCGAGCTGGTCCTGGTCGATGGCACCGGGCAGCGGCACGAGGATGGAGGGCCGGCCGATCACGCACAGTTCCGCAATCGTCGAGGCGCCGGCGCGGGCGATGACCAGATGAGCGTTGCTCATCCGCGCCGGCAGATCGCGGAAGAACGGGGCGACTTCCGCCCGCACGCCGGTCTTGGCGTAGATCTCGCGCACGAAGCCACTATCCTCCGCCCGCGCCTGCTGGGTGATGCGCAGCCGGTCGCGCAGCACCGGCGGAAGCTGGGCAATGGCGTGGGGAACGACGTCGCTCATCACCCGCGCGCCCTGGCTGCCGCCAAAGACCAGGAGATCGAACGGGCCGTTTTCCAGCGGCGCCTCATAGGGCGTCGCGGCGTCGATCACCGCCGGGCGGACCGGATTGCCGGTGTGCTGCGCCTTGGCGGCCAGCGCGGGCTTGTCGGCGAAGATGCCGGGATAGCCGGTGGCGATGGCCGTCACGCGGGGCGCGAGCATGGCATTAGCCCGGCCCATCACCGCATTGGCCTCGTGGATGATGGTCGGGCGGCCGGCGAAGCGGGCGGCGAGCAGCGGCGGCACCGTAGGATAGCCGCCGAAGCCGACCACCACCGCAGGCTTCAGCTCCTGCATCAGCTGGTAGCCCTTGAGCACCCCGCGCGCCAGGGCAAGGCCGGTGCGGGCAAGCGCGACAGGCGAGCGGCCACGCACCGTGTCGGCCGGCAGCACATGCAGCTTGCGGGCGGGGAACACATCGGCATAGCGCGCCGCGCGCTCGTCGGTCGCGAGGTCGATGTCGATGCCGCAGGCGCTTAGCGCATCCGCCAGCGCCTCGGCCGGGAAGAGATGCCCGCCCGTGCCGCCGGCCGCCAGCAGTACCAGCGGCTTGCGGGTCATCGCGGGGCGCGGGGCGCGGGGCGTGCGGATGGAATCGTTCATGCCGGGCGTACCGCTGTGCTGCCGAGCCGGGTGCCCAGCCGTTCCAGTTCTGCCAGCGTCGCCGTGCGCGGGCGGCGGCGGGTAAGCGCGAGCAGCATGCCCATACCATAGGCGAGCGACAGCAGCGAGGAGCCGCCATAGGAGACGAAGGGCAGCGTCATTCCCTTGGCCGGCATCATATGCAGGTTCACCATCATGTTGATGCAGGACTGCAGGCCGAACAGCATGGTGAGCCCGGCAATGGCAAAGCGCACGAACGGATCCTCGTCATTCATCGCCCGCGTCAGCGAGCGCAGCACGATGAAGGCGAACAGCCCCGCGATCATCATGCAGAGAATGGCGCCAAACTCCTCGCCGGCGACCGCGAAGATGAAGTCGGTGTGCCCGTCCGGCAGGATCTTCTTGTAGGTGCCCTCGCCCGGCCCCTGGCCGAGCCAGCCGCCATTGAGGAAGCTGTCGGTGGCGATGTCGATCTGGTAGGTGTCGCCCGATTCCGGGTCGAGGAAGCGGTCGATGCGCTTGGTCACATGCGGCACCAGCGTGTAGGCGACGAACAGGCCGAAGGCGCCGACGCCGCCAAGGCCGATCACCCAGATCATCCGCAGCCCCGCCAGAAAGAACAGGCCGCCCCACACCAGCGAGACCAGCATGGTCTGGCCGAAATCCGGCTGCATCACCAGCGGCGTCACCACGATGCCGAGCAGGCCGATGGCGAGGAACTGACCGGGCATTTCCGGGCGCCGCACGCTTTCGGAGAACAGCCAGGCGGCGATGATGACGAAGCTCGGCTTGAGGAACTCCGAGGGCTGTACGGTGATGCTGGCGACGTTCAACCAGCGCCGCGCACCCTTGACCTCCGGGCCGATGACCAGCGTGGCGCAGACGAGGCCGAGAAAGAGGAAGAACAGCACCAGCGAGACGCGGCGAATGTTGCGCGGAGAGAGGAATGAGGTGCCCAGCAACACGATGAGCGCCGGGACCAGAAACATCACCTGCCGGTTCACGAAGTGGAACGGATCAGCGATGCCGAGCCGCGCGGCAACCGGCGGGCTGGCGGCCAGCGCCAGCACGATGCCGATGATCATCAGCGCGGCGAGGGCGCCAAGCAGCAGGCGATCAATGGTCCACCACCATTCGCCCACCACCGTCCGTTCGGCACGCGAGATCATGTAGCTCTACTCCGGAAAAACGCTTCCCGGACTATCGAACGATTAAGGTTGACGCCGGCTTAATGCCCATGCGTGAAGCGAAGGATGATCGCGTCGATCGCCGCACTCAGAGCGCGGCGACGAGCGCCCGGAAAGCATCGCCCCGTACCTCGAAATTACGGAACTGGTCGAAGCTGGCGCAGGCCGGCGAGAGCAGGACCACCGCATGGTCGAGCCCGGCATTGGCCGCATCGCGCGCGGCGCTCGCCACCGCAACCTCCAGCGTGCCGCTCATCTCATGGGGAACGCCGTCCCCGAGGGTCGCCGCGAAATCCTCCGCCGCGACGCCGATCAGATAGGCCTTCTTCACGCGGGGAAAGAGCGGCGCGAGCGGGGCGATGCCGCCCTCCTTCGGCTTGCCGCCAGCGATCCAGTAGATGTTGTCGAAGGACACCAGCGCGCGCTCGGCGGCATCCGCATTGGTCGCCTTGGAATCGTTGACGAACAGAACCTTGCCGATGCTGCGCACCTGCTCCATGCGATGGGCGAGGCCCGGAAAGCTCTTGATGCCGACCGCGATCACCTCCGGCGCAAGGCCCAGCGCACGGGCGCTAGCGAAAGCGGCGGCGGCGTTCTGCGCGTTATGGCTGCCGCGCAACGAGCCGATGCCGGCGAGCGGCAGGGTGAACACGGTACGCCCGCCCTCCGCCATCACGAGGTCGGTGCCGTCGAGATAGATGCCGTCCTCCAGCTTTTCGAGGACGGAGATGCGCACCAGCCCCTTGCCGCTCGCCGCCACGCGGTCGGCGATGGCGCGGCACCACGGATCATCGACGCCGATCACCGCCGTGCCGCCGGCCTCCACCTGCGCCACCAGCCGCTCCTTGACGGCGGCGTAGTGCTCCATCGTGCCGTGGCGGTCGAGATGGTCCGGCGAGAGGTTGAGCAGGATGCCGACCGCCGGATCGAGGCTGGGCGCGAGGTCGATCTGGTAGGAGGAGCACTCGATCACATAGACCCGCCCCTGCTTGGGCGGCTCCAGACCGAGGATGGCCGGCCCGAAATTGCCGCCGATCTGCACGTCGCGCCCGCCGACCTTCATCAGATGCGCCAGCAGCGCCGTGGTCGTCGACTTGCCATTGGTGCCGGTGATCGCCGCGAAGGGCGCGCGCCGCAGGCCGAGGCGCCGCTCGCGGCAGAACAGCTCGATGTCGCCGACGACCTCGACGCCCGCGCCCTGCGCCAGCCTCACGCTCCAATGCGGTTCGGGATGGGTCAGCGGCACGCCGGGGGCCAGCACCAGCGCGGCAATGTCGCGCCAGTCGAGCGCGCGCAGATCGCCGGTCGGGATGCCCTCCGCCGCCGCCTTCTCCACCGAGGCCGCCGCATCGTCAAAGGCCGTCACCCGCGCCCCGCCGGCAATCAGCGCGCGGGCGGTGGCGAGGCCCGAGCCGCCGAGGCCGAACAGCGCGACGGCACGGTCTTTGAACGAAGTCACGGGGATCATGGGACAACCTCGGCTGACGCGCGCCATCGGGACGCGCTCCCTCGCTAGCGCATTTCCCCGGCTGATGAAATGATCGCGCGCCTGCCGGCGACGCAAAGGATGACGATGAGCAAGCCCGCCTCTCCGCCTGCCCCCTCCCCCACCCTTCTCCCCCTCGGCTCCACGCTCAAGGTGCTGCGCCCGCACCCCAACATCCTCGCCTTCTATGACGGGCGCATCGCCGGCGCCCGCGCCTTCGCGGCCGGGCCGAACTGGCTGGATGACGGGGCCTATGCGCTCGGCGTCTGCGTCTATGCCATCGTCGACGGCTCCGAGGCGCTGCTCTACGACACCCATATCTCGCTCACCCATGCCCGGCTGATGCGCGAGGCCCTGGAGCGCGCCGGCGTGACCTCGATCCGCGTCGTGCTCAGCCACTGGCATGACGATCACGTCGCCGGCAACGAGGTCTTCGCCGATTGCGAGATCATCGCGCTGGACCGCACGCAGGCGGCGCTGACGGAGCACCGCGCGGCGCTGGAGAGCGGCAACCCGCCGATCCGCCCGCTGGTCATGCCCAACCGCATCATCACCGGCCCGACCGAGCTGTCGGTCGGCAGCCTGCGCGTGCTCCTGGAGCCGGCGGAGATCCACAGCCATGACGGGCTGATCCTGCTGCTGCCGGACGAGTTCATCATGCTCGCCGGCGACACGCTGGAAGAACCGATCACCTATGTCGCCGAGCCCGAGCGCTTGGCCGTCCATGTGGAGGAACTGAAGCGCGTGCGCGGCTGGGGCTATCAGCGCATCCTGCCCAATCACGGCGCGGCGGAGGTGATCGCGGCCGGCGGCTATGGTCCCTCGCTGATCGACGCGACGATCCGCTATGTGCAGAAGCTGCTGCGCACCCGCTCGGTCATGTCCTTCGCCGATCAGGATCTCAGCACCTTCATCGCCGAGGACATCGCGGCCGGGCACCTCAGCTATTTCGCGCCCTATGAGGAGGTGCACGCCAACAATGTGAAGAAGGTGCTGGCGCTGCCCTGAGTGCGACGACCGGATGCTCGCTCCAAGGCGTGCCGTTCCGATATCGAGTGGACGGGATCGTCCCCGCCGCGGGCGCGAGCATGTCTTCGCCGAAGTGCGGATCGCGAGGCGGGCGGCGGCACGGTATCAAGGGATGCCCCGCGCGCCCGCGCCGACGCCTCAACCGGGAACCGACCATGACCGCCACCGCCGAGCCGCCGCCCCATTCCCCGGTCATCCGCACCATCGCCATGCCCGCCGACACCAACCCGGCCGGCGACATCTTCGGTGGCTGGCTGATGGCGCATATGGATCTGGCCGCCGGCAACGTCGCCACGCGCCGGGCCAAGGGCCGCGTCGCCACGGTGGCGGTGGAGGCGATGAGCTTCCTCAGCCCGGTTCTGGTCGGCGATGAGGTGAGCTTCTTTGGGGACGTCCTGTCGGTGGGGCGCACCTCGCTGCGCATCCGCATCGAAGCCTGGCGCCGCCCGCGCGAGGGCGAGACGCTGAACAAGGTGACCGAGGCCAGCTTCACCTTCGTCGCCATCGGCGCCGACCGCCGCCCGCGCCCGGTCGATGAGGCGTGAGCCCTGACGGGATCGCGTGCCGCCACGCTCACGCGGTTCCCGCCCTCGTCATCCCGGACGGCCAAAGGCCGAGCCGGGATCGCGTGCCGCCTTGGTCACGCGGCATCCCTCCCAGAACACCGTCATCCCCGGGCTTGACCCGGGGATCCACGACTTGGGGCCGGGCGCCGCGGCGGGGAGACGTGGATGGCCGGATCAAGTCCGGCCATGACGTCGTGAGGGTGGGAGTCACGTTCGGGTAAGGCCCGTAGGCCCCACCCTCACCGCCCGCACCAAAACCCCCGCGCCGCTGTCGCGGCCTCGGCTCTGCGCCGTTCCCATCCGCCCTTGAGGGGCGCGCGGGGCACCGGGGCGGACGCCAACGGCGGCCGCCTGCACCTTTGTTTTGAAAGGTGGTGCAAGCCTTCACTCAGCCGACCGACGCGCCGCTCCCGGCGCCCCGCACGCGGTGTTTTATGGCTTGCTCCGAATGGCCCCTGGAGGAGTCAGACTTGCTATCCTCCACTGAAGGCGGCGCCCACGCGCTTGAAGGCGCGTAGCATCCCGCCCGTGAACGGCGCTACGCCGCACGGGAACACCCGACTTGGGCCGCGACGCCGCCGGGTGCGTTACTCCCGCCGACGCCGCCACCGCCCCCATCCCCCACGCCGGCCGCTCCGGACGCACCCCTCGGTGAGGACAGGTGCGGGCAGGATGACGGAGATTGGGGTGAATGTCTAGGTTTATTTTCCTAGGAAGCTCTGTCGCCGCGCTTGTTCAGCGGCGCCTCTGCCCATCGCCGCGCCTGTAACCGTCATCCCGGACGGCCGCAGGCCGAGCCGGGATCGCGCTCCGGCTTGCCCGATGTACGCGCCGCAGGCTCTCCAACGGATGACGATCCCGGCTCTCCGGCTACGCCTCCGGCCGGGATGACGGCATCTTTGTGAAGCGTCATCCCGGACGGCCAAAGGCCGATCCGGGATCGCGTGCCGCCTTGGTCACGCCGTCCCCCAACGCCGTCATCCCCGGACTTGATCCGGGGATCCACGACTTGATCCGAGCGAGGCGCAGGCAAGACGTGGATGGCCGGGCCAAGCCCGGCCATGACGGTGTGCGGGGGGGATGAGCGCGTCGGATGACGATCCCGGCTCTCCGGCTTCGCGGAGCCTGCCCTTGGGCTTGCCAAAGGCAAGACCCGAGGGGCCGGGATGACGACGAGATGGGGGGCAGGATGGAGGCCGGGATGACGGCCGCATTATGCAGAGTCATCCCGGACGGCCAAAGGCCGATCCGGGATCGGGTGCCGCCGTGCTCACGCGGTCGCCCTCCCAGAACCCCGTCATCCCCGTCCCCGGACTTGATCCGGGGATCAGCCCGGGGATCCACGACTTGGGCCAGCGCGGCGCAGGCAAGTCGTGGATGGCCGGGTCAAGCCCGGCCATGACGATGTGCGGGGATGGCGGGCCGCGCTCTTCGCTTCGCCGAAGCCTGCCGCCGCGCTCAGCGCAGCTTCAGGGTCGACAGGCCGATCAGCGCCAGAACCACGGCGATGATCCAGAAGCGGATGACGATCTGCGGCTCGGTCCAGCCCTTCTGCTCGAAATGATGGTGGATCGGCGCCATCTTGAACACGCGCTTGCCGGTGAGCTTGAACGAGGCGACCTGCACGATCACCGACACCGCTTCCAGCACGAACAGCCCGCCAATCACCGCCAGCACGATCTCGTGCTTGGTGGCGACCGCGATGGTGCCGAGGAGGCCCCCCAGCGCCAGCGAGCCGGTGTCGCCCATGAAGATCTGCGCCGGCGGGGCGTTGAACCACAGGAAGCCGATGCCGGCCCCGATCAAGGCGCCGCAGATCACCGCCAGTTCGCCGACGCCGGCGACATAGTGGATCTGCAGATAATCGGCGAACAGCACGTTGCCGGACAGGTAGGAGATCAGCCCGAAGCTGCCCGCCGCCACCATCACCGGCACGATGGCGAGGCCGTCGAGCCCGTCGGTCAGGTTCACCGCATTGCCGGCGGCGACGATGACGAAGGCGCCGAACACCACGAAGAACCAGCTCAGATCGACCAGCAGATCCTTGAAGAACGGAAAGGCCAGCGAGGAGGAGAGCGGCTCGCGGCCGATATGCATGATGACCACCGCGGCGATGCCGCCGATCAGCCCCTCAATGGCGAGGCGCGCCTTGCCGGAGAGGCCGTTATGGGTCTGCTTGGTCACTTTCAGATAGTCGTCATAGAAACCGATCAGCCCGAAGCCGAGCGTGACGAACAGCACCACCCAGACATAGGGGTTGGACAGGTTGCCCCAAAGCACGGTCGCGACCATCAGGCCCGAGAAGATCATCAGCCCGCCCATGGTGGGCGTGCCCTTCTTGGTGAGCAGGTGCGACTGCGGCCCGTCGGTGCGGATCGGCTGGCCCTTGCCCTGCTTCAAGCGCAGCAGCGCGATGATGGCCGGGCCGAACATGAAGACGAAGAGCAGCGCGGTGATGATCGCCCCACCGGTGCGGAAGGTGATGTAGCGAAAGACGTTCAGAGCCGGGAGGCTCTCCTGGAACTGGGCCAGCCATTGCAGCATCGGGTATCAACCTTCCGAAAGGGACGCGGGCCGGCACGGCGTGGTCACGGCGAGTCGGCGGGCGGGGCCATGCCCGCTGCCGGCAGAAAGCGCAAGAGGGCCCGCGACGGGACGCGCGGCCTCACGCGCGTCTCCCGATACCCGGACACCGCTCATTCCGGCGTCTCCGCCGCCAGCAGGTCGGCGCTCGGCTTGAAGCGCTCGGCCAGCGCGCGGGCAAGCACGCCCATACGGCTGCCATTGGAGCCCTTGACCGTCACCACATCCTCGGCGCGCAGCCGCTCGGCGACCTGCGGCAGGAGCGCGGCGGCATCGGGCGCCCAGGCGCCGCGCCGGCTCTCCGGCAGGGTTTCCCACAGGGAGCGCATCAACGGCCCGGCGCAGAAGACGAGATCGATCCCGGCGGTCGCGGGCGCGAGCCCGGCGTGCATGACGTCGCCCTGCGGGCCGAGTTCCAGCATGTCGCCGAGCACGGCGATGCGCCGCCCGCGCCCGCTCACCGGCATGCCGGCGAGCACGGCGAGCGCCGCGCGCATCGAGGCGGGATTGGCGTTGTAGCTCTCGTCGATCAGCAATGCCAGCCCGCCCTTGACGGCGAGCCGCGTGCGCACGCCGCGCCCCGGCGGCGGGCCGAAACTGGCGAGCGCCAGCGCGGCGAGCGCAAGATCGGCGCCGGCGAGCTTGGCCGCCGCCAGAACCGCCAGCATGTTCTGAATGATGTGGCGGCCGGGCAGGCCGACCTTGAAGCTCACCGTCTCGCCGAGAATATCGGCGGTGGCGGTCGCGCCATTGGGCTGGAGCGCGTGGGAGACGAGGCGCGCCTGCGCCTCCGGCGATTCGCCGAAGCCGATGATGGTGGCGATGCCGGCCGCCTGCGCCGCCGCCGCCAGCCGGTCGAAATGCGGGTTGTCGCGGTTGAGCACCGCCGCCCCGCCGGGCTCCACACCGAGGAAGATCTCCGCCTTGGCATCGGCGATGGCCTCGATGCTCGGGAACTGGGCGATATGCACCGGCTCTATGGTGGTGATGACCGCCACATGCGGGCGCACCATCCGGGTCAGCGGGGTTATCTCGCCGGCATGGTTCATGCCGAGCTCGAACACGCCATAGGCGCTGCCCGCCGGCAGGCGCGCCAGCGAGAGCGGCACGCCCCAGTGATTATTATAGGAGGCCGCCGAGGCATGGGTCGGCCCGTCCGCGCCGAGCGCGAGCAGCAGCGCCTCCTTGGTGGTGGTCTTGCCGACCGAGCCGGTGACGCCGACGATGCGGGCCTGGCTGCGCGCCCGCGCCGCCCGGCCGGCGGCTTCGAGCGCGCCGAGCACATCGTCCACCGCGAGCAGGGGCACGCCCGCCGGCATCTCCCCGGCCCGCCCGCGCTCGACCACGCACAGAGCCGCGCCCGCCTCGGCCGCCTTGCCGACATAGGCATGGCCGTCGCTATTGTCGCCGCGAATGGCGAAGAACGCGTCGCCCGGCTGGAGCGTACGGGTGTCGATGGAGACACCGGTGATGGCCGGAGCGAGCGTGCCGCCGGTCGCCTCGGCCAGCGCCTGCGGGGTCCAGAGCGGCGCGGAAGCGGCCATGGCGATCACTCCTCGATCAATCCCGCCGCGACGTCGCGGTCGGAGAAGGGCAGCACGCGGTCGCCGATGATTTGGCCGGTTTCGTGACCCTTCCCGGCGATCAGCACGACATCCCCTGCCCCGGCCATGGCGATGGCGGCGCCAATGGCCTCCGCCCGGTCGCCGATCTCGCGGGCGCCGGGGGCGGCGGCGAGCACGGCGGCGCGGATGCTGGCGGCATCCTCGCTGCGCGGATTGTCGTCGGTGACAATAGCGACATCCGCCTTCTCCGCCGCAATGGCGCCCATCAGCGGGCGCTTGCCCGTGTCGCGGTCGCCGCCGCAGCCGAACACGACGATGAGCCGACCGGTGGCGTAGGGGCGCAGCGCGTCGAGCGCGGTGGCGAGCGCGTCGGGCTTGTGGGCGTAATCGACGAAAATTCCGGCGCCCTTATGCGTGCCGACCAGTTCCAGCCGGCCGGGAACGCCCTCCAGCGTCTCCAACGCCTCAAATGTCGCCGCGCGCGGGCCGCCGGTGAGCAGGACGAGACCGGCGGCGAT
Organism: Ancylobacter sp. SL191; assembly: GCF_026625645.1. NCBI lineage: Bacteria > Pseudomonadati > Pseudomonadota > Alphaproteobacteria > Hyphomicrobiales > Xanthobacteraceae > Ancylobacter > Ancylobacter sp. SL191. Next base: position 1,624,300 of record NZ_CP113056.1, on the reverse strand, counting down.
CAGCGCGTTGGACGCCTGGAAGGCGCCGACCAGCGGCAGCTTCAGCGTGCGGCGCTCACCCTCCGCCTCGATGTCGAGACGCTGGCCGAGCCCTTCATCCTGCCGCGCCAGCAGGGTGATGCCGGCCCCGGCATTGCCGATGCCGAGCACGTTCAGCTCATGCTCGGCAGCGACCTGCGCGACATGGCTGCCCTCGGTGGTGTCGACCCAGATCGCCGCCCCGCCGCCGCGCGGGACGAGCGCCCGGAACAGCCGCATCTTGGCCTCGAGATAGGCCTCCATGCTCGGGTGATAATCGAGATGGTCGCGCGACAGGTTGGTGAAGGCGCCGGCGGTGAGCCGCACGCCGTCCAGCCGGTGCTGGTCGAGCCCGTGCGAGGAAGCCTCCAGGCACAGATGCGTCACCCCTTCCTGCGCCAGCTGGTGGAGCGTGCGATGCAGGGCGATGGGGTCGGGTGTGGTGAGCGAGCCATAGACCGCGCCGGAGGGCGCGACGACGCCGAGCGTGCCGAGGCTCGCGCTGGCATGGCCGAGCCGCGCCCAGATCTGCCGGGTGAAGGCGGCGACGGATGTTTTCCCCGACGTGCCGGTGACGGCGACGATGGTGGCGGGCTGCTTGGGGAAGGCCCGCGCCGCCGCCAGCGCCACCGCGCGGCGGGCATTGCCGACCCGCACATAGGAAATCGCCGGATCGAGCCCCGGCGCCTCGCTCTCGCCGACCACGGCGACGGCGCCGCGCGCCACCGCGTCGCGGGCATAGGCCATGCCGTCGGCCTTGCTCCCGGCGAGCGCGAAGAACACGTCGCCGGCCCGCGCGGTGCGGCTGTCGAGCACCGGCTCGGCGACATCGAGCGTGGGGTCGGCGGCGCTGTAATCGGCGTCGTCGCCGATCAGCTCACCCAAGGTGAGCCGGCGCGCGCAGTCGGCGGTGGGGCGGATCCGGTCGGGCATTCCCGTCGTCCTGTTGTCCAGCCATGTCCGGCATAGCCGATTCCGCGCACTCTGACGCAGCGGAAATCAGCGGTGCCGCTTACGGCGCCTGCGCCAGCGTGTAATTGGTCAGCAGGCTTTCCGCCGTCGGCACGTCGGTACGCGGCATGATGCCGAGCATCGGGCCGATGCGGGAAATGATCTTGCCGGTGGTCGGCGCCGCGTTCCAGCCGGAGGTGGCAAAACCATAGGTGCCTTCCGCCGCCTGCGGCTCGTCGAGCATGACGAGGACGAGGTAATGCGGGTCGTCCATCGGGAAGATGCCGGTGAAGGTGGTCAGCAGCTTGGTCTTGGAGTAGCGGCCATTGATGACCTTCTCCGCCGTGCCGGTCTTGCCGCCGGCATACATGCCGGGCACGTTCACCTTCTTGGCCGAGCCCTTCTCGGCGTTGAGCCGGAGCAGATAGCGCATCTTGGCGCTGGTCTCCGGCTTGATGATGCGGGTGCCGAGCGCCTGCGCTTCCTCGGGCGTGCGCTTGAGAAACGTCGGCGGGATCAGCATGCCGCCATTGACCATAGCGTTCACCGCCATCACCGCCTGAAGCGGCGCGACAGCGAGACCATGGCCGAAGGAGATGGTGGCGGTGTTGAGCTCGCCCCAGCGCTTGGGCACGATGGGCGAGGCGCTTTCCGGCAGCTCGGTGCGCAGCCGGTCGAGCTGGCCGGCCTTCTTGAGGAACGCCTTATGCGCGTCGACGCCCAGCGCCAGCGCCATCTTCGCCGTGCCGATATTGGACGAGACGAGGAAGACTTCCGGCAGCGTCAGCACGCGGTTTTCCGCGTGGTAGTCGTGGATGCGGAACTTGCCGAATTGCAGCGCCCCGCGCGCGTCCAGCGTCGAATTGATGGTGAAGCGTCCGCTGTCCAGCGCCATGGCGAAGGTCAGCGCCTTGAAGGTCGAGCCCATCTCGAACACGCCGGTGGTCAGGCGGTTGAGGTTCTTCGGGTCGAGCGAGCGGGCGGGGTCATTGGCGTCGAAATCGGGCAACGACACCATGGCGATGATCTCGCCGGTGCGCACATCCACCACCGTGCCGGCGGCGGCGATGGCCTTGAACTTCTCCTTGGCCTCGAACAGTTCGTCGCGCAGCACATGCTGCACGCGCAGATCCATGGCGAGCTCGACCGGCTCCTGCTGGCGGTCCGAGGCGAAGCCGGCAAGGTGCAGATCGGCAAGGCCGCGCGTGTCGATCCACTTCTCGACGCCGGCAATGCCCTGATTGTCGATATTGGTCGAGCCGAGCACATGCGCGCCCAGCGTGCCGCCAGGATAGACGCGGCGGTTCTCGGTCATGAAACCGATGCCGGGCAGGCCGAGATTGTGGATCTCGCGCTGCTGCTGCGGGGTGATCTCGCGCTTCAGCCAGACGAAACCGCGATTGGAGGCGAGCCGCTGGCGCAGTTCGTCGGCGTTGATGTCCGGCAGCACGGCGGTGAGCGCCTCGACCGCCTCGTCGACGTCGATGAGCCGGCGCGGCTCGCCGAACAGCGAGGAGGACTTCACGTCGGTGGCGAGCACCAGGCCATTGCGGTCGAGCACGTCCGGCCGGGCCGAGGCCACCGCGTCGGAGGCGACGCCGCGCCGCGCCAGCGTGCCCTCGGGCGCCGAAGCAAACATGGCGAGGCGGCCGGCAATGCCGAGATAGACGCCGGAGAACACCAGCATGCACAGGATGATGCGGGCACGCGCCACGGCGTGCGGCTCGGGCCGGCCGCGGCCGGCGGCCATGCGGGCGGTGGCGACCAGACCGCGCAGCAGCGTCGCCGGCAGCCGCAGCACGGCCCGCGGCAGCGCCTTGAGGCGGGCGGACAGGGAGGAGAGGAACGCAGCCATCAGGGCAACCTCCGGATACTACTGGCCGACCGCGGCGGGCGGCAGGAGCGGACGCGCCGCGGCGGGATTGAGCGAACCGGCAAGCGAGCCCTGCGGTCCGGCGAAGCCGGGCCGCAACGGCGCCATATTGCCGGCGGCCGGCATCGCCGAGAGCGGCAGCGGCTGGCCGTTGCCGGTCGGTTCGGGGAGCGGCGCATCATCCGGCAGGCGGGCGACCGGTGTCGGCTTGGTGCGCGCCGCGCTCGGCGCCGGGGCCTTGGCCGCCGGCGGGGCCGGGTTGGGATTGGGGCCGTCCACCAGCGCCTCGATCATGCCGCCCAGCGCGTCGGTGTTCTGGTCGGGCTTGCCGGGCAGGCTGGCGAGGCGGTCCATGTGATCGACATCGAGCGGGCGCATGTCGAGATGGTTCTCGGCCAGCGCCTGGATGCGGTCGGGCGCGGTGCGGCGGGCCCATTCGGCGTTGAGCAAGGCGATGCGGTCGCGCTCGGCGCGGATCTCGTCGCGCAGCTGGGCGATCTTCTGCGCCTCGGACGCCGCCGAATACTTCACGTGATAGACCGCGCCGGCCGCGGCCAGCAGGGCGATGAGCGAGACGGCATTGAGTACGCGAAACATGTCTCGACCTCAGCGGCGGCTTTTGGCGTCCGGGGTGGGCGGCAGGAGCGAGGCGAGATCGCCCGGCGCGTGGGCGGGCGCCTCGGTGCGCGCACCGGCCCGCAGCTTGGCGGAGCGCGCACGGGGGTTCACCGCCAGCTCCGCCTCGCCCGCCTCCACCGCGCCGCGCGCCACCAGCCGGAAGCTGGTCGGCGCGCTCACCGCGAGCGGCAGGTGGCGCGAACCGGCATTGGCCTTCGCCCGGTTGGCGAGGAAGGTCTTCACGATGCGGTCTTCCAGCGAGTGGAAGGTGACAACCACCAGCCGCCCGCCGGGCTTCAGCACCCGCTCGGCGGCGGTGAGCGCGCGGGCGAGTTCGCCCAGCTCGTCATTCACCGCGATGCGCAGCGCCTGAAAGGTCCGCGTCGCCGGATGCGGCTCATGGGGCTTGGCCCACACCACCTTGGCGACGATGTCGGCGAGCTGCAGCGTGCGGGTGATCGGCTCGACCTGCCGCGCGGCAAGGATGGCGCGGGCGACGGCGCGCGAATGGCGCTCCTCGCCGAAGCGGTAGATGAGATTGGCGAGATCGGTCTCGGAAAGCGTCGCCACGAGATCGGCGGCCGAGGGCCCCTCCTTCGACATGCGCATGTCGAGCGGCCCGTCGCGGCGGAAGGAAAAGCCGCGCTCGCCCTCGTCGATCTGCATGGAGGAGACGCCGATATCGAGCACCACGCCGTCGATCCGGCCGGTGAGGCCCAGCCGCTCGGCGACCTCTTCCAGCTCGCTGAAGCGCTCATGCACAAGGGTGAGCCGGCCGGCGCTCGCCTCGACCATGGCCTGCCCGCCGGCAATGGCGGTCGGGTCGCGGTCAATGGCGACCACACGGCACTCGGCGGCGGCGAGAATGGCGCGTGTGTAGCCGCCGGCGCCGAAGGTGCCGTCGACATAGACGCCGCCATCCTCCGGCGCGAGATGGGTGACGACTTCCGCGAGCAGGACCGGCAGATGGCGGGCCGGTCCGCCGGCAGCGTCCGTCTCCGAACCGCCGCGACCCGCCATCATGCCCCCTCGGCGCGTGTGACACGCGCCGCCCCCTGAGACCCCAGCTCTTCCTTCAGCGCGCGCACCTTCGCCTTGGCCTCGGCCAGATGCGCCCGGAAGCGGCTGGGCTCCCAGATTCGAAATGAATCGCCGAGGCCGACCAGCACGGCCTCGGTCGCGATCTGCGCGTGCGTCTTCAAGGTCTCGCTCAGCACCACCCGGCCCTCCGGATCGAGACGCAGCGTCTCGATCGATCCATAGAGCGCCGTGGCCAGCTCCTCGCGGGCCTCCGAATAGGGCGGATAGCGCTCGATCAGACTGTCGATCCCCGCCATCAGCCGCCCGCCGCCGGCCTGAAGGGCCGGCAGGTCGAGCGCGGGATGGCAATAGACATGCTCCAGCCCGTCGCGCGCGATCAGCGCCCGGAAGGGCGCGGGGATCGACATCCGGCCCTTGGAATCGAGCCGCATCGGATAGGTCGATACGAAACGATCCATCGGCTCCGGAAACTCCCGCGCCAGTCCACGCCTGCGCACACCACCCGGCGGTCGCACACAGCCTCTCGACAGGCGCCTTGAGGGCACCGCCGGCCGGGCTGACATGGAACTGCAACGGGATGATTTGGGATACCATGGGCTGTGATGGGCGTCAATGGAACGGCCTTGGCGGAACCTGCCCAGGGCGCCGTTGCCCTGGGTGATTCCCGCCGTGACCGGGGATTGCCGATTAACGCTCCATGAACCTTAAGAATCTGTTGAATCGGGCGCGCCGCGCGCTTAGCTCGCGTCATGACCGACGCTGCCCCCACCTTCCCCGCCGATTCCCCGCTTGCCGCCGAGGTGCTGCCCTCGCCGAACCATGGCGAGCGTGTGGGCGTTACGCGGCCTGACATCCTGCTGCTGCACTACACCGGCTTGGAATCGACCGCGCAGGCGGTGGAGTGGCTGCGCAGTCCCGAGCGGCAGGTCTCGGCTCACTATGTCGTGTTCGAGGATGGCCGGATCATTCAGCTCGTGCCGGAAGCGCGGCGCGCCTGGCATGCGGGGGTGAGCTGCTGGGGCGGGGCGCGCGACATCAATTCGCGCTCCATCGGCATCGAGATCGCCAATCCCGGCCATGATTTCGGCTACCCGCCCTTCCCCGCGATCCAGATCGAGGCGGTGACGGCGCTGTGCAAGGACATCCTCACCCGCCACCCCATCCCACCCGACCGGGTGCTCGCCCATTCCGACGTCGCCCCGGCGCGCAAGAACGATCCCGGCGAAAAATTCCCCTGGGAGGCGCTGCACCGCTTCGGTGTCGGCCATCTGGTGGAGGAGACGCCGCCGGTCGATGGGCGCTTCTTCATGCGCGGCGAGCACGGCCAGCCGATCGAGGCGCTGCAGGCGATGCTGGCGCTCTATGGCTATGAGGTGCCGGTGAGCGGCACCTATTGCGACCAGACGGAAGCGGTAGTGCGGGCCTTCCAGCGGCATTTCCGCCGCTCGCGCGTGGACGGCATCGCCGATGTCTCGACGCTGCAGACGCTCTACCGGCTCTGCATGTCGCGCCCTGAAACAGACGCCGGCGACGCCTGAAATTTCGCCATGGCTGAATGGGCGGCAACGCGCGACAGGAAGTTGCGCACGAGGAGCCCCGCCCGCAACGAAAGTCACTGAACGCCCAGGTTGCGCCGCAATAGGTGCGCACGCACCGCGACTTTAGCGGACCGTTCATGTCTAGGGCGAGACATGGGCCAGCCGAGCCTCATTCGGGTCAGATTGTCCAGGCTTTTCGCCGGCCTCGTCATCATCCTGAAAAGGCTACAGCCCGGTAATGCTGATCTCGCGTCTCGTCTGTGCTTCCCTTGTGACTTCACTCATCAGTCTGAGCGGTGCCACTCTCGCCCATGCCGCGTCGAACAACGATCGTTCGTCCTCGCTGGAGAGCCTTCATCCGGAAACATCTGTGACGGGAACGGATAAACTGGTCGCGCTGGTCGACCGCGAGGCGAAGGCGAACGGCATTCCCGTCGCGCTGGCCCGCGCCGTGGTGCGCATCGAGAGCAACTGGAACGTGCGGACGACGGGGCGCGCCGGCGAGGTCGGGCTCATGCAGATCAAGCACCAGACCGCGCGCGGCGTCGGCTACACCGGCTCGCGCGCGGCGCTCTACGAGCCCGCCACCAACATCAAGTTCGGCATGCGCTACCTCGCCGGGGCCTATCGGCTGGCGGGTGGCGATACCTGCGGCACCGTGATGCGCTACCAGGGTGGCCATGGCGCCACCCGCATGTCGTCCGCCGCGCGGGCCTATTGCGGCAAGGCCCGCACCATCATGGCGGCCAATTAATCCGGCCGACGCGTTTCGCGTGCAGGGCGGGCGGACGACAGGTTGTGCGTAGCGCCGCCCGCCCCGCGCGTGATCAATTCCCCGGCGCCGCCGCCGTGAGGAAGCGGGCCACCCGCGCGATCACCTGCTGATGCACGCTGGCACGGTCCGCCCCCGCCGGGTCGGCGCAGATCGGGTCCTCGCCCTCGGCCTTGAGCAGTTCCGGCGCCGCCGGCTTGCACAAAGCGAGGAAGCTGTAATGGTCCGCCGGCGCGATGGTCTCATGCACGAAATGCGGGATGAACGCGGCGAAGTTGCCGCCGGTCGGGCCGACATCCACGGCCTCCCAGACCGGGTTCCCCAGGCTGACCACCTCGACCGGCACGGTGATGCCCTTCAGGCTGTCCGGCGTATAGACCTTGGCCATGGCCGGATCGACCGCCACCACACGGCTGATGCGCGGGTCGCGCAGATCCTGCTCGAAGGGCCCCTTCGGCACCTCGTCGAACGCCACCCCACCCTTGGAGAAGAACAGGCAGTCCTTCTTCCCCTCGGCCGGCACGGCGCAGTAGCGGGCGAAGGCGTCGCGGTCCGGGCGCGCGCCGGCGAGCGTCATCGCCGTCACCCCGCCGAGCGAGAAGCCGAGCACCGAGATCCGGCTGGTGTCGATATGCGGGCCGAGTTCCGGGTCCGTAAGCAGGCCGTCGAGCAGCGCGCGCACATCCTGCGCCCGCTCCCAGTGCCGGACGCTGCGGCGGGGCGAACTGTCGCCGGAGGTGCTGCCGGGATGGTTGACGCCAGCAACGATGAAACCCTGCGCGACAAGCCCGTTCGCCAGCCAGGACAGGCTGTCGATATTGCCGCCGGAGCCATGCGAGAGCAGCACCAGCGGCAGCTTTCCGGCCGGATAGGGCGCGCCCATATAGGCGGGCGCGCCGATGAAGACGGCATTGTCGCCGATCGGCGCGCGGTAGGTCCGCCCCTGCGTCGGGTACCAGACCGACGCCTTGAGCGGCGCCCCGCGCAGCGGCGCGGCAATGTCGAGCCGCTCATGGCCGGGGATCGGCGCGGCGGGGCTCGTCAACGGGCTCGCCTCCTGCGCCGCGGCCGGAAGGCCGGACAGCGGCGCCAGAAGTAGCGCAAGCGCGAGCACCTGCCGAGAGTGCGGGCGGCGGGTGGACGGACGGGCGGGAAACGTGGTCATGGGGGGTCTCCGTGGCGGGATGCCGGAGCGCACAGCAGCGAAAATCGTCCCGCGAGGAGACCTGAAACCGGATAGAGGTCGACAGGAACCGGCTTGAGGACGGAAGAAGGGAGCACGCCCCCTCCCCGGCCTCCCCCGCGCCGGCCTACCGAGCCCGCCATGCCCGAGCCCGCCCATTTCACCGCCCCATTTACGGCCCACTTGGCCGCCATGCCCGCCTTCCCCGTCCCGGTCTTCGCGGCGGCATTGCTGCTCTATCTGCTGCTGCGGCTCCTCCTGCGCGGCGAGGGCAATGGCTGGCAGCGCGCGCTGGTCGGCCTCGCGGCCCTGCAATCGCTGATCGTGGCCGCCACGCAATATTACGGCATTGAGGCGCTGCGGCCGGTGCAGCCGGTGACCGCGACGCTGGTGCCGGTCGCCGCCTATCTCGCCTTCCTCGCCAGCGCGGTGCGGCCGGTCGATCCCGCGCGCGACTGGGTGCATCTCGGCGCGCCGGTGTTCACCGCCTTCTGCCTCGCCTTCGCGCCGGTGACGCTCGACGCGGTGATCGTCCTCGTCTTCATTGCCTATGGCGCGGCGATGCTGCTGGCCTTGCGCGGCGGCGAGGATGCGCTGCCGCGCATCCGGCTGGAGAGCGGCGGGCCCTCGCTCACCGCCTGGCGGCTGCTGGCGCTGCTGCTGCTCGGCTCGGCGCTCAGCGATCTCGCCATCACCCTCGCCGATCTCGCCGGCGCCATCGCCTGGCGCGGCGTCATCGTCAGCCTCACCTCCTCGCTGCTCCTGCTGGCGCTCGGCCTCGCCGGGCTGGAACGCGCCGGCGACGAGCCCGATGAGGAGGCGGACGCCCTTCCCCTGTCGCCCGCCCCGGCCAGCGATGGCGCGGCGCTTGAAGCCGACCGCGCGCTGGTCGCCCGCGCCCGCGCGCTGTTGCAGGCGCAGAAGCTCGCCGCCGACCCGGACCTCACCCTCGCCCGCCTCGCCCGCCGGCTGAGTGTGCCCGCCAAGGCGCTGTCTGGCGCGGTGAACCGGGTGGAGGGGCGCAATGTCAGCCAGTTCGTCAACGCCTTCCGGGTCGAGGCGGCCTGCGCGGCGCTGACCGCCGGCGCGCCGGTGACGCAGGCCATGCTCGATGCCGGCTTCCGCACCAAATCCAACTTCAACCGCGAATTCCGCCGCCTGACCGGCCTCAGCCCGACCGAATGGCGCGCCGCCGCCAGCCCGCCGCCCACCGGAGAGATCGCCCCGCGCCCTTGACGGCGCCCGCCGCCTCCCCCATTGCTGCCCCGCCAGCCGGCCGGACGGCCGCGTCATTCGCAAGAATGCCGAGGAAAGTCCGGGCTCCACGGAGACACGGTGCCGGATAACGTCCGGCGGGGGCGACCCCAGGGAAAGTGCCACAGAAATCAGACCGCCACGGGTTCGCCCGCGGCAAGGGTGAAACGGTGCGGTAAGAGCGCACCGCGCGTCCGGCAACGGAAGCGGCAGGGCAAACCCCACCGGGAGCAAAGTCGTATAGGGGTGGCGCGAGGTTCGCCTCATGTCCTGTCTTCGGACAGCCGCCCGGGTTGACTGCTCGAGGCGCCAGGTAACTGGCGTCCCAGAGGAATGGCCGTCGCGCGGGAGCAATCCCGCCTTACAGAACCCGGCTTACAGGCCGGCTGGCACCCAATCCCCCCGCGCAAGGACCGTCAAGGCCCTGCCCTTCCGGCACATGGCCGGCGGGCGCCGGCTTTGCTATGCCTTCCGGCAACCAAGGGGACACCGCATGATCCGCATCATTCTCGCAGGCGCCACCGGCTGGGTCGGCCGCGCCCTCGTGCCCGCCATCGCCCGGGCGCCCGATCTCGAACTCGTCGCGGCCATCTCGCGCAACCATGCCGGCACCGATCTCGGCGTCGCGCTGGACGGCAAGCCCTCCGGCGTGCCGGTCGTCGCCCGCATCGAGGAGGCGCTCGCCACCCCGGCCGATGTGCTGATCGACTATACCAAGCCCAATGTGGTGAAGGCCCATGCGCTCGCCGCGCTGAAGGGCGGGCTGCATGTCGTCATCGGCACCTCCGGTCTCGGCGCCGCCGATTATGCCGAGCTCGACACGGAAGCCATGGCGCGCGGGCGCGGCCTGCTCGCCGCCGGTAATTTCTCGGTCACCGCGACGCTGCTGAAGCGCTTCACGCTGGAAGCGGCGAAATATGTCGCCGATGTCGAGCTCATCGACTACGCCTCTGCGGCCAAGCCCGACGCACCCTCCGGCACCGGCCGGGAACTCGCCGAGGCGCTGGCCGGCGTGCGGCAGGGCGCGACCAGCCGCCCGGTTTCCGAGGTGGTCGGCGTGCCGGAAACGCGCGGCGGCGCCTTTGGCGAGGGAGCGCATGAGGTGCGCGTCCATGCGCTGCGGCTTCCCTCCTTCGTGCTCGGCGTGGAGGCGATCTTCGGCGCGCCGGACGAGCGGCTCACCATCCGCCACGACGCCGGTTCCTCGGCCGCGCCCTATGTCGCCGGCACGCTGCTGGCGACGCGCAAGGTCAGCGGCTGGACCGGGGTGCGGCGCGGCCTCGATACGCTGCTGGACTGATCGCCGGTCAGCCGGACCTCAGTCCGTGCCGCCCTCGGCCTCCGGGCCGGGGATCGGGCTGGCGAAGCGCCGCTCATTGGTGAAGGAGCGCACATTGCTGGACGAAGCCGTGCCGGTTGAACCGGTCGGCGTCGTGTCCAGCCCCAGCCATTTGGCGAGCGGAATGGCGGCCGGCGGCAATGGCACGCCGGGCGGCCGCGTCGTGGCGGGCGCGGGCTTGGGCGCCGCGGCGGGTTTCGGCGCGGGCGCTGGGTAACCTTGAGCCGGATAATTTTGGGTCGGATACCCCTGCGCCGGATAGGCCGCCGGCGCCGGTTGACCGGGATAGCCACCCGCCGGATAGCCGCCAACCGGATAGCCTTGCGGCGGATAGGCCTGTTGGGCCGGATAGCCCGTCGCGGGCCGGACGGCCGGCGGCGGCGCGGGCGTGCGGTAATTCGGATCGACGCCATGCCCATAGGTCGCGCCATAGCCCGGCTGCGGCGTCAGCGGCATCGGCTCGCCGGGCGCTCCCAGCGGCGCGGGCGCCGCCGCCGGCGCGGCCGGCGCACGAGCGACGGGCGCGGGATAGGCCGGGGCGGCGGCAGGATAGCCGGCTGCCGGATAAAGCGAGCCTTGAGCGGCGGCGGGCGCGCTGCCCGGACCGAAATCCTCCTGCGTGCCCGGCTCGGCCTCACCCTCCGCCGCATTGGCCATCGGCCCGGCCGGCATCGGCCGCAGCAGCGGCGGCGCCTTGAACACCGGCAGATTGGGCGGGCGCGGCGGCGTGACGTTCGGGTTGCACGAGGTGCGCCCGGCGCGGCGCATCAGGTCCACATGGATGTGGTCGTAATGATAGATGTTGTAGCCCGGCCCGAGCGTGGTGGTGAAACGCTGGCAGCCGGTTGCCTGCACGGTGCGCAGGAAGCCCTGCTCGTCCGGGCGACCCTTCCAGCCGGTCTTGACCAGAATGATGCGGCCATCGGCCAGCTCGAAGCCGCCAATGTCCAGCGCATTGCCGAAGGCATGTTCGGAGATCTTGCCCGCCGGCCCGCCATTCATGTTGCGGCAGGAATAGGAGGACATCTGCTTCACCTTCGCCACGGGCTGGCCGAACCAGGCCATGGCGGCGGGCTGTATGTCCTCGAGCATCCAGCGGTCGACGGCGGAGGTCATCGGGCAGGCAAGCGTCGCCTTTGGCGCCACCTCCACCGTGCCCTGGTTGAAGGCCAGCACCCGGAAGGGATGGTCCATGCCACAGGTGCCGGCGCCGTCAATCTCCCGGATCGGGATGATGTAGGCGGAGGGCTTGACCTCGCCCCCCGCCAGACACCGTTCCTCAGCTTCCGAGCGCCAGGGTTCGCGCCGATCGAACAGCCCGAACTTGCAACCGGAAAGCCCCAGAAGGACGAGCGGGGCTACGAGAAACCAGGATACGCCGCGCGTCATGGGCGCAAGCTAGGCCGAACTTGGTTGACAGCCGGTTAAGCAAGACCAAGCACAAACAAAAACGGCCGGAGGAGATCCCCCGGCCGTTATTTCGATTTTTTAACTAATGCCTCAATGCCCGAGGTTCTTGACGATATCCTCGACCATTTTCTTGGCGTCGGCGAAGAGCATCATGGTGTTGTCGCGGAAGAACAGCTCGTTCTCCACGCCGGCATAGCCGGCCGCCATGCCGCGCTTGATGAACAGCACGGTCTTGGCCTTTTCCACGTCCAGGATCGGCATGCCGTAGATCGCCGAGGTCGGGTCGGTCTTCGCCGCCGGGTTGGTCACGTCATTGGCGCCGATGACGAAGGCCACATCCGCCTGCGCGAACTCCGAGTTGATGTCCTCGAGCTCGAACACCTCGTCATAGGGCACGTTGGCCTCGGCCAGCAGCACGTTCATGTGCCCGGGCATGCGGCCCGCCACCGGGTGGATGGCGTATTTCACCTCGACGCCCTCGGCCTTCAGCCGGTCGCCCATCTCGCGCAGCGCGTGCTGGGCCTGCGCCACCGCCATGCCGTAGCCCGGCACGATGATGACCTTGGCCGCGTTCTTCATGATGAAGGCCGCGTCCTCGGCCGAGCCCTGCTTGACCGGCCGCGTCTCGACCGCCCCCGCCGGACCGGCCGCGGCGTCGCCGCCGAAGCCGCCGAGGATCACCGAGACGAAGCTCCGGTTCATGCCCTTGCACATGATGTAGGACAGGATCGCGCCGGAGGAGCCCACCAGCGCGCCGGTGATGATCAGCGCCGTGTTGCCCAGCGTGAAGCCGATGCCCGCCGCCGCCCAGCCGGAGTAGGAGTTCAGCATCGACACCACGACCGGCATGTCCGCCCCGCCGATCGGGATGATCAGGAGGCCGCCGAAGATCAGGCTGGCGATGACGATCAGCCAGAACACGGTGTGGCTCTCGGTCACGGTGAGCACGCCGATCAGCACCACGATCAGCGCCGCCAGCGCGATGTTGATGAGGTGGCGGGCCGGCAGCAGGATCGGCTTGCCGCTCATATTGCCGTTGAGCTTGGCGAAGGCGATCACGGAACCCGTAAAGGTGATCGCGCCGATGGCGACACCGAGGCTCATCTCGATCAGCGCCTGGGCGTGGATCTCGCCGGGCAGGCCGATGTTGAAGGCTTCCGGCGCGTAGAGCGCGGCCGCCGCCACCATCACCGCGGCCAGGCCGACCAGCGAGTGGAAGGCCGCGACCAGCTGCGGCATCTGCGTCATGGCGATGTTCTTGGCGATATAGGCGCCGGCGCCGCCGCCAATGGCGAGGCCGCCGATCACCAGCGCCCAGCCGCCCAGACCCGCCGGCGGGGACGCCGCGAGCGTGGTCAGGATGGCGATGGTCATGCCGACCATGCCGAACAGATTGCCCTGGCGCGAGGTGGCGGGGCTGGAGAGCCCGCGCAGCGCCATGATGAACAGGACGCCCGAGACGAGGTAGAGCAGCGCGACGATATTGGCGTTCATCGGGGCGCCCTCACTTCTTCTTCGAGTACATGGCGAGCATGCGGCTGGTCACCAGGAACCCGCCGAAGATGTTCACCGCCGCCAGAATGAGGCCGAGGAAGCCGAAGCCCCGCGCCCAGCCCGTGCCTTCCGCCACCGTGTCGACGCCGACCGCCAAGAGCGCGCCGACCACGATCACCGAGGAGATGGCGTTGGTCACGCTCATCAGCGGCGTGTGCAGCGCCGGGGTCACCGACCACACCACGTAATAGCCGACGAACACCGCCAGCACGAAGATGGCGAGGCGGAACACGAAGGGATCGATCGCCCCGCCCGACAAAGCGTGCGCCGCGTTCCCCGCGATCTCCGCATAATGCTGGGTCGCCGCGTCCGCATAGGCCTGCGCCGCCTCCGCCGCCTGCCGCGCCACTTCCGCGGCGGTGCGCGCGCCCTCCACCGCGTTCTGGGCGATCGGATCGCCCGCTACCGGATTGGCCATTTCCTAATCCCCTGAAGCCTCGACGCCGGGTCGCTGCATCTGCCGCGCCGCGACCGGCCTGTCCCCTGAAGGTGCCGGGCGCAACCGCCCGGATGTTTCGTCATGTCAGGCGCCAAGCGCCCGGAAGGTCTGGTGGGCGCGGGGCGCCCTGTCGGGTGCCCGACCCCGGCCCTGCCGATCCGACCCGATCCCGTCCGACCGTCCCCCGCCCCTCTCGCCGTCATCCCCATCCCTCTCGCCGTCATCCCCGGGCTTGACCCGGGGATCCAGCGGAGCCGCTGGAGGGACGAAGCCAGGCGGAGCGCCCGGTCGTGGATCCCCGGGTCAACCCCCGGATCAAGTCCGGGGCCGGGGATGACAAGGTGGGGGCGGACGATCCCGGCTCGGCCTTGCGGCCGTCCGGGATGACGACGGAAGGACGGCCCGCGGGAGGCCGGCGCGGTCAGGCCGCGCTCGCCTCGGCCGGCTTGAAGTTCGGGTGCACGATGGCCCCGTCCTTGGTCAGCAGCGTCGCCTTCACCAGCTCGTCGTCCCACTTCACGGCAAGCGCCTTCGACCCCTTGTCGATCAGCGTCTCGACGAAGGCGTAGAGGTTCTTGGCGTAGAGCTGCGAGGCGGTCGCCGCCAGACGGCCGGGCACGTTGAGATGGCCGACAATCTTGACGCCGTTGTCGGTCGTCACGACCTCGCCGGGCACCGCGCCGACCACATTGCCGCCGCGCTCGACCGCGAGGTCGACGATCACCGAGCCCGCCTTCATCGCCGCCACCATCTCGGCCGAGATGAGCTTGGGGGCCGGGCGGCCGGGGATCAGCGCCGTGGTGATGACGATGTCCTGCTTGGCGACGTGGCTCAAGGTGAGCGCCGCCTGCTTGGCCTGATACTCCGCCGACATCTGCTTGGCGTAGCCGCCCGCCGTCTCGGCCTGCTTGAACTCCTCGTCCTCGACGGCGATGAACTTCGCCCCGAGAGACTCGACCTGTTCCTTCGCCGCCGGGCGCACATCGGTCGCCGAGACCACCGCGCCAAGGCGCCGGGCGGTGGCGATCGCCTGAAGACCGGCGACGCCCGCGCCCATGACGAAGACGCGCGCCGCCGGCACCGTGCCGGCCGCCGTCATCATCATCGGGAAGGCCCGGCCGAACTCGGCGGAAGCGTCGATCACCGCGCGGTAGCCGGCAAGGTTGGCCTGGGAGGACAGCACGTCCATCACCTGCGCGCGGGTGATGCGCGGCATCAGCTCCATGGCGAACAGGCTGGCGCCCATCGCCGCGATCTCGGCAAGCGCCGCCTCATTGCCATAGGGGTCGGCGATGGCGATCACCAGCGCGCCGGGCTTCACGCCCTTGAGCGCCGCGGCCTCCGGCCGGCGCACCGCCAGCACGACATCCGCGCCGGAAATCGCCGCCGCATTATCCGCCGCGATCGACGCTCCCGCGCCGGCAAACTCCGCATCGCTCACGCCCGAAGCGAGCCCCGCCCCCGACGCAACCACAACCTCCGCGCCCAGACCCACAAATCGCTTCACCGTCTCCAAAGACGCCGAAACCCGTGGCTCTGTCGCGGCCGTTTCCTTCAACACGGAAAGGCGCATATCTTCCTCCTCCCGAAGGCCGTTTCGTCGGCTGTTATTCGCTTGTCGACCGCACCGGCGTTG
This sequence comes from Ancylobacter sp. SL191, assembly GCF_026625645.1. Taxonomy (NCBI): domain Bacteria; kingdom Pseudomonadati; phylum Pseudomonadota; class Alphaproteobacteria; order Hyphomicrobiales; family Xanthobacteraceae; genus Ancylobacter; species Ancylobacter sp. SL191. Next base: position 1,608,674 of record NZ_CP113056.1, on the reverse strand, counting down.
GCGGCACCGGGCATGAGGTGGCCCCCGGCGGTCTCTCGCGGAAGCCGCCGCCGCCCGGTCGCCAAAGGCGCACACGGGAAGCCGGTCGGCCTCACCCCGAATTGGTATACAGAATTCCGAATGCCAGCAAGATGATTCCGTCAGGCCGTCGCGAAGATGGTTGACGACCTCGGCCTCGCATGGGAACCACAGGCCGTGCGCGCCATCGGCGCGCCGCCACGGGTGCCAGAGCACCCGCCCCCTCCGACCCCGGAGCGCCAGGTCGCCCGGCCGGAGGTCTCACGCGATCCGACACGAGGCAAGGGTGCCAGAGCGCCTGCGATGCACGTCCAGTAAGGGCGGAAGTTACCGACAGGTCAAGCGCGCCGCCTCGCTGTCCCCGCGAAGAATTGAACGCCGCGTCGCGGCACAGACACGTTGCAGTGCAAGATAACCCGCCAGAGACAGCGGCGGTGTTTTGGTCCATATGAAGGCGTGCTGGCGACCAGCGGCGCACGCCACGACGGAGGATGACATGGTGATCAGGCGGGAACGCGCGACGAAGATCGTGGCGACCCTTGGACCCGCTTCTTCGAGCCCGGAGATGATCAAGGCCCTTTACATGGCCGGCGTCGACGTCTTCCGGCTCAATTTCAGCCACGGCACGCAGGAGAACCACGGCCGTGTGCTCGGGGCCGTGCGGGCGCTGGAAGCCGAGGTCGGCCGTCCCATTGGCGTACTCGCGGATCTGCAGGGGCCGAAACTTCGCCTCGGCAAGTTTGTCGACGGCGCCATCACCCTGACCGCCGGCACCACCATCCGCTTCGACGCCGACCCGACTCCGGGCGACGAGAAGCGCGTGCCGATCCCGCATCCCGAGATTCTCGAAGTCCTGCATGAGGGCTCGACCGTGCTGCTCGACGACGGCAAGGTCCGCGTCCGCGTGGTCAAGAAGGGCAATGGCTTCATCGAGGCCCAGGTGATCGCCGGCAACCGGCTGTCCAACAATAAGGGCTTCAACGTTCCTGACGTCGTGCTGCCGGTCTCGGCGCTGACCGACAAGGACCGCTCCGACCTGTTCTTCGCCCTCGACCTCGGCGTCGAGTGGATCGCGCTGTCCTTCGTGCAGCGCCCGGAGGACGTGATCGAGGCCAAGGAGCTGATCCAGGGCCGCGCCCAGATCAACCTGAAGCTGGAGAAGCCGCAGGCGGTCGAGCACCTCACCCGCATCACCGAGCTGTCGGACAGCATCATGGTGGCGCGCGGCGATCTCGGCGTCGAGCTGTCGCTGCCGGAAATCCCGGCGCTGCAGAAGCGCGTGATCCGCGAATCGCGCCGTCTCGGCAAGCCGGTGATCGTCGCCACGCAGATGCTGGAATCGATGATCTCCGCCCCGGTGCCGACCCGCGCCGAGGTCTCCGACGTCGCCACCGCCGTCTATGACGGCGCCGACGCGGTGATGCTCTCCGCCGAAAGCGCCGCCGGCCAGTACCCGGTCGAGGCGGTCGCGATGATGGACCAGATCATCAAGAACGTGGAGCGCGACCCTGGCTACCGCGCCATCATCGAATCGCAGCGCCCGGAGGCCGGCACCACGGTCGCCGACGCGGTGACGCACGCGGCCTATCAGGCGGCGATGTCGGTCGATGCGGCGGCCATCGTCACCTACACGCTCTCCGGCACCACCACGCTGCACGCCGCGCGCGAGCGGCCGCGCGTGCCGATCGTCGGCATCGCCAGCCAGCTCTCCACCGCCCGCCGGCTGGTGCTGTCCTATGGCGTGCATGTCGTCCATGCGCCGGAGGAGATCCACACCTTCGGCGAGATGGCGACCAAGGCGACGCAGGTCACGCTCGAGCATGGCTTCGCCAAGGAGAATGACCGCATCGCCATCACCGCGGGCGTGCCCTTCGCGACGCCGGGCACCACCAACGTGATGCGCCTCGTCACCATCGACAAGGTGATGCTGGCCCGCCTGCCCGGCAACAAGCCGGCGGAAGCGGCCAAGCCGCGCGCGGCCGCCCGCGAGAATCGCGGCGGCGCCGTCACCCGCTCCAAGCCCGTCGCCAAGGGCGGCAAGGGTGCGGGCGGTGCCGGCAAGCCCGGCGAGCGTCGCGGCGGCAATGGCGGCGCGCGCCGTCCGGCCTGAAGCCGACCTCACCGACCAACAGAAAGGCCCTCCGCATGGAGGGCCTTTTTCGTTTCAGAGGTCCGGCTTGGGAGGCGGCAGGCAGGTCGCGCCAGCGCCCAGCGGGCGCTGCATCAGCACCGAATCGAGCCAGCGGCCGAATTTGAAGCCGACATCGCGGAACACCCCGACCGGCGCGAAGCCGTGACGGCTGTGCAGGGCGATGGAGCCGGCATTGGCGCTGTCGCCGATCACCGCCACCATCTGCCGCCACGGCCCGGCCTCGCAGCGGGCGATCAGCGCGCCCATCAGCGCCGTGCCGATGCCGCGCCCGCCTTGGCCCGGTGCGACATAGACGGAATCCTCAAGCGTGTGGCGATAGGCCGGGCGGGGCCGGTAAAGCGTGGCGTAGCAATAGCCGACGACACCCTCGCGCGTCTGCGCCACCAGATAGGGCAGGCCATGGCCGAGGATGGCGGCGCGGCGGGCGTGCATCTCGTCGAGGGTCGGCGGCACCTCCTCGAAGGAGGCGGTGCCGGTCAGCACATGATGGGCGTAGATCGCCTGCACCGCATCCATGTCGGCGTCGGTCGCCGTGCGCACCTGCACCAGGGGGGAATTCACCCGCGCCGCCTTACTGAAGCGCGGCGGTCGCGGCCGGCGTGCCGAGTGAGGCGGCGGCCGGCGCATTGGTGGCGGGGGGACTACTCGCCGGCGCCGCCGCGAGGGCACGGCCGGAATAGGGATCGGCCAGCGCCGCGTCGGGCTGGCTCACCGGGATCTTGCGCGAGGTAAAGGCCGCGAGCTTTTCCGGGCCGGAGGAGCGCAGAATGTCGCGGAAGCTGCGGTGCATGCCGCCATCGACATAGGACGGTGCGGGCGGAATAGCCGCGGCGAGAGCGGCCGCCTCGGCATCCTCCGCCGCCTGGCGCTGCTTTACCGCCTCGGCCACCTCGACGCTGCCGGGCACCGCCGGGCAAGGCCCGAGCGGATCGAGCGTGGCATCGAACGGCGTCGGCCCGTCATTGAAGCGGTAGCGCCCGGCGCAGGCGGTCACCATCGGCGGGCGGCGGGTGACGTTGAAATACTCCACCCCCTCCTGAAGGTTGCGCCAATAAGCCAGGTTCGGGTCGCGCCGATGCGCGGCGAAATTGGCCGGCGTCATGCGGAAGGGCAGCGCCTGCACCTGGAAGCTCTGCTGCCCGCCCTTCAGCGCCTCGCGGGCGATGGCGTAGATTTCCGTCACGCCATTATCGGTCATGGCGTAGCAGCCGGCGGAGGTGCAGGCGCCGTGCACCATCAGGGCGCTGCCGGTGTAGCCGAGCGCGGTTTCCAGCTGGTTCGGGTAGCCGAGATTGAAGGAGAGGTAATATTGCGAGCGCGGGTTGAGCTGCGCCGGCGTGACTTCATAGAAGCCCTCCGGCGCCTGCCGGTCGCCCTCGCGGGTCTTCGGGCCGAGCTTCCCGGACCAGCGGCACATCGGGTAGGTCTTCAAGAGCGCGTACTGGCCGGTGCGGGTGCGCTTCCACACCTCAAGCTCGCTCTCCTGCTTGTAGATGCGGATCATGATCGGGTCTTCGGGCGTCATGCCCTTCTTGGTCATGTCCGCCACGATGGCCGGGCTCAGCGGCACCGCGCCGCGATCGTCGGAATCCATCGACGCGCAGCCGCCCAGCGCGGTGGCAAGGCCGAGAACAAGCAAAAGGCCCAGCCGGGCCATCAGTCTGGTCGAACGCACACTCAAGCTCCCGACGGCGATCCGCCGCGCACGGGGCCCACCCGGCGTCGCCTGCGGGACACCGATGCCGGCCGTCATCGCGCCCATCATGGTTTGCCATTCATGAAGAAAATGGCACCACGGCGACGGCTCTTACCCGCGAGAGCTTGCGCGGCAAGGATCCGCGCCGTGTTGCGCGCCTCAGCTCACGTCATCGTGACCCGCGTGGGGCCTATTGGCTGGGGGTCGGGTAGGTCGTGGCTCCCGGCACCAGCCGCACCGGCTCGCCCACGGTCGAGGTCGCCGGCGTCGTGCGGGTGGAGGACGGCGTGACGCCCGGCAGGGTCGGCGGGGTGGCGAAAGGCGTGCTCTGGCTGGGCGACTGCACCGGGCGGGCCGGGGCGCGGTCGATCACCGTGCCGGCCGGCACCTGTCCGGGCGTCACCTTCGGCGTGGTGCTCGGCGCGAGCTGGCTCGATACGGCCGGTCCGGGCACCTGCGGATAGCCTTCCACCGGATCGACGAGGTTGCCCTGCGGATAGGCGCCGGGCGCGCCGGGCTGATAGACAGGCTGGGCCTGCGGCACGGCCGTGCCATAGCGGCGCGTGCTGCGGGCGCGCGAGGTCTCCGCCGGCGCGGCGGTCTGCTGCGGCTCGCCGCCCATCCAGCCGCCAAGCACGGTGCCGTCGCCTTGCAGGCCGGAGGGATAGGCCATCGGCCCGCCGATCTGACCAAGGCCGGCCGGCTCGCCCATCGGCTTGCCATAGGGCTGCCAGGCCTGCGGCAGGAAATAGCCGTTGATCGAATAGCGGTACATGACGCGCAGCAGATCCTGCTCGCTGGCGCCGACCTGACAGAGGCGCAGGCGCATGGACAGGATGCCGCGGTCGCGCCAGATCACATAGAGCGGCACCTGCGACTGGATGCGCTGCCAGGCATAGATGCACAATTCGCCATTGCCGGCATTGCCGATGGCGTAGTTGAACGGCCCGTAGCGGTTCTGGACGAAATAGTTGGAGACATGCATGGCGACGCCGGGCACGCGCTCCAGCATCTCGTTGTCCAGCAATTCGTCGTTCAGATAGTCGTCCTGCTTGAGATTTTCCCAGCCGGTGCGGCCTTTCACCGGGCCGAAGAACACGACATGGATCGCGTTCTGGCCGGGCGTGCGGGCCTGCGTCTCTAGCACGATCTCCTGCTCGACCGCGTTGAGATAGTCCGTCTCCAGCACGGTGACGACGCGCGGCGTCGAGCCCGGCTCGGGGAGGATCAACGCCTCGGCCACGGGCACTTCAACGGTCGCGGTGGCGACCTGCGGATTCTGGCCGACCAGCGGGTACGGGGCGCACCCCGCCATGGCAAGGGCGACGGACACCGCAAGACACCCGAGGCGAGCTATGCGCCTGTTCCGTCCAATCATGAGCCCTTCAAGCGCTTGAGCCGTCGCCGTGACGACACCCCCCACTCCGCCCGCTTTCCAACGAATCGACGCGAGACGCCCCCGAATCACGTGCGTCGGCGGACTCTATCCTGCCCGTCCCTCCGGTGGAATCGAGCACGGACAAAGCCAGCGGCCCGTTGGATAGATTTCCTCAACCTCTGGAGCGTAAGACACAGTGGGTAGTGTGCGGCCCCGCACGGCTGGAACCGAGGCTAAAGACACGATGCGCAAGGCATGGGTTGCCGGCCTGTGGGCTATTTCTTCGCTGATCGTGGTGTTTCTCATCACCCTGCCGATCAGCCTCCAGGCCCACTTGATCGCCGGCTGCATCGTGGTGCTGGCCATGATCCTGCTGAAGACCTTCGGCCCGCCGGTCGGCGTCTTCCGCATGATCGCCCTGGCGCTCGGCACCGCCATCGTGCTGCGCTACGTCTATTGGCGGACGACCTCGACGCTGCCGCCGATCTCGCAGATCGAGGACTTCATCCCCGGCTTCATGCTCTACATCGCCGAGATGTACAGCGTGTTCATGCTGTTCCTCAGCCTGTTCGTCGTGTCCTCGCCCATGCCCTCGCGGGTCTCCCCGCCCATCCCGCCGGGCGAGGAGCCGACCGTCGACGTCTTCATTCCCACCTATAATGAAGACCCGCATTTGCTCGCCTCCACCGTCTCGGCCGCGCTGAGCCTCGACTACCCCGCCGACAAGTTCACCGTCTGGTTGCTGGATGATGGCGGCACCGACCAGAAGTGCCAGCAGGACGACATCACCAAGGCCACCGAGGCGCAGCAGCGCCGGGCGGAACTCACCGCCATGTGCGAGGGCCTCGGCTGCCGCTACCTGACCCGCGCGCGCAACGAGCACGCCAAGGCCGGTAACCTCAATAACGGCCTCCAGCACTCCACCGGCGACCTCGTCGTGGTGTTCGACGCCGACCACGCACCCACGCGCGACTTCCTGAAGGAGACGGTCGGCTTCTTCCTGCAGGACGAGAACCTGTTCCTCGTCCAGACCCCGCACTTCTTCATCAATCCCGACCCGTTGGAGCGCAACCTCGACACGTTCGAGCACATGCCGTCCGAGAACGAGATGTTCTACGGCATCATCCAGCGCGGCCTCGACAAATGGGATGCCGCCTTCTTCTGCGGCTCGGCGGCGGTCATCAACCGGCGGGCGCTGGCGGAGACCAACGGCTTCCAGGGCATCACCATCACCGAGGACGCCGAGACCGCGCTCGAGCTGCATTCGCGCGGCTGGCACTCGATCTATGTCGACCGCCCGCTCATCGCCGGTCTGCAGCCGGAGACCTTCGCCAGCTTCATCGGCCAGCGCTCGCGCTGGGCGCAGGGGATGATGCAGATCCTGCGGTTCCACTTCCCGCCCGGCAAGCGCGGCCTCTCGCTGCCGCAGCGCCTCTGCTACATGTCCAGCACGCTGTTCTGGCTGTTTTCCTACCCGCGGCTGATGTTCCTCATCTCGCCGCTGTTCTACCTGTTCTTCTCGCTGGAAATCTTCAACGCCTCGGGCGCCGAGTTCTTCGCCTACACGACGACCTACATGCTCGTGAACCTGCTCATGCAGAACTACCTCTATGGCCGCTACCGCTGGCCGTGGATTTCCGAGCTCTACGAATACATCCAGTCGATCTACCTGTTCCCGGCGCTGATCTCGGTCATCGCCAACCCGCACAAGCCGACCTTCAACGTCACCGCCAAGGGCGAGACGCTGGAAGAGGGCCATGTGTCGGAGATCGGCCGGCCGTTCTTCATCGTCTACGGCATCCTGATCGTCGGCCTGCTGGTCACCATCTGGCGGCTGGTCACCGAGCCGTTCAACGCCGATGTCATCATCGTCGTCGGCGCGTGGAACGTGCTCAACATCATCATCGCCGGCTGCGCGCTCGGCGTGGTGTCGGAGCGGCGCAACCGGCGCCGCACCCACCGCGTCGACCTGATGCGGCGCTGCGAACTCGTCATCGACGGCGTGTCCTACGGGGCGATGATCGACGACGGCTCGCTCGGTGGCGCGCGCGTGCGGCCGAACCCGAACGTCACCCTGCCGGAGCTGGAGCGCGGCCATGCGGCGGTGCTGCGCTTCAAGCCGATCGCCTCCAACATCGCCATCGACACGATGCCGGTCACCATCCGCAACGTCGAGCGTGATTCGGACGGCACGCTGGTCGGCACCGAATTCGCCCCCACCGAGCCGATGCATCACCGGCTGATCGCCGACCTGATCTTCGCAAATTCCGACCAGTGGAAGAAATTCCAGGAGTCCCGGCGCCGCAATCCGGGGGTTCTGCGCGGTACTATCAATTTCCTTCGAATTTCGATCTTTCATACCGGCCGCGGCCTGTCCTATCTGGTTCACCTGCACAAGCTGTGGCGGGAGCGACGCCAGCGCCCGGTGCTCGCCCCGGCCAAACGCGGATAATGACCATGCGCGCTCTCCACCCGATCGCGGCGCTCGGCTTCCTGGCCGCCCTCGCCGGTGCCGCAGCCGCGCAGCAGAGCGGCGCCGCCGGTCAGGGCACCGGCTTCTCGATGACGCCGCCGGTCTCCGGCTACAGCGCACCCGCAACCACCGCCCCCGGCGGCGTGCCGATGGCCCCGCCCGCCGGCAACCGCGCGCCCGCGCCGGGCAGCACCGCGCCCGGCCTTGCCGAGCAGGACGGTCCCGCCGCGCCGGTACGGGGCGAGCGCCTGCCCGCCACCGGCCTCGGCGTGCCCGGCGAGGCCGGCGCCCCGGCGCCCACCGCCGCCCCGTTCCAGATGCGCCCCGGCCAACCGGCGCCCGCCGCCGCGCGCGTCGCCACACCTGCCGCGCCGGCGGCGCCGCCCCGGCCCGACCGTTTCATCATCCCGCAGCAGCGCATGATCTTCGCCGGCGAGGCCGCCGCCCGCGCCTGGACGATCAACCTCACCCAGGAAGAGGCGAACCGGCAGGCGACCTTCCTGCTCAGCTACATCAACGCCGTCGTGGTGATGCCGGAGACCTCGCGCATCCGCGTCACCATCAACGGCCAGGCGATCATCGAGACGCCCATCGCCTCCTCGCAGGAGCCCTCGCGCTTCTCGGTCGCCGTGCAGCGCGGCACGCTGCGCGCCGGTGCCAACCTCATCCGCATCGACGTGGTCCAGCGCCACCGCACCGACTGCGCGGTGAACGCCACCTATGAGCTGTGGACCGAGATCAATGGCGAGGGCACTGGCCTGTCCTTCGCCGGCGGGCGCCCCCCGCTCACCGGCGGGCTCGACGACCTGCCGGCGGTCGGCTTCGATTCCAAGGGCATCACCACCATCCGTGTGGTCACGCCCGGCCCGATCGAGGGCGGCGGCTCGACCCGCGTGCTGCGTGTCGTGCAGGGCCTGTCGGTGCGCGGCCAGTTCCCCAACCCCTCCGTCACCCTTGCCGAGGGCGCGCAGGGCCCCACCCCGCCGGGCGGCCTCACCGTGGTGATCGGCACTGCCGCCGAGCTGCCGCGCCTCATGGCGAACGCGCCGGGCGATGCGCGCCAGCGGCCCATCACCACCTTCCTGGAGGATGACCGGCTCGGCGCGCCGACCCTCGTCATCTCCGGCCCGACCCCGGCCGATGTCGACCGTGCCATCGAGCGGCTGAACGACATCACCATCCCGCAGACCGACGCGATCAACACGCTGACCCGCTGGGCGCCGAGTGCCCCACTGTTCAACGGCGCACGCACCGTGCGGCTCGCCGATCTCGGCGTCAGCACGCAGGAGTTCTCCGGCCGCCGCTACCGCGCCGAGTTCCAGATCGCCCTGCCGCCCGACTTCTTCGCCGAGGCCTATGGCAACGCCAACCTCTATCTCGACGCCGCCTTCACCGCCGCGGTGCGGCCGGGCAGCCATGTCGACATCTATGTGAACCAGCAGATCGCCTCGACCCTGCCGATCACCGCGCGCGGCGGCGGGCTGTTCCAGCATGAGCCGATCTTCATCCCGCTGCGCAATTTCCGTGCGGGCATCAACCGGCTCTGGCTGGAAGTGGTGCTCGACACCGAATCCGACGCCCGTTGCCTGCCGGGCGCGACCCTGCCGGCCGACAACCGTTTCGTGCTGTTCGACAGCTCCGAATTCTCCATGGAGAATTTCGCCCGCATCGGGCGCATGCCGGACCTCGCCGCCTTTACCGGCGACGCCTTCCCCTATGAACTCGACGGCAGCCCGATCGCCGTGGTGCTGGCGCGGCAGGATGCCTTCACCCTCTCCGCCGCCTCGACGCTGATGGCCCGCCTCGCGCAATCCAACGGCGCGCCGCTGCCGATCGACGCCGCCCCCGCCTCGGTGACGCTCGGCGACCGCAATGCCATCTTTGTCGGCGGCATCGACCAGATCTCCGCCGGCGTGCTCGACCAGGTGAGCATCGCCGAATCCGTGCGCGCCAACTGGGTGGTCTCGGCTGGCGACGAGGGCGGCACCGCCAATTCGACGGACAGCGCCAATTACGACAACGTGCTGGAGCGGTTCCGCAACCGGCAGGCCGGGGATGCCGCACCGACGCCGTCGACCCCGCCACCGCCCGCCGCGCAGACCACGCCCGAGGTCTATGAACGCTGGCGTGACAGCGTGCAGGGGCGCGGCGGCTTCTACGCCATCATCGATGGCTTCGAGGCCTGGCTGCAGCGCACCTTCTCCATCGGCTTCAACTCGCTGCGCATCCAGGAAGGGCAGCGCACGCGCTGGGAGCCGCCGCCGCGCACCTCGGTGCTGATGGCGCAGGGCAACAGCACCAATGGCCGCTCGGCGTGGACGCTGGTGACCGGGCGCACCTCCGAGGCGCTGGCCGCCAACATGGTGCGCTTCACCGCCGATCCCGTCTGGAACCGCATCGGCGGGCAGGCGGTCGCCTTCCAGTCGGCCAATGGCGAGGTGGAACGGCGCGACGTGACGAGCTACCGCTTCATCGTCACCCAGCCGCTGACCTTTGGTAATTTCCGCATGATCGCGGCGAACTGGCTCTCGACCAACATCATGCCCTATGCCCTGATGCTGCTCGTGGCCGGCACCGTGCTCGGCATCGCCACCGCCTTCCTGCTGCGACGACTGGGACGCCCCACATGATGAGATACCTCGTAGCCGGCATTCTCGTGCTCGTCTGCGGGGTGTTTCCAGTGAAGGCCCAGAACATCCTGTTACCGATCGACGCCTGGAACGCCTACATGAAGGCGTTCGTCGACGATTCAGGCCGGGTCGTCGACACCGCCAATGGCGGCATCAGCCACAGCGAGGGTCAGGGTTACGGAATGTTGCTGGCCTATTTGGCTGGTGACAGAAGTAACTTTGAGCGCATATGGAGTTTCACGCGTACCGAGTTGCTGATTCGCGACGACGGACTCGCTGCATGGCGCTGGGATCCTGCTTCAAAGCCGCATGTGACCGACGTCAACGCCGCGAGCGACGGCGATCTGTTAATAGCCTATGCACTGGCTCGGGCGGGCAGGACTTGGGGATACCAGCCGTATATCGACAGCGCACAGAAGATCGCCCGCGCGCTCGGGCGCAAGCTGGTCGTGCGCGACGGCAGCCGGTCGATTCTTCTTCCCGGTGCCATTGGCTTCAGTTCAAAAGACCGGCCGGACGGCCCTATACTGAATCTATCCTATTGGATATTCGAAGCTTTTCCGGTGATGAAGCAACTCGCGCCGGAGACCGACTGGGACGCCCTGTCGCGCTCCGGCATCGAGCTTCTGCGCATTGCGCAGCTTGGTCCCGCGCGCCTGCCGCCCGACTGGATATCCGCCCCGACGAATGCACCGGTAACCGTGGCCGAGGGGTTTCCCCCGGTCTTCGGTTACAATTCGTTAAGGATATCTCTTTACCTGTTGAGGGCAGGGATTGCGGACGCAGAGCTTCAGGATTCGTTCCGGAGGAGTTGGCTGACCGAGAACGGGGGAACCCCCGCGGTTGTCGACATTCCCACCGGGCGCGTGGTCACGCGGCTGACCGAACCGGGCTATCGCATGCTCGGCGCGGTTTTGGCCTGTGCCCTCGCGGCGACCCCGATCCCGGACGATCTGCGGCGGTTTGAGCCTACGCTCTACTACCCGTCGACTTTGTTTCTTTTGGGCTGGGCCTTGGTCGCGGAGAAGTATCCGAGATGTCTCTAAAGCGAGCTGCTCTGCTGATCATGCTGGGAGGCGCCGTCCTCCCCGCGATCGCTCAGCAGATCGAGCTCCCGACAGGCTCCGGATCGACCACCAACCGCCCCAAGGTCGACGAGACCGCCCTGCGCTACTTCGCCTCCCAGGGTGATACGCGCCGCCTCGAAGCCGAAATCGCCCGCCTGCGCGCGCTCTACCCGGACTGGTCCCCGCCCGGCGACCTGTTCGGGCCGCAGTCCGATGTCGAGCTCGAGCGCATGTGGAAGATGTATGCCGAGGGCAAGTACAGCGATGTGCGCAGCGCCATCGCCGCCAAGCAGGCCGCGGATTCGTCCTGGGAGCCGCCGGCCGACCTTCTCGCCCGGCTCAACGAGGCCGAGACCCGCCAGCGCCTCATCAACGCCTCGGACGGCCAGCAGTGGAACACCGTGCTGCGGCTCGCCACCGACCAGCCGGGCATCCTGACCTGCACCAATGTCGACATTCTCTGGCGCGTGGCCGAGGCCTTCGCCAAGACCAATCAGGTGCCGCGCGCGCTCGACGCCTACACCTATGTGCTGACCAACTGCAACGACGCCAATGAACGGCTGGCGACGATGCAGAAGGCCATCCCGCTGCTGACCGACGATCAGATCGCCAATCTGATGAAGCTCGAGCGCAAGGATGCCGAGGGCAAGCCGGAATTCGACGTGCTGCGCGACGATCTCATTCGCCGCCGCATGGGCGCCGCCGCCGAGAACCCGGAATATTCGGTCCCCGAGGCCGACATCAAGCGGCTCGAAGTGCTCGCCAAGCAGAATGACCAGCCGGGCGACCCGCTGCTGCTCGGCTGGTACCTGTTCCGCCATGACGAGGCGCGGCGCGCACTCGACTGGTTCAAGATGGCGCTCGACCGCAAGGGCGGCCCCAAGTCGGCGGAAGGCTATGTGCTGGCGCTGAACTTCCTCGGCCGCGCGCTGGAAGCCGAGCCGATCGCCTTCGAGTGGCGCGATTCCGCGCCCGAGAACAACAAGGCCTATCTCGACGTCGTCATCAGCCTGCTGACGGCCGACCCGCCGCCGGTGCTGGACGAGATCGTGCTGGCGCGCTTCAGCCCCGTCGTCATGCGCGACAAGTACGTGCCGGGCGCGCAGGCGCTGGGCTGGTACGCCTATAATACCGGGCAGATCGTCACCGCCCAGTCCTGGTTCGAGACCGCGCTGAACTGGGATCCGAATGACGAGCCCTCCGCCTATGGCCTGGCGCTGACCTTCTGGCGCCTCGGCGACCGGGCGCGCCTTGCGGCCATCGTGCAGGCCTGGGGCGCCCGCTCCGAGCGCATCGTCGCGCTGGTCGATCCCAATGTCCGCGCCCGGCTCGAGGCGCGCAACGCCCAGACCTCGCAGCTGCGCATCACCGATCCGCTGGTGGCCGCCGCCGCCCGCATGACCCCGACCCCGACGCTCACCCCGCCGCCGATCGGCCAGCCGACCATCGGCGCCGGCCGCACCTATGCGCCGGGCGCGGTGAACTACCCGACGGCGCCGAGCGCCACCACCGCCATGTCCTATGCCGGGCAGGCGTTCCAGCCGATCCCCCAGCAGTTCCAGGGCACCCAGGGTGTTCAGTACCAGGGCGCGGTGCGCACCCCCGGCACGGCGCAGTTCCAGCCGATCCCGCAGCAGGGCGGAAGCTACGCCGCGCAGCCCGGCGCCGGCTTTGCGCCCATCCCCGCCGTGACCGCCGATCAGGGCTATGCCAGCGAGGCCGTGCCCACCCCGCCGCGCCGGCGCAACCTCGCCCAGTCGACCGCCCGCTCGGGCAATGCGGCGGCGGGCGGCGGTTCCGGCGGGGCGGCCAGCGAGGCGGTGGCCCGCGGCTGGCAGCTCATGGAGCTCAACCGGCCGATGGAGGCGATCCCCTCCTTCGACTACGCCATCAAATACGGCTCGGGCCGCGTCGCCGAGGATGCCGCCTATGGCAAGTCGCTCGCCTATATCCGCAAGGGCATGACCAATCAGGCGCAGGCCGCCGCGCTCGAAGCGCCGCAGAACCCGCGCCGCTCGCTCCAGCTCACCGGCGACCTTCTCGCCCAGCGCGCGCTCGAATTCTACCGCGACGGGCGCTATGTCGAGGCGATCATCGCGCTCGACGAGCGTGCCCGGCTCGGCCCGGAGCAGCAGGATCTGATGATGCTGCGGGCGTGGAGCTACTACCACATCCGCGACTTCAGGTCGGCCAACCGCCTGTTCAAGGCGCTCTCGCTGCAGGGCAACAAGGAAGCCATGAGCGGCGTGCTCGCCGTCGATGCCGCCACCCGCAAGACCCGCGACGCTTACTGATCCGCGACGCCTGCTGAGGCCGTCGCCGGGCTGCGGGAAGAAATGGCGGAAGAGAGTGGGAGTCGAACCCACCAAGGACCGTCTCGCGGCCCCTACCGGATTTGAAGTCCGGCCCCATCACCGGATGGGACGCTCTTCCATCGCCCGCCTGTCGCGGGAACCTTACTGTCGCCGATCGCGCCGAACAGGTCCAGCCGGTGCGGGTTGATGCGGCGCTGGTCGCCCCGGCGCAGCGTCACGCCGTGGCGATCGAGAAACTCCAGAATCTGGATCGCCACCTTGCGGCCGGCCGGCGCGGCGTCGCGCTCCACGCGGTCGCGAAAGGCGCTGGCGCCGAACTGCCGGTCGGGTGAGGCCGCGGCGAGTTCGGCCGCCATGCCGACCAGCTCGGCGACGCTGGCGCGCAGGAAGAAATGATCGTGCGCCACCTCGTCCACCCGGCCGAGCCGCGCCAGCAGCTTCATCAGCCGGCGAACATCCCCCTCCGCCTCGCCCAGCAGCCCCGCGAGGTCGCGCACGCGCGGCGGGCGGAAGCGCTCCGCGCCGCCGAGCCGGGGAGCGATGGCCTCCCAGACAATTTCATCCGCGTGGGTGAGCCGCACCTCATGGCCGGCAAGGCGCACCCAGGCCCCCTCCAGCACCAGCCCGCCCTCCACGGCGAGCCGGCGCAACGCCTCGGTAAAGGCAGGCTTGGGCAGGCGCGGGGTGAGGGAAAGCCGCAGCTTCTCCACCCCCATGCCGGCAAGGTCCGGGTTGGCGGCGTGGAAGCCCGCGAGTGTTTCCAGCAGCGCCTCGCGGTACAGCGCCCAGCGCCGCGCCGAGAGGACGATGCGCGCGCCGGGCGACCCGAAGACGATCAGCCCCAGCGCCACCGCCAGACGTTCCGGCGCGCCCGCCTCCAGCGCCCGGTCGCGGGCGAAGGCGTCGAGATCGAGATGGTACGGATCGAGATCGAGCAGCCGCGCCAGCACCGCTTGCGGGTCATCCCCTTCGAGCGCGGCGAGCTGCGCCAGACGCTCCGGCGTGCGCCGCTTGCGGGCGGGGGCGCGCAGATCGAGAAACCGCCCGCCGCCAATGGTGCGTTGGGCGGAGGTGTCGCGGATGACATAACGGTCGCCCACTGCCGCGGCGATCGGCCGGTCGAGCACGAGCTGCGCGAGCCCCGCCCCGCCCGGCGCGATCGCCTCATCCGACAGCGGCACCAGCCGCGCGCCGACCTCCACCGAGGCATGGTGCAGCCGCACCGGGAACCACGCGTCAAGCGGCTTCGGCTCACCCGCCAGCACGGTGACGCTCGCGTCGATCCGCAAAGTTGGCGCGTGCAAAGCAGGGTCGAGCACCATGTCGCCGCGATGGATGGCGTCATGAGTGATGCCCTCGCCGGCGAGATTGAGCGCGCAGCGATCCCCGGCGCGGCCCTCCTCCGCCCGACGGTTCTGCGCATGGATGGAGCGCACGCGCGCCGTGAGGCCGGGGGGGCTGACGCTCACGCTGTCGCCCACCCGCACGGCGCCGGACAGCACCGTGCCCGTCACCACCGTGCCGGCACCGGCGAGGGTGAAGCAGCGGTCCACGGCGAGGCGAAAACGCCCCTCCCCCGCGCGGCCGTGAAAAGCACGGGCGAGCGCGATGAGGCGTTCGCGCAGATCGTCCACCCCCTCGCCGGTGACGGACGAGACCGGCACGATCTCCACGCCCTCAAGTCCGGTGCCCTCGATGAGCGCGGCGATCTCGGCGCTCACCTGCGCCCGGCGATCCTCGTCGGCGAGGTCCGCCTTGGTCAGCGCGACGATGCCCTGGCGGATGCCGAGCAGGTCGATCAGCGCCAGATGCTCGCGGGTCTGCGGCATCACCCCGTCATCGGCGGCGACGATCAGCAGCGCCGCGTCGATGCCGCTCGCCCCGGCGAGCATGGTGTGGATGAACTTTTCATGGCCGGGCACGTCGATAAAGCCAAGCGTGCCGGCTTCGGTCGGCAGATAGGCGAAGCCGAGGTCGATGGAGATGCCCCGCGCCTTCTCCTCCTTCAGCCGGTCGGTATCGACCCCGGTGAGCGCGCCGACCAGCGCGGTCTTGCCATGGTCGATATGCCCGGCCGTGCCGATGATCATGGCGCCGCCCCCCAGCGCGTCGAGGCTGGCGAGGAAGCCCGCCTCATCCTCAAGGCAGCGCAGATCGAGGAGCAAGGCGCCCTCATTGACGCGCCCGATCACCGGCACCGGCAAACCGCGCAGCCGCGCGGCGAGGCCGTTCAGCGCCCCGCCCGAGCTATCGCCGGCCGGGCGGATGGCGAGCGCGGCGCTGGCCAGCGTCTCCAAAGGCAGCGCGCCGGAGCCGATCTGGCTGGCGCACGCGGCCACCTCGACGGTGAAGCCTGCCCCGAGCCGCGCCGCCACCGGCGCGCTCAGCCGTTCGGCCACCACGCGCAGGTCGTCGCGCGTGCGGGCGAGCAGTCGCAGCGTCGGCAGACGGGCGGCGAGGCGGTCCGGGTCACGGTAGAGCTTCAGCGTCGCCTCCAGCGCGGCGAGGCGGATCTTGTCGACCCGCAAGGCCCGCTTCATCGGGTTGCGGTTGACCTGTGCAATGAGATCCTTGCGCCCGACGATGAAACCGGTCTGCGGCCCGCCCAAGAGCTTGTCGCCGGAGAAGGTCACGAGGTCGGCGCCCTCCGCCACCGCCTCGCGCACGGTCGGCTCATGGGCGAGACCGATGCGGGCGAGATCAATCAGCGTGCCGGAGCCGAGATCGTTCACCAGCGGCACGCCGCGCGCCCCGGCAATACCCGCCAGCTCGCGCGCGCTGACCTCCTTGGTGAAGCCCTCGATGCGGTAATTGGAGGTATGGACCTTCAGCACCAGCCCGGTCTCGGGGGTGAGCGCGCCCTCATAATCGCGGGCATGGGTGCGGTTGGTGGTGCCGACCTCGACGAGCCTCACCCCGGCGCGGGCCATGATGTCCGGCATGCGGAAGGCGCCGCCGATCTCGATCAGCTCGCCGCGCGAGACAATGGCTTCCCGGCCGAGGCCGAGCGTGTTGAGCACCAGCAGCACGGCGGCGGCGTTGTTGTTGACGACGGTGGCGTCCTCCGCTCCCGTCAGCTCGATCAGCAGATCGCGCACATGGTCGTCGCGCTCACCGCGCGTGCCGGTGGCAAGGTCGAACTCCAGCGCCACCGCGCTGCGCATCGCGGCGGTTGCCGCCGCCACCGCCTCCTCCGCCAGCAGCGCGCGGCCGAGATTGGTGTGCAGCACCGTGCCGGTGAGGTTGAACAGCGGGGCGAGCGAGGCGCGGGAGGCGCCTTCCAGCGCGCTGGTGGCGGCAAGTGCCACATGGTCGGGCGAGGGCAGGCTCGCCAGTTTCCCGGCGATGAGGCCGGCGCGCACCTCGTCCAGCGCGCCGCGCACCGCCTGCGTCATTGGCACCCGGCCAAAGCGGGCGATGGCGAGCTGGCCGGCGGCCGTCTTCAGCACCGCATCGACGGCGGGCAGGTCGCGCAGGGTGGGGGGAGCGGGCGTATCCATGGCCGCGCCCTCAATAGCCGAGCAGGAACGGGTTGAACGCCGCCCGCCGGTACGGCCCCTCGCGCATCATCATGTCCAGCCCGAGCGAGCCGATATCGTCGGCTACCGGCTCGATGGTGATGTCCTTGTTCTGGTAGAGCACCTTCACATAGGTGCGGCACTCGTCGCAGGTCTCGGCCTTGATGGTCTCCGGCCCGCCCTCGATGCCCTGATAGCCGATGCCCTTGGTCGAGCCGCAGGCGCAGCAGCGGATGCGCACATAGTTCCACAGCGTGGAGCAGAGCGAACAGGCGCAGTAGCGGTTGCCATGGGCGTTCGGCCACTCGACGATGAGCGAGGCGACGGGGGGCCCGCCGCAGGCCGGGCACACGCCATCGCCCACCGGCACCAGCGCCTTTGAGTCGAGCGTCGCGGCAAGGCGCGCGGCATGCACCTGCAGCGCGGCGGCGACATAGACGTGCTCGGCCAGCGTCTCCACCGGCATGTCATGGGCGAGCACGTCCCGGACCATCTGCGCGCGCAGCGCCCCGTCGGCGAGGCGCACGCGGGTGAGCGCCGCCTCGGCCTCCTCCGGCATCTTCACCTTGGCGGCGGCGTCGAACAGTGCGTCGAGCGTGGCGTCCAGCGTGTCGTCGAGCTTCACGCCCGCGCGGTCGATGGGCGGCATCTCGAAGCCGCGGGCGCGCTCGAGCGCCTGCGGATCGGGCGCGGCGACGGGCGGCAGGGTCGGCACGATGCCGTGCTGGCCATCGACGATATCAGCCACGAAATTCAGGAACGGCGCCATCGGGCTCACCGCCGCATAGCTGCGCAGCCGCACAGCGCGGGCGCCGAACAGCGTCGCGGGATCGGGCAGGACCACGAAGGGCGGGGTGGAGACGGCACCGATCACGGAAGGATCGGGCTGAAGATCTTCAGGCA
This sequence comes from Ancylobacter sp. SL191, assembly GCF_026625645.1. Classification (NCBI taxonomy): domain Bacteria; kingdom Pseudomonadati; phylum Pseudomonadota; class Alphaproteobacteria; order Hyphomicrobiales; family Xanthobacteraceae; genus Ancylobacter; species Ancylobacter sp. SL191. Next base: position 1,590,524 of record NZ_CP113056.1, on the reverse strand, counting down.
TCATGTCCTCACGAACCACACGGGCCACGTGTTTCCTGGGCCGCCGCGGGGTTCTCGCGGCAACGCCCTGCTGCAGATCCGCGCGTGGAATGAAGCGCGGAATAGATTGGTCGATACCGGCCAAGCGCGGCGCGCGCAGAGCCGGGATCGGCATTGTTCGCGGCACGCGATCCCGGATCGGCCTTCGGCCGTCCGGGATGACGGTTGCCGCCCGCTTACTCGGCCGGCGCGCGCGGGGGTTTGCCGGGACGGCTCACCAGCTCGCGCAGCCATTTGCGATGATGGCGCCACGCCCAGCCGCCGGTGACCTCGCCGCGCGTCATCGCGCCGATCGTCCCCTTCACCCAGATCGCCGCATAGACGTGGATGATCCACACGCAGATGATCACCACCGCTGCCATCGCATGGACGAGGATCGCCCAGCGCTTCTGCGGGATGGTGGTCAGGTCATAGAAATACTGGTCCCACATCACGATGCCCGAGCCGATGAGCACGATGATGAGGCCGGACATCGCCCAGAACACGCCCTTCTGGCCGGCATTGTACTTGCCGACCTCCGGCATCTTCTCCTCGCGCCCGGCGAGCAAATCGGCCGAATGCGCCACCCAGTCGACATCCTCGCGCGCCGGCAGATTGGCGCGCCAGAAGCGGATGAACAGCAGCGCGAAGGAGACGAACAGCACCACGCCGATCCACGGGTGCAGCGTGCGCGTCCACTGCCCGCCGCCGAACAGGCTGGTGAGGAAGAACAGCTTCGGCGTGAACAGCGCGAGGCCGGACAGCGCCAGCAGCACCAGGCTGACGGCGGTGATCCAGTGGTTGATGCGCGCGCCCACCGTGTAGCGTTTCACCTGCACGGGGTGGCCGGGCCGGACAGCATCGCCCGGCTCGACATCATCAGGCACGTCATGATGCGGGATCACGGCCATCACACCCTCCCCTCGGGACGGGAAGCCTCGTTGGGCGGCGGTGCGGTGCCGGCCAGCAGCTTCTCGGCGTTCTCCTCATCCTCCTCACCGACCTTGTTCGGGCCGGCGACCATGTAGTGGAGGAAGCCCGCGGCGGCGGCGAAGCCCATCACGGCGAGACCGACATATTTGGTCACGCCCTTCCAGGTCTCGACGATCGGCGAGATGCGCGGATTGTCCGGCAGCCCGGCATAGAGCGAGGGCTGGTCGGCGTGCTGGAGCACATACATGACATGCGTGCCGCCGACGCCCGGCGGGTCGTAGAGGCCGGCATTCTCATAGCCGCGCGACTTCAGGTCGGTGATGCGGTGCGCGGCCCAGTCCTTCATCTCGTCCTTGGTGCCGAAGACGATGGCCTGGGTCGGGCACGCCTTCTGGCAGGCTGGACCCTGGCCCACCGCCACGCGGTCCGAGCACAGCGTGCATTTATACGCGGTGTGATCGACCTTGGAGATGCGCGGGATGTTGAACGGGCAGCCCTTGATGCAGTAGCCGCAGCCGATGCAGTTCTCGTGCTGGAAGTCCACGATGCCGTTGGAATACTGCACGATGGCGCCCGGCGAAGGGCAGGCCTTCAGGCAGCCGGGATCCTCGCAATGCATGCAGCCATCCTTGCGGATGAGCCATTCGAGGTTCTCGGTCTCCGGGTTCACCCATTCGGTGAAGCGCATCAGGGTGAAGGTGTTCGGCGTCAGGTCCATCGGGTTGTCATAGACACCGTGGTTGAAGCCGATCTCCTCGGTCAGGTTGTTCCATTCCAGGCACGCGGCCTGGCAGGCCTTGCAGCCGATGCATTTGGACACGTCGATCAGCTTGGCGACCTCGGTCAGCCGCTGCGCGGGCGGCGTGACCTCGGAGGCCGAGCGGCGAAGAATGTCTTTCTCGCCGAACTTCTGCGCGGCGGCATCGGGGGCGGTCGACGGGTTGGGAATTGGGGGAAACATCTGCGCCGCCTCCCTATGCCACCGGCCCGGTGGACGCTTCGATATTGACCATGAAGGCCTTGAACTCGGGCGTCTCGATATTGGCGTCGCCCACGAAGGGCGAGAGCACATTGGCCGAGAAACCCTTGCGCGCCGCGCCGACGAAGCCCCAGTGGATGGGGATCCCGACCACATGGACGGTCTTGCCGTCGATCATCATCGGCTTGATGCGCTTGGTGACGACCGCCTTGGCGAGAATCTCGCCGCGCGTCGACCACACCCGGGCCCAGCCACCCTTCTCGATGCCCTTCTCCCGCGCCAGTTCCTCGGAAATCTCGACGAACTGCTGCGGCTGGAGCACCGCGTTCACATGGTTGTTCTTGGTCCAGTAGTGGAAGTGCTCGGTGAGCCGGTAGCTGGTCGCCGCATAGGGGAAGTCCGGCGAGCCGGTCTTGGCGAACTGCGCCCAGTCATCCTTGAACACGCGCGCCACCGGATTGCCGACGATCTTCGGGGCGATGACATTGGCGACCGGGCTCTCGAACGGCTCGTAATGAACCGGGAACGGCCCGTCGCGCATCATCTTGCGCACGAAGAGGCGCGAGACGCCCTCCGGGTTCATGATGAAGGGGCCGACATCGCGCGGCTTGGCGGTCGGCGCGATGTCCGGCACGTCATAGCCGCTCCACTTGGCGCCATCCCACTCGATCAGCTTGCGGGAGGGATCCCACGGCTTGCCGTCGAGGTCGCAGGAGGCGCGATTGTAGAGGATGCGCCGGTTGGCCGGCCAGGCGAACGACCATTTCAGGAAGGCGCCGGTATTGTCCGGGTCGGAATTGTCCCGGCGCGCCATCATGTTGCCGGCCTCGGTCCAGCAGCCCGAGAAGATCCAGCAGCCGCAGGCGGTCGAGCCGTCGTCGCGCAGCTGGCCGAAACCGGCCAACTGCTTGCCGGCCTCCAGCACCTTCTTCGTCGCATCGTTCGGGTCGAACACGTCGGTCAGCACCGACCCGTTCATTTCCCGCGCCAGCTCTTCGGGGGTCGGCTCCTCCGGGTTCTTGTAGGCCCAGTTGAGGTTGAGGATCGGATCGGGGAAGGCGCCGCCCTCCTTGCGATACATCTCCTTCAGCCGCAGATGGATGCCGGACATGATCGCCACATCCGTGCGCGCCTCGCCCGGAGGCGAGCCGCCCGGCCAGTGCCATTGCAGCCAGCGGCCGGAATTGACCAGCGAGCCCTCATCCTCCGCGAAGCAGGTGGTGGGAAGCTGGATCACCTCGGTCTTGATGCTGGCCGGGTCCGCCTTGTTGTAGATGCCGTGGTTTTCCCAGAAGCGCGCGGTCTCGGTCTCCAGCGGGTCCATGATGACCAGGAGCTTGAGCTTGGAGAGCGCCTCGGCGAGCTTCGCCTTGTTCGGGAACGCCTGAAGCGGGTTGAACCCCTGGCAGAAATAGAGGTTCATCTTGCCCTGCTTCATGAGCTCGAAAGCCCGCAGGATGTCATAGGAGGGCACGTCGAGCTTGGGCAGGTAGCTATAGCCCCACTCATTCTGCGCCGTCGCCGCCGAGCCGTACATCGACTTCATGAAGCTGACGAAGAACTTGCGGTAGTTCTGCCAGTAGCTCATCTGGTTCGGCCGCAGCGGCTTGAAAGCACGCGTCGACATATAGGTGGTGAGGTCCGGCTCCTTCTCGGTGGGGATGTTCAGATAGCCGGGGATGAGGTTGCTCATCAGCCCCAGATCGGTCAGCCCCTGGATGTTGGAATGACCGCGCAGCGCGTTCATGCCGCCGCCGCGCACCCCGATATTGCCGAGGATGAGCTGCAGCATGGCCATGCCGCGAATGTTCTGCGCGCCCTTGGAATGCTGGGTCCAGCCGAGCGCGTACATGCTCGTCATGGTCTTGGTGGGCGAGGAGCACTCGCCGATCATCGCGCAGACCTTCAGGAACTTGTCCTTGGGCGTGCCGCAGATGCGCTCGACCATTTCGGGCGTGTAGGTGGCGACGTGTGCTTTCAGCAGGTTCCAGACGCAGCGCGGATTCTGCAGGGTCTCGTCGACCACCGCATAGCCGTCCGGCCCGATCTCGTATTCCCACGTGTCCTTGACGTAGTCGCGCTTGGCCTCGTCATAGCCGGTGAACAGACCGTCCTGATAGGCAAAGCCCTCCTTCACGACATAGGAGGCGTTGGTGAAGGCCTTGGTGTACGCCCACTGCACCTTGTCGTTCTGCATGCACCAGTTGATCACGCCCATCAGGAAGGCGATGTCGCTGCCCGGACGGATCGGCGCATAATAGTCCGCCACCGCGGCCGAGCGCGTGTAGCGCGGATCGACGACGATCAGCTTGGCGCCGCGATTGGCTTTCGCCTCGGTGACCCATTTGAAGCCGCAGGGATGGGCTTCAGCGGCATTGCCGCCCATGATCACGACGAGGTCGGTATTCTTGATGTCGGTCCAGGAGTTGGTCATTGCTCCACGGCCAAATGTTGGGGCGAGACTCGCCACCGTCGGGCCGTGTCAGACGCGTGCCTGGTTATCGAACGCCAGAATTCCGGTTGAGCGCACCACCTTGTAGGTGGCGAAGGCGGTCTCATTGGTGGTGGCCGAGGCGGCGAGGAAGCCGGTGGTCAGCCAGCGATTGACGGTCACGCCGTCCTTGTTGGTGGCGACGAAATTGGCGTCGCGATCGTCCTTCATGGCGCGGGCGATCTTGTCGAGCGCCGCCTCCCAGGAGATCGGCTCGAACTTGTCGGAACCCGCCTTGCGGATCATCGGCTGGGTGAGCCGGGTCTCGGACTTCACGATGTCGCGCAGCGCCGCGCCCTTGGGGCAGAGCGTGCCGCGATTGGTCGGGTGATCGGCGTCGCCCTCGATATGGACGATGTCGGCCTTCTCACCCTTCCGCAGGTCACCCTTGGAATAGATGATGATGCCGCAGGCGACCGAGCAATAGGTGCAGGTGTTCCGGGTCTCCGCGGTGTTGGCGAGATGGAACGGCTTGATATAGGCCGCCACCGCCGCTTCCGCCTCGCTGAAGCCGAAGGCTCCCAGCGTCGTACCCGCGATGCCCGCTCCCGACGTTTTCAAGAACGTCCGGCGCGAGAGTTCCATATTCATGGCGACCCTCCCGAGTTACCTTCCCATCCCCATCGGCCGATAGGGTAATCCAATCGTCAGGCTAGTTTCGAGCTGGTCTAATGTCAAATCGATGCAGCACTGACGCTGCGGAAAAAGCCGTGGAAAATCAGTCGCTTCCTGGCATACCAGATTCATCGCCGTGCCATCCTGCAATGCTGCGATGCAGCGTCCGGGGCAACCGTCAAAGGACGGATTGACGCAGCCGCAGGCCGGGCGCAGCATCGCGCCGTGTTCGCCTTGAAGGCTCCCGCGTGGCGGGGCGCGACGAAATTCCTGATCGGGCTTGCCCTTGCTTCCCTTGCGTCAGAAACGACGGGAGCGAGCGCGCTCGCCGCATCCCTGCCCGGGCCCGGAAGCGCGGCTCCGGCCCTCACCCTGCCAAGCCTCGACGGACCGCCGCTGAGCCTTGCTGCGCTGCACGGCCGGCCGGTCGTGGTTCACTTCTTTGCGACCTGGTGCGAACCCTGTCGGGAGGAGCTTTCCGGCCTCTCCCACCTCGCCGCCCGGCTTGACCCGACCACCGGGCCGATGATTCTGGCGGTCGATGTCGGCGAGGTGCCGGTGCGCGTGCGCCGCTTTCTCGACCGGCAATTCAAGGACGCGGGCCTCGGCTTCCCCGTGCTGATCGACGAGGACCGCGCGGCAAGCCGCGCCTTCGGCGTCACCGTCCTGCCCGCCACCCTGCTGCTCGACCCCGCCCACATCATCCGCCGGACCGCCGAGGGCCCCATCGACTGGGACCACCCGGACGCCCGCGCGGCGCTGGACCACCTTTCCACCTCAACAGCCACGCCGGATGCGGCGCCGCTGCCTCCTCTCACCGACCGGGAGCCCCCTCATGACCAGCCGTCGTGATTTCCTGAAATGCGGCGCCGCGCTCGCCGCCGCGACCACGCTTCCCGCCCACGCCTTCGCTCAAAGCGCCGCGACCGCTGGCGCTGCGGCGGGCGCCGCCATTTTCGCCCCCTCGCCCGGTAAATGGCGGCAATTCGAGGTGGTGACGACGCTCGACGTCGCCCCGCTCGACGGCAAGGCGGGCCCCGCCCAGGCCTGGGTGCCGCTGCCCGCCTACAGCGCCGCCGACTGGTTCAAGCCCGGCGCGAACCGCTGGACCACCAACGCCGCCAGCGCCACCGTGGTGAAGGATCCCCATTACGGCAGCGACATGCTGCACCTCGTCTGGGCCGCCGGCGAGACCGCGCCCAAGGTCGAGATCGTCTCCACCTTCGCCACCCGCGACCGCGCCACCGACCTCTCCAAGCCCGGCACCGTCACGCCGCTGACGGCGCAAGAGCGCGCGCTGTTCCTCAAGGCGACCGACCTCATCCCGACCGACGGCATCGTCAAAACGACCGCCGACACGATCACCGCCGGCAAGGCGAGCGATCTCGAAAAGTCCCGCGCCATCTATGAATGGGTGGTCGAGAACACCTACCGCAACGCCGCCACGCGCGGCTGCGGCACGGGCGACATCGCCGCGCTGCTGACCAGCGGCAATCTCGGCGGCAAATGTGCCGATCTCAACGCGCTGTTCGTCGGCCTCAACCGCGCCGCCGGCATTCCCGCCCGCGACATCTATGGCATCCGCGTCGCCCCCTCCGCCTTCGGTTACAAGAGCCTCGGCGCCAATTCGCCGACCATCTCGAAGGCGCAGCACTGCCGCGCCGAGGTATGGCTGGACGGCTTCGGCTGGATCGCCACCGATCCGGCGGATGTGCGCAAGGTCGTGCTGGAGGAGCCGCCGGGCAAGAACGCCATGGACGATGCCAAGGTCATCGCCGCCCGCAAGGCGCTGTTCGGGTCGTGGGAGGGCAACTGGCTCGCCTATAATGACGGCCACGACATCGCCTTGCCCGGCTCCTCCGGCCCCAAGCTCGGCTTCCTCATGTACCCGCAGGCGGAAGTCGCGAGCCTCCGCCAGGACTGCCTCGACCCGGACGCCTTCCGCTACACCATCAAGGCCAGCGAGATCGCGGTGTGAGCGTGCGTTTGCGCGACGTCATGGCCGTCCCCGGACTTGATCCGGGGATCAGCCCGGCCATCCACGCCTTCTGACTTGCCCGTGCCCAAGTCGTGGATGCCCGGCCCAAGGCCGGGCATGACGGCGATCATGTGGAGCGGGCGAAGCCGTAGAGCCGGGATCGCTCGCCAATTTCATGCGATCCCGGATCGGCCTTCGGCCATCCGGGATGACGCCTTGCAGAGGTAGACGACATGCTCGACAAGCCGACCGACACCCCCGCCCCGTTCCGCCTCACCAGCCTCGCCCATGGAGGGGGCTGTGGCTGCAAGCTGGCGCCCTCGGTGCTGCGCGAATTGCTGGCCGAACAGCCGGCGGCGGGGGCGTTCACCCGGCTCCTCGTCGGCACCGAGACCGGCGACGACGCGGCGGTGTGGCAGCTCGATGAGGAGACCTGCCTCATCGCCACCACCGACTTCTTCATGCCGATGGTGGACGACCCCTTCACCTTCGGCCGCATCGCCGCGACCAACGCGATCTCCGACGTCTACGCCATGGGCGGCAAGCCGCTGCTGGCGCTGGCCATCCTCGGCATGCCGCTCGGCAAGCTCGACCCGGCGCTGGTGCGCGAGATCCTCAAGGGCGGCGCCTCCATCGCCACCGAGGCCGGCATCCCCATCGCCGGCGGGCATTCCATCGATTCCCCCGAGCCGATCTATGGCCTCGCCGTCATCGGCACCGCCCACCCCTCGCACATCCGCCGCAACAGCACGGCGCAGCCGGGCGACGCGCTGATCCTGACCAAGCCGCTCGGCGTCGGCATCTATTCCGCCGCCTTCAAGAAGGAGGCGCTGTCGCCGGCCGCCTATGCCGAGATGGTCGGCGCGATGACCCAGCTCAACAAGGTCGGCACGGCGCTCGGCAGGGACAGCGATGTCCACGCCGTCACCGATGTGACCGGCTTCGGCATTCTCGGCCATGGGCTGGAAGTGGCGCGCGGCGCCGGGCTGCGGCTGGAGATCGAGATGGACGCCCTGCCCTTCCTCGATGAGGCCCCCGCGCTGGCCCAGGCCGGCTTCGTCACCGGCGCCTCGCACCGCAACTGGGCGAGCTATGGCGAGGAGTCACCCTGCCGGCCGATCTGCCGGAGGCGCAGCGCCATCTGCTCACCGACCCGCAGACCGCCGGCGGCCTGCTCGTCGCCTGCGCAGCCTCGGCCGCCCCGCGCCTTCTCGCGCAGATCCGGGCCGAAGGCTTCTCCCGCGCGGCGATCATCGGGCAGGCCATTGCGGGCGCGCCGGGCATCACCGTGCGCTAAAGCGTTCAGCCGATCCGCGCGCTGAGAAAATCGACGAAGGCGCGGATGCGGGCGGCGAGATAATCGTGCCCCACGAACACCGCGTGCAGCAACTCGATGTCGCCGGCGTTGAACGCCTCCAGCACCGGCACCAGCCGCCCGGCCGCGATGTCCGCCTCCGCCACATAGCGGGCGATGCGGGCAAGGCCCAGCCCGTCCAACGCGAGGCGGTGCACCATGGCGCCGCTATTGCCTTCGAGATTGCCGGTGACGGTGAGCGCGTAGCTCTCCCCGCTCGACGGGTCGCGGAACGGCCAGTCATCCATGGAGCGGCGGAAATTGAAGCGCAGGCAATTATGCGTGGTGAGTTCCTGCGGGGTGCGCGGCGTACCGTGCCGCGCCAGATAGGACGGCGCGGCGACGATGACGCGCCGGCTCTCCAGCACCTTGCGCGCCATCAGCGTGGAATCGCGCATCGGCCCGGCGCGCAGCGCGATGTCGGCGCGCTCCGCCACCAGATCGATCACCTCGTCGGTCAGTGACAGGTCCAGTTGCACCTGCGGGTAGCGCCCGAGAAATTCCGGCACCAGCGGCACGAGGCAGCGCTCGCCGAAGCCCACCGTCGCGCTCACCCGCAGCCGCCCGCGCGGCGTGGCGGCGGCGCCGGCGGAGACCACGCGCTCCGCCTCATCGATCTCGCCGAGAATGCGCCGGGCCCGCGCCGCATAGGCCTCGCCCTCCGGGGTGAGCGTCACCACGCGGGTCGAGCGCACCAGCAGGCGGGTGCCAAGCCGCTCCTCCAGCCGCGTCACCAGCTTGCTGACGGCGGAAGGCGAGAGGCCGAGCCGGCGCCCGGCGGCGGAGAAGCTGCCGCGCTCGACCACCTCGACCAGCACCTGCATCTCGCCCGCGCGATTATCCATTCGCCCGCTCATCACCGTCTATGAATTCAATTCACAGTCCTTGGTCCGACATCGCGGCTTATCGCGCAAGGGGCTGGCCCGCATAGTGCTTCCAACCCCCTGTTCGCGCCGCAACCCTTGCCGGGGCTGCAACCCGTGCTGTCGGCGGCGCCGGAGACCCTTGATGCCCCTTGCCTTGTTCGCCCTCACCATCGCCGCCTATGCGATCGGCACCACCGAATTCGTCATTGTCGGCCTGCTGCCCACCGTCGCCGCCGATCTTGCCATCGACCTGCCGCGCGCCGGGCTGATCGTCAGCGTCTATGCGCTCGGCGTCACCTTCGGCGCGCCGGTCCTCACCGCGCTGACCGGCCGCGTGCCGCGTAAGCCGCTGCTGCTCGGGTTGATGGCGCTGTTCGTCATCGGCAATTCGGCGGCAGCGCTGAGCCCCGGTTACGAGACGCTGCTTGTCGCCCGCGTCGTCTCCGCCTTCGCCCATGGCGTGTTCTTCTCGGTTGGTGCCACCATCGCCGCCGATCTCGTGCCGGCGGACCGGCGGGCCTCGGCCATCGCACTGATGTTCATGGGCCTCACCGTCGCCATCGTCACCGGCGTGCCGCTCGGCACCTTCATCGGCCAGAGCTTTGGCTGGCGCGCCACCTTCTGGGCGGTCGCGGGGCTCGGCGTCATCGCCTTTCTCGCCATCGCCGCGCTGCTGCCGAACACCCTGTCGCGCGCCGAACCCGCCCGGCTGATCGAGCAGCTGCGCGTGCTCGGCTCGGGGCGCCTGCTCATCGTCTATGGCATGACGGCGCTGGGCTATGGCGGCACCTTCGTCGCCTTCACCTATCTTGCCGTCATCCTCGAGCACATCACCGGCTTCTCCAGCGCCAGCGTCAGCCTGATCCTCGTGCTCTACGGCCTCGCCATCGCGGCGGGCAATCTCGTCGGCGGGCGCATTGCCGACCGTGATCCGGTGAAGGCGCTCACCGTGCTGTTCCTGGCGCAGGCCGGCGTGCTGGCGCTGTTCGCGTTCACCGCCGTCTCGCCCTGGCTGGCGCTGCCCACGCTCGCGGCGCTCGGCTTCCTGTCCTTCGCCAATGTGCCCGGCCTGCAGATCTATGTGGTTGAGCTCGCCGGCCGCTACCGGCCCGGCGCGGTGGATGTCGCCTCCGCGCTCAACATCGCCGCGTTCAATCTCGGCATTGCGGTCGGCGCCTGGGTGGGCGGGCGCGTCGTCGCCTCCCCGCTCGGCCTCGGGGCGACGCCCTGGGTCGGGGCGCTGCTGGTGGGCGGCGCGCTCCTGCTCACCCTGTGGAGCGGCGCGCTCGACCGCCGCGCCCGTCTGGCGGCCTGCCCCGCCTGAGGGCCGTCTGCCCTAGCGGCACATAGCGCGAAAACCTGCGACGGACCGGTGCGACCACCGGTCCGTGTTGTTTCTGATTTGCTTCGCCGCCAAATCATGCTGTCTGGCCAAGGGGGCGGGCGGCAATTTGCGGTGGAGGAACGCTTGCGCGTCAGCAAGGCGAAGGTGGCCGAGCATCACGGTTCGATCCTGCAGGCGGCATCGCGGCTGTTTCGCGCGCGCGGCATCGACGCGGTCGGCGTCGCCGAGATCATGCAGGCGAGCGGGCTGACCCATGGCGCCTTTTACGGCCATTTCCGCTCCAAGGCCGAACTCGCCGGCGCCGCCTGCCGGGAAGCCTTCGCCCAGAGCCTCGCCAAATGGCAGAGGGCGCCGAGCCTCTCGGTGATTTTCGACCGCTATCTGAGCTGCGCCCACCGCGACACGCCGGGCGAGGGCTGCGCGCTCTCCGCCCTCGGCGCCGAGATCGCCCGGCACGACACCCATATCCAGCAGGATTTCGCCGCCGGCCTCAAGGCCTGCATCGCGCAGGTCGAGGCGCGGCTGGAGGAGAGCGACCCGGCCGCGCGCCGCGCCAAAGCCATCGCCACCGTCTCGGCCATGGTCGGCGCGGTCTCGCTCGCCCGCGCGGTGAAGGAGGCGGACGCCCCGCTCTCCGACGAAATCCTCGCGAGCGTGCGCGCGGCCCTGCGCGAGACTGCCGGGGCCTGAGCCGGCGCACCACCGTTGAACGACGTATTGCCGCCCGCGCCCGCCTGCCGCCAATCTGCCGGCGCGCGGCGGATGGCCCTTCATCACGACTCCGGCCGCCGCGACAATTAAACCCTTTGAGACGCAATGGCCCCGCCGCTTGCGCGCGCGGCGGCGTGCGCGTTCACGCGAGGAGAAGACCATGTTGCACGGCGATGTTTCCAGCAGCAAAGACACCGTCGGCGTGGCCGTCGTGAACTACAAGATGCCCCGCCTGCACACCAAGGCCGAGGTGCTGGCCAATGCCCGCAAGATCGCCGACATGCTGGTCGGCATGAAGATCGGCCTGCCGGGCATGGATCTGGTGATCTTCCCGGAATATTCGACCCACGGAATCATGTATGATTCCAAGGAGATGTACGAGACCGCCGCCACCGTGCCGGGCGAGGAGACCGAGATCTTCGCGGAGGCCTGCCGCAAGGCGAAGGTGTGGGGCGTGTTCTCGCTCACCGGCGAGCGCCATGAGGAACACCCCAACAAGGCGCCCTACAACACGCTCATCCTGATGAACGACAAGGGTGAGATCGTGCAGAAATACCGCAAGATCATGCCCTGGGTGCCGATCGAGGGCTGGTATCCCGGCAATTGCACCTATGTCTCGGAAGGCCCGAAGGGGCTGAAGGTCTCGCTCATCATCTGCGATGACGGCAATTACCCGGAAATCTGGCGCGACTGCGCGATGAAGGGGGCCGAGCTGATCGTGCGCTGCCAGGGTTACATGTACCCGGCCAAGGAGCAGCAGATCCTGATGTCCAAGGCGATGGCCTTCGCCAACAACACCTATGTCGCGGTCGCCAACGCGGCCGGCTTCGACGGCGTCTATTCCTATTTCGGCCATTCGGCGATCGTCGGCTTCGACGGGCGCACGCTCGGCGAATGCGGCGAGGAGGAGTACGGCATCCAGTACGCCGCGCTCTCCACCTCGCTGATCCGCGACGCGCGCAAGAACATGCAGTCGGAGAACCACCTCTTCAAGCTGGTCCATCGCGGCTATACTGGCATGATCAATTCCGGCGACGGCGACAAGGGCGTCGCCGACTGCCCCTACGATTTCTACAAGAAGTGGGTCGCCGACCCCGAGGGCACGCGCGAGATGGTGGAATCCTTCACGCGCCCGATGGTCGGCACCGAGGAATGCCCGATCGACGGCATCCCCAACCCCGACACAGCGCATCGGTGAGGGGCGGGGGGGCTCCCACCACGAGACAACGTCATGGCCGTCTAGTCCCGGCCATCCACGTCTTCGGACCGGGCGCGCGACCAACGGCCGAGGGTGCGCCAAAGTCATGGATGCCCGGCCCAAGGCCGGGCATGACGGCGTGCGAGGGTGGCGGGCGTCGCCGCTTTCCGCAGCATCAGCTTTCGCAGGCGGCGCCCCCCAAAACCACGTCATGGCCGGGCTTGTCCCGGCCATCCACGTCTTCGGACCGGGTGCGACCGGCGGCAGCCGCGCGCCAAAGTCATGGATGCCCGGCCCAAGGCCGGGCATGACGGCGCATGGGGTGAAGGGCGGCGTTTCAGCTCCCTACCGCCGGGCGAGGCGGAAATAGAGGTCGGAGAGGCGCGCGGGCAGATCCTCGATGCGATGGATCGGCAGCACATGCGCCTTGCCGAAGATCGCCGCCGCGCTGGGCCCCTCACTGCCCGCCCCGGCAGGCGCCAGCGTCACGCCGAAACTGTCGATGCCGCGCGCGCGCAGCAACAGCACCGCCCGGCGGGCATCGGCGGCGAGGTCGGCGGGGGTGGCGTCGATGTCGGACGGCTCGCCATCGGTGAGCACCAGCACCAGCTTGCGGAAGCTGGGAACGCGGGCGATCTCCGCCCCGGCATGGCGCAGCGCGGCGCCGAGCCTTGTGGACAGGCCCGCACCGAGGCCGGCGAGCCGGGCGAAACCCTCCGCCTCCCACGGCTCATGAAAGCCCTTCACGGGATGCACCCGCACCTCGCCGCGCCCGTTCGAGGCGAAGCCCATCAGCGCGAAGCGGTCGCCGAGCGCCGCCAGCGCCTCGGCCAGCAAAGCGACGGCGAGCTTTTCCACGTCGAGCACGCTGTGCCCGCCGGCGAGGCGATCGCGCGTGGACTGGGAAATGTCGATCAGCACCAGCACGGCAAGATCGCGCCGGGTGAGCACGGACGAGCGGAACACCCGCAGCTCCGGCACCTCACCCGCCCGGCGGGCGATGGCCTCGGCGATCACCGCGTCAATGTCGAGCTCGTGGCCCTCGCTCTGGCGCGTCAGCCGGCTCGGGCGGCCGAGCTTTGCCGCCATGACCAGCCGGGCGATGCGGGCGCGCAGCGGCGCGGCCTCGTCCAGCGCCCGGCGCAGCGCCCGCGCGTCGCCCTCGACCGGCGCCATGGCCTTGACCGTCACCCAGTCCGGCCGCTCGATGCCGGCCTGCGCGTCCCATTCCGGATAGGTGGCGAGCGTGACGCCCTCCGCCGCCGCGCTCACCGGCCGCGCCCGCCCAGCCGAGGGCGAGGGCGGCGCGTCGGGCTTGCCATCCTCACCCTCGCGCCGCTCGAGCCGCGCGGCCTCGACCATCATCTCCACCTCGGCGGTCACCTCCGGGTCGACCTGCGAAAAATCCCACAGACCCAGCCCGTCATCGCGATAGGCCGGCTCGACGACATGGCCGCGCGCGTCGAAGCGCAGGCGGCGCTGACTAACGTCATTGGCGAGCCGCGTGCCGATCTCGCGGCTGATGGCGGGATCGTCCAGCCGGCCCGCGGCATCGGCGAACAGCGCCTGCGCCTTCTCCACCAGCGCGTCGGGATCGCGATAGGCCGGATCGAACAGCCCGCGCGCCACCCGCGCCAGCAGCGCGTGAACCGTCGGCCCATCCTCGGCGCTCGCCCGGTGATAGGGCGCCCAGAGCCGGCGCAGGCCCGGATAGAGCCGCAGGGCGAGATGCTCGATGCGCGCATCCTCAACCAGCGTCGCCAGCGCGATCTGCACCGGCTTGTCCTTGCCGACCTGAAAGCGCGGATTGCCGAAGAACAGGTGCGCCCCGGCATGCACCGCGCTGGCGAGATAGAGATGGCGCGCCCCCTTGGCGTCGAGCCCCGGCCAGGCGGCGGGCAGGCGCAGCACCGGGCCGGCGATGTTCACCCGCTGCGCCGTGCCGGGCGGCGGCGGTGGCAGGGCCTGAAGCTGCGGCGCCCCGCCCCACAGCGCCAGCAGCACGCGGCGCAGCTGGCCGTCCATGTCCTCAAGGCCCAGCGCCGCGCCGAGCCGGGCGACGAGGCCGAGCGCCAGCGGATCGTCCAGCGTGAAGAAGGCCCGCCGGCGCGCCGCGCTGCGGCCGGCCGCCTTCAGCCCGGTCTCGACGAAGTGCCGGAAGGCAGCGCCCTCACCCCGCCGCCACACCTGCCCGGCCCGCGCCGCGAAGGGCGCGACCTCATCGGGCGCGCCTTCCGCAAGGCGGGCGAAGGCGGCCCAGAAATCCACCGCCTCGCCCGCCGGCAGCAGCCGCGCGAACGCGTCAAGCGTAACTTCGGCCGCCCGCCCGCCGGCCGCGCGGCAGACCCGCACCGCGCCATCGGCCGCGGCACGAAGGGCGGACGGGCCGAGGTCGCCCGCCTCGCTGAGCCGCGCATAGGCCAGCAGCGCCCCGGCCCCGGCATTGGCGGTGAGCAGCGCCAGCGCCCCCTCCGCCCATATCTCGCCGGCCATGTCGCCATGGCGGGCGGAAAAGCCCGCCGCCGCCGCGTCCAGCGGCGCGCGCAAGGTCTCGCGCCCGGCGAGCAGGGCCGCCAGTTGCCCGGCGGCCGGCCCGGGCGCCGTCAGCGTCACGGCAGGCATGCGGAAATCGCCGCGCGCAGGCCTGCGCGCACATCGGCATCGTCGGTGATGGGCAGCACGATCGCCGCGTTCACCGCCGCCTCCAGCGGCACGCCGGCGCAAGCGAGCCGCCCGGCATGGATCAGCATGCGGGTGGAGGCGCCCTCATCCAGCCCCTGCCCGCGCAGCCGGCGCGAGGCGGCGGCGATGGCCACCAGCACCTGCGCCATCCCCTCATCCACCCCCGCCTCGCGGGCGACGATCTCGGCTTCCAGCGGCGCTGAGGGATAGTCGAAGTCGATGGCGATGAAGCGCTGCTTGGTGGACTCCTTCAGATCCTTCACCGCGCTCTGGTAGCCGGGGTTATAGGAGATCACGAGCTGGAAATCAGGGTGGGCGGCGATCAGCTCGCCGCGCTTTTCCAGCGGCAGCACGCGCCGCGCGTCGGTCAGCGGGTGGATGACGACGGTGGTGTCCTGCCGCGCCTCGACGATCTCGTCGAGATAGCACAGCCCGCCATGGCGCACCGCCAGCGTCAGCGGCCCGTCCTGCCAGACCGTGCCTTCGGGATTGAGCAGGAAGCGCCCGGCAAGATCGGCCGCCGTCATGTCCTCATGCGCGGCGACGGTGACCAGCGGGCGGGCGAGCCGCCACGCCATGTACTCGACGAAGCGCGTCTTGCCGCAGCCGGTCGGGCCTTTCAGCATCACCGGCAGGCGGTGGGCGAAGGCGGCCTCGAAGACGGCGATCTCGTCCGCCACCGGCCGGTAATAGGGCTCGGCGGCGAGACGAAACGGCGCGAGGGGATGGGCGGCGGCATCGGTCGACATGAGGGACTCCGGGGCAGGAACGGACGGCGCCCTGTCAAAGGGCTCACCTTCCGCTCCGCCGCGCCGCCTTCGTCCTTGCCGCTTGTCCTTGCCGCCGGCAGCAAGGGATTAGACGGACCCGCTCACCCCCGCGCAAGGGGGTGAATGGCCTATTGCGCCGCCTGCAACGCTCGGCGGAATCGCAGCCGGGCCAGCGTGAAGAACGCCCCGCCGATCACGATCAGCGCCAGGATCTGCGGCCAGATGATGGACATCCCCGCCCCGCGATAGAGGATCGCCTGCGACAGCGCGACGAAATGGGTCGAGGGCGAGAGCTGCATCACATATTGCAGCACCTCCGGCATGCTCTCCATCGGCGTGGTCGAGCCCGACAGCAGGTTCATCATGATGAGCACCGGCATGACGATCAGCCCGAACTGGCCCATCGAGGTCGAGACCGTGGCGATGAGGATGCCGAGCGAGGTCACCGAGAACTGGTAGACCAGCATGGAGGCCACGAAGAGCGTGACCGAGCCGCCAATCGGCACGCCGAGCAGCTGCTGCACCACGAAGATCAGCGACAGCGTCGCCGCCACCACGATGACGAGGCCGTTGGCCCAGACCTTGGCCAGCATGATCTCGGTCGGCGTCACCGGCATCACCAGCAGGTGCTCCAGCGTGCCGTGCTCGCGCTCGCGGATCAGCGCCGCCCCGCACAGGATCACCGCCAGCATGGTCACGTTGTTGATGACCTGCATCACCGCGTTGAACCATTCGGATTTCAGGTTCGGGTTGAACTTAGCGCGGGTGACGACGCTGACCGGCGCCGTGCCGGTGGAGGAGGGATAGGCCGCCGCCACCTCCTGCAGCAGGATGCTCTGGATATAGGTCGCGCCATTGCCGGCCTGCGACATGGCGGTGGCGTCGATGTCGAGCTGCACCACCGGGTCGCGCCCGGCAATCACGTCATGCTCGAATTTCGGGGGGATGCTGACCACGAAGACGAAGCGGCCCTCATCCATCGCCCGGTCGACCTCGCTGGCCTCGATCAGCACCGGCTCCTTGAAGAAGGGCTTCAGCAGCGCGTCGCGCATCCGCCGCGAGAGCGCGGTCTGGTCCTCGTCCACCACCGCCACGGCGGCGTTCTCGACCTCGAACTTGGCGCCGGACGCCACCGTGTAGATGGCGATGGTGAAGGTATAGACGATCAGCGCCATCAGCACCGGATCGGCCTTGAGGCTGTACAGCTCCTTGATGCCGAGCCGCCAGATGCGCTTGAGCGAGGCGATCATGCTCAGGCTCCCTGCTTGCGCAAAGCGGCCATCGCCGCGCCGATATAGGCGAGGGCCAGCAGCCCGGTCACCGCGATGTCCCACCACAGATCACCGAAGCCCAGCCCCTTGGTGAAGGTGCCGGCGCTCACCTGCTCATACCAGGCGGCGGGGAAGGCGAGGCCCATATAGCGCCCGGCGCCAGAGAGCGAGGACACCGGCACCAGCAGGCCGGAGAAATTCACCGCCGGGATGATGGCGATGATCGCGGTGGCGAACACCGCCGCCACCTGGCTGGAGACGAAGCTGGAGACCAGCAGGCCGAAGCCGGTGGTGGCGCAGACATAGATGAGCGAGCCAAGCGCCAGCGTCAGCAGCGAGCCCTTCACCGGCACGTCGAACACCAGCTGCGCGGCGATCACCAGCGTGATGAAGCTCAAGAAGGCGACGCCGACATAGGGCAGCTGCTTGCCCAGCAGGAACTCCAGCTTGGTGACTGGCGTCGACTGGAAATTGGCGATGGAGCCGCTCTCCTTCTCCTTCACCACGCCGAGCGCGGTGGTGATGGCGGGGATCAGCACCAGCATCAGCATGATGACGCTCGGCACCATGGCGTTCACGCTCTTGAACGCCTGATTGTAGCGGTAGCGCGGCTCGACCGAGATCGGGTAGAGCGAGGTCTCGGTCCCGTCGGTGCGCATCTGCGCGTCCGATAGGTAGCTCTGACTGATGCCCTGCACATAACCGCGCGTGGTCTCGGCGCGGAACGGCATGGCGCCATCCACCCACACGCCCACTTCCGGCACGCGCTCGCGCAGCAGGTCGCGGCCGAAATCCGGCGGCACCTCGATGGCGAGCTTCAGTTCGCCATTGGCAAGGCGCCGGTCGAGCTCGTCGGACGAGGCGATGGCGGCGTGACGCTCGAAATAGCGCGAGCCCTCGAAGCTCTCCAGCAATTGCCGGCTCTGCGCGCTCTGGTCCTGGTCCAGCACCGCATAGGGCAGGTTCTCGACATCAAAGGAGATGCCGTAGCCGAAGGTGAAGAGCAGCAACAGCGGCCCGAGCAGCGCGAAGGCCAGGCGTGCCGGGTCGCGCATCAGCTCCAGCGCCTCGCGCCAGGCATAGGCCCAGAGCCGGCCGGGATCGAAGCGGCGCGGGCGGGTGACATGGGCGGGCCGGGTGGCAAGCTCCACCGCCCCCTCCTCGCGGCCCATGCCCGCCTCTTCCAGCACGGCGATGAACACCTCTTCCAGGCTGTCCATGCCCCGCTGCCGCTTCAGCTCCTCCGGCGTGCCGACCGCCAGCACCCGCCCGGCATGCATCAGCGAGATGCGGTCGCAGCGCTCGGCCTCGTTCATGAAATGGGTGGAGAGGAAGATCGTCACGCCATCCTCGCGGGCGAGCTTGATCAGCTCGCGCCAGAAGCCGTCGCGCGCCACCGGGTCGACGCCGGAGGTCGGCTCGTCGAGGATGAGGATTTCCGGCCGGTGGATCAGCGCCACGGCGAGTTGCAGGCGCTGGCGGATGCCGAGCGGCAGGCTGTCCGGCCGCACATCGCCGACATCGGCGAGGTCGAAGCGCGTCTCCATCTCGGCGATGCGGGCCGGCCCGTCGGCAATCTCGAACAGCCGCGCGTGCAGATCGAGATTCTGCCGCACGGTGAGTTCGGCATAGAGCGAGAAGGCCTGCGACATGTAGCCGACGCGCTTGCGGGTCGCCATGTCGCCGCCCGCCATCGGCGCGCCGAACAGCTTCGCCTCGCCCTCGCTCGCCGGCAGCAGGCCGGTGAGCATCTTCATCGTCGTGCTCTTGCCGCAGCCATTCGAGCCGAGAAAGCCGAAGATCTCGCCCTTCTCGATGCGGAAATTCACATGGTCCACCGCGACGAAATCGCCGAAGCGGCGGGTAAGCCCGGTCGCCTCGATGGCGGGCGGGCCCTCGCTCGGCCGGTGCGGCAGATCGGGCATGTCCCCGGACCCGGCGCGCTCGGCCTCCGGCAGCAAAGCGATGAAGGCCGCTTCCAGCGTCGCCGCGCCGGCCTTCTCGCGGATCTGCGCCGGGCTGCCGGTCGCCAGCACCTTGCCGGCATTCATCGCCGCCAGCCAGTCGAAGCGCTCGGCCTCCTCCATATAGGCGGTGGCGACGAGGACGCTCATGGACGGGCGACGCGCCCGCAGCCGGTCGATCAGCTCCCAGAACTGCCGGCGCGACAGCGGATCGACGCCGGTGGTCGGCTCGTCGAGAATGACGAGGTCGGGATCATGGATCAGCGCCGCGCAGATGCCGAGCTTCTGCTTCATGCCGCCGGAGAGCTTGCCGGCCGGCCGGTCAGCGAACTTCGCCAGCCCCGTCGCGGCGATGAGTTCGGCGATGCGCTCGGCCCGCTCCTGCGCGCCCTGCCCGAACAGCCGGCCGAAGAAATCGAGATTCTCCGCCACCGACAGCGTCGGGTAGAGGTTGCGCCCCAGCCCCTGCGGCATGAAGGCGATGCGGGCGCCAGCCTGCCGGCGCCACGCGGCGGTCGTCATGTCGCCGCCCAGCACCTCCAGCGTGCCGCTTTGCAGCCGCGTCACCCCGGCGGCGAGCGAGAGCAGGGTGGATTTGCCGACGCCGTCCGGGCCGATCAGCCCGGCCATGCAGCCGGCGGGAATGGCAAGGTCCACCCCGTCCAGCGCATGCGTCGTGCCATAGAGATGGGTGACGCCGCGAAGCGTCAGCACAGCGCCCGCTGGCGCGCTCTCCCCGGCGGTCATTGCGGCAGCTTGATGTTGAGCCAGTCGGGCCAGGTGGCGTCGGGGGCGGTGCGCACATAGGCGACGCCGCGCACCCCGGTCTTCACCCGGTCCTCATATTGCCGGAGCAGGTCCGAGGCGAGCCGCAGCTTGACCCGGAACATCAGCTTTTCGCGTTCGTCGGAGGTCTCCACCGTCTTCGGCGTGAACTGCGCGCCGGAGGCGACGAAGCTCACCGTGGCGGGGATGACGTAATCGGGCGCGGGATCGAGCACGATGCGCGCCGTATCCCCCATGCCGAGCCGCCCGGCGACGCGCGCGGGCAGGAACACGGTCATGTAGACATCGCCGAGATCGAGCAGGGTGACGATGGGCGCACCCGCCGCCACCACCTCGCCGGTGCGCACCAGCTTGTACTCCACCCGCCCGCGCCGGGGCGCCTTGAGCACGGCATCGTCGAGCTGCGACTGGATACGCGCCACCTCCGCCCGCGCTGTGTCCGCGCTGGCATCGGCCTCGGCGAGCGAGGCTTCCGCCGCCTTCTGCGCGGCGATGGCGACATTGAGCTGGCTCTGGCGGGTATCGGCCGACTGGATGGTGCCGAAGCCGCTCTGCTTCAGCTTGGCGGCGCGCTCATATTCCTGCTCGGCGAGCACGCGCTCGGCCTCGCGCTGGGTGATGGCGGCGTCCGCCTCGGCGATGGCCTTCTCGGCGCGACGCACATCGGCCTGCGCGCCGGTGAGCTGGGCGGTGAGCTCGGTCGTGTCCATGCGGGCGATCTCAACGCCCACATCCACCGTCTGGCCTTCCTCGACCAGCACCTGCGCGACGCGCCCGGCGAATTTCGAGGCGATCAGCACCTGCTCGGATTCAAGCCGGCCATTGGTCTTGAAGAACTCCGCCGGCAGGGCCCGCCCATTGAAGCGGTCGACCAGCGATTGCAGGCGCGCTTTCAGCCCGCTCTCCTGCGCCGCGGCGGGCGTGGCGGGAACCAGCGGGGCCAGCAACGCCCCCGCCAGAATGAATGCAAGCGCGCGGTTACGCCCGCGTGACGGCCGAACGGACATCAGACCTCCCTTAAGGACTTAAGGGGCGACGCCCACCCGCATGGAAGCGTCGCCGTCAATCCGCCACCCCTGGCCAGACCCTTCGCGCGCCTCGGCCCGCGTCAGGTGAAATCGAGCACCATGCGGCCATCGACCTTGCCGGCCTTCAGCGCGTCGAAGATATCATTGATGCTCTCCAGTGGCGCCTTATGAATCTCGGCCTTCACCTTGCCCTCAGCGGCGAAGGCGACGGATTCGGCGAGATCGCGCCGCGTGCCGACGATGGAGCCGCGCACGGTGATGCGCTTCAGCACCACATCGAAGATCGGCGTGGCGAAATGGCCGGGCGGCAGGCCGACCAGGCTCACCGTGCCCTTGCGCCGCACATAGCTCAGCGCCTGGTTGAAGGCGGGCGGCGAGACCGCCGTGACCAGCACGCCATGGGCGCCGCCGCCGGTGACCTTGAGGATTTCCGCCACCGCGTCGGGCGAGGAGGCGTCGACCGCCAGATCGGCGCCGGCCTCGCGGGCGAGCGCCAGCTTTTCCGGGGCGATGTCGAGCGCCACCACATGCAGGCCCATCGCCTTGGCGTATTGAATGCCGATATGGCCGAGCCCGCCGACACCGGAGATCGCCACCCACTCGCCGGGCTTGGCCTCGGTTTCCTTCAGCCCCTTATAGGTGGTGACGCCGGCGCACAGGATCGGCGCCATGGCGGCGAAATCGACGCCCTCGGGCAGGCGCGCCACGAAGGGCGCGGCGGCGATGACATATTCCGCGAAGCCGCCATCGCAGCTATAGCCGGTATTGTGCTGGTGCTCGCACAGCGTCTCCCAGCCGGTCTCGCAATATTCGCAGCACATGCAGGCATCGTGCAGCCAGGCGACGCCGACCGGATCGCCCTCCTTCAGCCCGGTGACGCCCGGCCCGAGCGCGGCGACATAGCCGGCGGCCTCATGACCGGGGATGAAGGGCGGGGACGGCTTCACCGGCCAGTCGCCATCGGCGGCGTGCAGGTCGGTGTGGCAGACGCCGCAGGCGACCACCTTCACCAGCACCTCGCCGGGACCGGGCACCGGAACCGGCACCTCCTCGATGGTGAGCGGCTTGCCGAATGCGCGGACCACCGCCGCCTTCATCATATTCGCCATGGCGTCGACCTCTGTATGCCCCGCAGCGCACTCTAGCGGGCGCGACAAGGTCGTCCTTGACGCGTGTCAATCCTGAGCCGCAACACGCGGGCATGATGCGGCGGCCCATAGGATCATTCGCCGGCTACATATCAGGTGCGGAGTACTGCGCATGGTGGAAGGCCGTTGTCGCGCATTAAGTTCATCAAGGGCGCAGCGAGGAATGGCCATGACGGGCGAGACCATAGCGGGCCGGATGCTGGCCATGGTGCTGCACGCCCATGGCGCCCCGCTCCGTCTGGAGGAACGCGCGCTGCCCCGGCCGGGGCCGGGCGAGATCCGCGTGCGGGTGGAGGCCTGCGCCGTCTGCCGCACCGATCTCCACGTCGTCGACGGCGAATTGCCGCCGGGGCCGCTGCCCATCATTCCCGGCCATGAGATCGTCGGCATCGTGGAAGCGCGGGGCGACGGCGTGACGGAGCCGGGGATCGGTCGCCGCGTCGGCATCCCCTGGCTCGGCCATAGCTGCGGCACCTGCCCCTATTGCGCGAGCCAGCGCGAAAACCTGTGCGACGATCCGCTGTTCACCGGCTACACCCGCGACGGGGGCTTCGCCACCCATGTGGTCGCCGACGCCGCCTTTTGCTTCCCGCTGGACGGGTTCGACGATCCGGTCGCGGCCGCGCCCCTCATGTGCGCCGGGCTGATCGGCTGGCGCACGCTGAAGCTCGCCGGCGAGGCCCGCCGCGTCGGCCTTTACGGCTTCGGCGCCGCCGCCCATCTCATCGCGCAGATCTGCCGCTTTCAGGGGCGGGAGGTCTATGCCTTCACCCGTGCGGGCGATGTGAGCGCGCAGGCGCTCGCCCTCTCGCTCGGCGCCGTCTGGGCGGGCGCGTCGGAGGAGGCGCCGCCAGCGCCGCTCGACGCCGCCCTCATCTTCGCCCCCGTCGGCGCGCTGGTGCCCGCCGCCCTCAAGGCGGTCCGCAAGGGCGGGCGCGTGGTGTGCGGCGGCATTCATATGAGCGACATCCCGTCCTTCCCCTATTCCATCCTGTGGGAAGAGCGACAGTTACTCTCCGTCGCCAATCTCACGCGCGAGGACGCCACCGAGTTCCTCGCCCTCGCCCCGGTGGCGGGGGTGCGGGCGAGGACGGTGACCTACCCGCTCGCCCGCGCCAACGAGGCGCTGGCCGATCTGCGCGCCGGCCGCTTCCAGGGGGCGGCGGTGCTGCTTCCCGGCCTGTCCACACCGGACACACCGGCCTGACTGGTCACCTCACTGCACTGACACTCCACCTGACTGCACTGACGCTCCACGATCCTGAACCGCCCTTTAGGAGACCGACACGATGACGAACGAACCTGGGACGAACGAGCTTCGCGCCCCCACGGGTCCGCTGAGTGCCGACCTCGTCGCCCGCATGAACGCCTGGTGGCGCGCCGCCAATTACCTCTCGGTCGGGCAGATCTACCTGCTCGGCAACCCGCTGCTGCGGGAAAAGCTGACATTGCAACACGTTAAGCCGCGCCTGCTGGGCCATTGGGGCACCACGCCGGGGCTCAATTTCATCTATGTCCACCTCAACCGCATCATCCGCGAGAGAGGTAACAATATACTTTTCATCGCCGGCCCCGGCCATGGCGCGCCGGGTGTGGTGGCCTCGACCTATCTGGAGGGCACCTACAGCGAACTGTACCCCGACATCTCCCAGGACGAGGAGGGATTGTGCAGGTTTTTCAGGCAGTTCTCCTTCCCCGGTGGCATTCCCAGCCACGCCGCCCCGGAGACGCCCGGCTCCATCCATGAGGGCGGTGAGCTCGGCTATTCGCTGTCCCACGCCTATGGCGCGGTGCTCGACAACCCCGATCTGGTGGTCGCCTGCGTGGTCGGCGACGGCGAGGCGGAAACCGGCCCGCTTGCCACCTCATGGCATGGCAACAAGTTCCTGAACCCGGTGGGCGATGGTGCGGTGCTACCGATCCTGCACCTCAACGGCTACAAGATCGCCAACCCCACCGTGCTCGCCCGCATCCCGCATGAGGAATTGCGGGCGCTGATGGTCGGCTATGGCCATGAGCCGATCTTCGTCGAGGGCGACGACCCCGCCACCATGCACCAGCTTATGGCGGCGGCGA
This sequence comes from Ancylobacter sp. SL191, assembly GCF_026625645.1. Lineage (NCBI taxonomy): Bacteria > Pseudomonadati > Pseudomonadota > Alphaproteobacteria > Hyphomicrobiales > Xanthobacteraceae > Ancylobacter > Ancylobacter sp. SL191. The sequence continues at coordinate 1,566,311 of NZ_CP113056.1, read as the reverse complement.
TGGACGAGGCCTTCGCCAGGATCGCCGAGATCCAGAAAACCGCGCGCGAGCAAGGGGTTAGCGAGCGCCCGCGCTGGCCGATGATCGTCCTGCGCAGCCCCAAGGGCTGGAGCGGGCCCAAGCTCGTGGACGGCAAGAAGGCGGAAGGGACGTGGCGCTCGCATCAGGTGCCGTTCGCCGACATGTCGAAGCCGGAGCATCTGACGCTGCTGGAAGACTGGCTGAAGAGCTACCGGCCGGAGGAACTGTTCGATGATACCGGTAAACTTCTGCCGGAGATCGCCTCCACCGCGCCCGAGGGCGAGAAGCGCATGAGCGCTAACCCGCACGCCAATGGCGGCGTGCTGCGCCGCCCGCTGCGCCTGCCCGACTTCGCGGATTACGCCGTGAAGGTGCCCTCACCCGGCGCGGTGGAGCTGGAATCCACAGCGATCATGGGCACTTACCTGCGCGACGTGATGAAGGCGAACCTCGCCACCCGCAATTTCCGCGTCTTCGGCCCGGACGAGACCGCCTCGAACCGGCTGCAGGCGCTGTTCCAGGTGACCAACCGCGCGTGGAACGCCGAGACCATCCCCGGCGACGACCATCTCGCGCTTGATGGCCGCGTCACCGAGATTCTGTCGGAGCATATGTGCCAGGGCTGGCTGGAAGGGTATCTTCTTACCGGACGCCATGGCCTGTTTTCCTGCTACGAGGCCTTCATCCACATCATCGACTCGATGTTCAACCAGCACGCCAAGTGGTTGAAAACAGCCAGCGAAGTGGAATGGCGCCGGCCCATCGCCTCGCTCAATTACCTCCTCACCTCGCATGTCTGGCGCCAAGACCATAATGGCTTCAGCCATCAGGATCCCGGCTTCATCGACCATGTGGTGAACAAGAAGGCGGAGATTGTCCGCGTCTATCTCCCGCCGGACGCCAACACCCTGCTCTGCGTCACCGAGCATTGCCTGAAGAGCTGGAACCGGGTGAACGTCATCGTCGCCGGCAAGCAGCCCGCACCGCAATGGCTCGACATGGACGCGGCGATCAACCATTGCTCGACCGGCATCGGCATCTGGGAATGGGCGAGCAATGACCGGGGCGGCGAGCCGGATGTCGTGCTGGCCTGCGCCGGCGACGTCCCGACGCTGGAGACGCTGGCCGCCGTGGACCTGCTGCGCGGCTATTTCCCAGACCTCAAGGTGCGCGTCGTCAACGTCGTCGACCTGATGACGCTGCAACCGAAAACCGAGCATCCGCATGGGCTTTCCGACACGGAGTTCGACGCGCTGTTCACCACCGACAAGCCGGTGATCTTCGCCTATCACGGCTATCCTTGGCTCATCCACCGCCTCGCTTATCGCCGCACCAACCACGCCAACATGCATGTGCGCGGCTATATCGAGGAGGGCTCGACCACGACGCCCTTCGACATGGTGGTGCGCAACAAGCTCGACCGCTTCCACCTCGTCGATGACGTGATCGACCGGGTGCCGAAGCTCGCCCGTGACGCCTATGTGCAGCAGGCGATCCGCGACAAGCTGGCCGAGCACGCCCGCTACATCCGCGCCCACGGTATCGATCTACCGGAAGTGCGCGACTGGCGCTGGCCGACGGGTAAGTGAGGCATCGCCCTCATAACGTCATGGCCGGGCTTGGCCCGGCCATCCACGCCTTTGACGAGAACGACTTCCGACGCGATCCCGGATCGGCCTGCGGCCGTCCGGGATGACGTCTTTCGATTACACCCGCTCGATCAGCGCCATCGCGGCGGCGGGGTTTTTCGGTTTGAAGCCGCTGATGACAAAGAGGAAAACGTCGCGCGGCGTTGTCTCCGCCGCCGGCGCGAGCAACTGGTTGGCCAGCGGTGCCGGCGTCTCGCCCGCCGCCCACGCCTTGGCGATGCCGGCCCAATGGTCGAGAGCGGTATTTTTATACCCCGACGCTTCGTCTTCCTGCGTCCCCATGATCCGCGCATAGACGAAGGGCGCCGTCACATCGGCGATGGAGGGAAATTCCGAGTCCCCGGCAAAGATGACCGCCACGCCATAGGCCCGCGCCATCTCCACGAACTCCGCATTCTTGAAGCTGTCATGGCGCACCTCCACCGCGTGGCGGAGGTCGCGGCCCTCGACGCTTTTCGGCAAGAGCTTGAGAAAGCCCTCGAAATCGGCCGGGTCGAACTTCTTGGTGGCCATGAACTGCCAGTTGATCGGCCCCAGCTTGTGCTTCAGCTCGGTCAGCCCGCTGGACAGGAACCGCTCGACGGATTCGCCGGCCTCGCTGAGCACGCGGCGATTGGTGGTGAAGCGCGGGCCTTTCAGCGTGAAGACGAAATCCTCGGGGGTTTCATCATACCATTTGGCGAAGCTCGCCGGCTTCTGCGAGCCGTAATAGGTGCCGTTGATCTCGATGGCGGTGAGCTTGGACGCGGCATATTCCAGCTCGCGCTTCTGCGTCAGGCCCTCGGGATAGAACGCCCCGCGCCACGGCTCGAAGGTCCAGCCGCCCACACCGATGCGGATACGGCCCGTGCTGCTCGTGCTCATGCTGCCTCGCCTGACCCGAAGGGCCGGCAGGATAGGCAGCCTGCCCCTCAATGGGAAGTCACTCGATCGGCAGACCCTGCGCGTGCTTCACCTGGCTCAGCGCGAAGCTGGATTCGATGGAGGCAACGCCGTCGAGCCGCGTCAGCGTGCGCTTGAGGAAGGCCTCATAGGCCGGCAAGTCCTTGACCACGATACGTAAAAGATAGTCGCGCTGGCCGGTCATCAAATAGCACTCGACGATTTCCGGCCAGCGGGCGATCGCCTTCTCGAAGCGGTCGAGCTCATCCTCGCGCTGGCGCTCCAGCTTGATCGAGGCGAAAACGCTGATAGGCAACCCGACCTTGTCCTGATCGACCACCGCCACATAGCGCTTGATGACACCGGCCGCCTCGAGGTTGCGCACCCGCCTTGCGCAGGGCGAGGGCGAGAGGCCGACCAGAGCGGCGAGCTTCTCCATGGTGATGTGCGCGTCCTCCTGCAGCGCGGCGAGGATGCGGCGGTCGATGGCATCGACGGCATCTGGCATAAATCACCCCAAAGGCCCGCCATGATGGCTGGTTTCACCAATCTATCCCGCACAACTGGCCAAGAATAGCTGCAACCCGCAGGCGGCCGGCGCTAGCCTATCTGACCTAGCGTCACCGGGAGCGCGCGCATGGCCGCCAAGAAGCCGACCGCCAACACCACCGCAAACACCACCGCCGATCTCGCGCTGCTGGAGGAGCTGGAGCGCAAGATCCTCTGGCTGGCGACCTGGACCATCCACAACGCCAACCACATCCGGCCGAATGTGGACGGGCTGAAGGTCGGTGGCCATCAGGCCTCCTCCGCCTCGCTCGCCACCATCATGACCGCGCTCTATCTCAACGCGCTGCGGCCGCAGGACCGGGTGGCGGTAAAGCCCCATGCCAGCCCGATCTTCCACGCCATCCAGTACCTGCTCGGCAACCAGACGCGGGCGAAACTGGAGAATTTCCGCGGCTATAAGGGGGCGCAGTCCTATCCCTCGCGCACCAAGGACGTGGACGACGTCGATTTCTCCACCGGCTCGGTCGGCCTCGGCGTGGCGCAGACGCTGTTCGCCTCGCTGGTGCAGGATTATCTGACCGCTAAGGGGCTGTCAGGAGCGGGTTTGGGCCATGGCCCGGAAGGCAAAATGATCGCCCTCGTCGGCGATGCCGAGATGGACGAGGGCAACATCTTCGAGGCGCTGCTGGAAGGCTGGAAGCACGGCCTGCGCAACACCTGGTGGATCGTTGATTACAACCGCCAGAGCCTCGACGCCGTGGTGCGCGAGGGGCTGTGGCAGCGTTTCGAGAGCATTTTCCGTAATTTCGGCTGGGATGTCGTCATCCTGAAGCATGGCCGCCTGCAGCAGGCCGCCTTCGCCGAGCCGGGCGGGGAGAAGCTGCGCGACTGGATCGATTCCTGCCCGAACCAGCTCTATTCCGCCCTCACCTTCCAGGGCGGCGCGGCCTGGCGGCGGCGCCTGCTGGATGAGATCGGCGACCAGGGCCCGGTCACCGCGCTGATCGAGCGGCGCTCGGATGAGGAACTCGCCGCGCTGATGGCCAATCTCGGCGGGCATGACCTGCCCTCGCTGATCGACGCCTTCGCGCAGGCCCGCACCCATGACCGGCCGGTCTGCTTCATCGCCTACACCATCAAGGGCTTCGGCCTGCCGCTCGCCGGGCATAAGGACAACCATGCCGGTCTCATGACACCGGCGCAGGTGGAAAGCCTGCGTGCCCGCCATGGCGTGCGCCCCGGTCATGAATGGGAGAAGTTCGAGGGGCTGACGCCGCCCGCCGCGACGCTCGACGCTTTCCTCAAGGCCGTGCCCTTCAACGCCCAAGGCCCCCGCCGGCATCAGGCGCCGCGCATCGCCGTGCCGGAGACGCTCGACGTGCCGCTGCAGCCGGCCATGTCCACCCAGCAGGGTTTCGGCCTCATCCTCAACGAGATCGGCAAACAGGACAGCGCCTTCGCCAGCCGCCTCGTCACCACCTCGCCGGATGTGACGGTCTCGACCAATCTCGGCGGCTTCGTGAACCGGCGCGGCCTGTTTGCCCGCGAGGAACTGGCGGATACCTTCAAAAAGGAGCGCATCCCCTCCACCTTCAACTGGGAATTCTCGCCCAAGGGCCAGCATCTGGAGCTCGGCATCGCCGAGATGAACCTGTTCATCATGCTCTCGGCGCTCGGCCTCTCCCATTCGTTGTTCGGCGAGCGGCTTTTGCCCATCGGCACGCTCTACGATCCCTTCATCGAGCGCGGCCTCGATGCGCTGAACTATGCCTGCTACCAGGACGCCCGCTTCATCATCGCCGCGACGCCCTCGGGCGTGACGCTGGCGCCGGAAGGCGGCGCGCACCAGTCCATCGCCACCCCGCTGATCGGCATGGCGCAGGACGGGCTGGCGAGCTTCGAGCCGGCTTTTGTCGACGAACTCGCGGTCATCCTGCGGCACGGGCTGGTCAATCTTCAGGAAGAGGACGGCCAGTCGCTCTATCTGCGCCTCTCCACCCGCAGCATCGACCAGCCCGCGCGGACCATGAGCCCGGCGCTGGCGGCCGACATCATCAAGGGCGGCTACTGGCTGCGCCGGCCGGGGCCGAACGCGCAGGTCGTCATCGCCTATCAGGGCGCGCTGGCGCCCGAAGCCATCGAGGCGGTCGGGCTCATGGCGGAGGACCGGCGCGATGTGGGGCTCCTCGCCATCACCTCGGCGGACCGTCTCCATGCCGGCTGGAACGCCGCGCAGCGGGCGCGCGAGGAAGGGGCACCGACGCCGCCCAGTCCTGTCGAAGCGCTGCTCGCCGAGGTGCCGGCGGGCTGCGCGCTCATAACGCTCGTCGACGGCCATCCCGCGACGCTCGGCTGGCTCGGCGCCGTCCATGGCCACCGCACCCGGGCGCTGGGGGTGGAAAAATTCGGCCAGACCGGCACGCTGGTGGATTTATACCGCCATTACGGGCTGGACGCGCAGGGCATCGTCCGCGCCGCGCAGGCCGTCGCGCCGGGCCGTCCCATACGGTATCTTCGCACTGTCGGCGGTTGACGGCGCGGGCGCGCCTCGTCACGGCTCCCCACCCCATCGTCATCCCGGACGGCCGAAAGGCCGATCCGGGATCGTGACCCGAATGGCGAGCGATCCCGGCTCTTCGCTGCGCTCGGCCGGGATGACGCACATGCGCGCCCAAAAAGAAAGGCGCCAGCCTTGCGCGGGCCGGCGCCGAGAGGAAATTCGGGGGGCGACGGCGCCGAAGGGACGGCGCCGTCAGTATTGAAGCGGGCGGCGCCGCGTCCAGCACCGCCCGTCGAGGCGGAGGGTCAGCCCGCCTTCTTGAACTTCGCGGCCTCTTCCGAGCCGCCGGTGGCATTGCCCTTGGAGTAGGAATGCGCCCCGGTGCCGGCGAGCGCGCCGCCCTGCACGATCAGGTACTCGTCGCGGATCGCCCGGCCCTCGAAGAAGCATTCGAGGATCTCGCGCGTGCCGGCCGCATAACGGGTCTGGGCGGTCAGCGAGGTGCCGGAAATATGCGGCGTCATGCCGTTCCACTTCATCGTGCGCCAGGGGTGATCCTGCGGCGCCGGCTGCGGGAACCACACGTCGCCCGCATAGCCCGCCAGCTGCCCGCTCTCGATGGCGCGGGCAATGGCGTCGCGGTCGCACAGCTTGCCGCGCGCCGTGTTGACGATATAGGCGCCGCGCTTGAACAGCTTCAGCGTCTCGTCATTGATCATGTGCTCGGTTTCGGGGTGCAACGGACAGTTGAGCGTCACCACGTCGCAATGCGGGTACATCTCCTCGCGCGTGGCGTGGAAGGTGAGGTTCAGCTCCTTCTCCACCGCTTCCGGCAGGCGATGACGGTCGGTGTAGTGCAGCTTCACGTCGAAGGGCGCGAGGCGGCGCAGCACGGCGAGGCCGATGCGGCCGGCGGCGACGGTGCCGACGCTCATCGCTTCCAGATCATAGGAATGCGCCACGCAATCGGCGATGTTCCAGCCGCCCTTGCGGGCCCAGTCATGCGAGGGGATGTAGTTACGCACGAGGCCGAGGATCATCATCACCACATGCTCGGCGACGCTGATCGAGTTGCAGTAGGTGACTTCCGCCACCGTGATGTTGCGGTCGATCGCCGCCTGCAGGTCGACATGGTCCGAACCGATGCCGGCGGTGAGCGCGAGCTTGAGGTTCTTCGCCTTGGCGATGCGCTCGGGCGTCAGATAGGCCGGCCAGAAGGGCTGGGAGATCACCACATCGGCGTCGACCAGTTCCCTCTCGAACACCGAGTTCGGGCCGTCCTTGTCGGAGGTCACGACCAGCGTGTGGCCCTGCGATTCCAGGTACTTGCGCAGGCCGAGCTCGCCGGAGACCGAGCCGAGCAGCGTGCCGGGCGTGAAGTCGATCGCCTTCGGGGTGGGGAGCGTCTGGCCGCCGGGATAATGGTCGATCTTCGGCAGGTCGTCGCGGGCATAGCTGGTCGGGTAGCCGTCGATCGGATCATCGTAAAGAACGCACAGAACCTTCGCCATGGGGGCGTCTCCTCTCCTGGGGTAAGCGGGGACGCTTCCGCCGTGCGCACGGCAGACCCTTCAAGCCATCAAAGACTTAGGTACCGGCAGGCGCTCCAGCTTGCCGCTGGATCGGAGCGCTGTGCGGCGGGCATCCTCCACATCGGCCGGATCAGCTCTGCGAACCGCCCCGGACCGATGGGGGGAGACTGCCCGCCGGGGCGCCGGCGCGCAAATCGAAAGGAAGCAACGATTGATAGACGGCGCCGATGAAGAACGTCTATTTCAAATCAGTCTCAAGTAAATCTGCATCTCCAGCCTCGCCATTCCGCCAAGAACGCGCGAATTTCAGCAAAGCGCCGGCCACAGGACTGAGCGGATCGCGCTCCGTCAGCACCAGACCCACCGGTTGTACATGCACGGGATCGACCAGCGGCACCGCGACGAGATCGCCGGCATCGCCAAGACCACGGAAACTCGCCTCCGGCACGATGCTGGTCCACGGCCCGCGCCGCACGAAGGACCACACGCCCATGAAGGAGTTGGTCTCGATCGCCGGCTGCGAGGCGAGCCCGGCCTCCGCCATCACATGGTCGATGATGCGGCGGTTCTGCATGTCCGGCGTGAGCAGGCAGAGCGGCTGCCGGGCGGCCTCCTCCCAGCGCAGCGACCGGCGGCGCGCCAGCGGCTCCTCCGCCCGCGTCACGAAGACGTAGCGCTCGACATAGAGCGGCAGCCGCCGCACCCGGTTCAGCGGCTCGTTCTCCAGATAGGTGATGCCGGCATCGAGATCGAGCTCGTCGAGACCGCGCTGGATCGCCGCCGAGCTCAGCGTGAGCATCTGCACCTTCACCTCGGGAAAGCGGTCGCGGAACGGCGCCAGCAGCGCCGGCGCGGCGGCGGTGGCGGCCGGTATGGCGCCGAGCCGCAGCGTGCCGGAGAGCCGCGCCCCGGTCTCCGCCCGCTCCTGCCGCAGGCTCTCATAATCCGCCGCGATCTGCCGCGCCCAGGCCAGCACGCGCTCGCCCTCGGCGGTGAAGCCGAGAAAACGGTGGCCGCGCACCACGATGGGCAGCCCCAGTTCCTCTTCGAGCTTGCGGATGCCGGCGGAGAGCGTGGGCTGGGTGACGTTGCAGGCCTGCGCGGCGCGGCCGAAATGCTTCTCGCGCGACAGGGCGACGAGGTAATGCATCTGGCGGACAAACATGGACGCACTCCGGGAGGCGAGGTGCCGACGCCGTCCTTTTATTCCTTTTCGGATACAGCTTTCAAATAAACCTTGAGGCGGCGCCGGAAGGCGCGGGGCGTCTCCGCGAACAGCCTGCGGTGCAGCCGCAGCGCGGAGAGCACCAGCCGGGCCTGCCGCGCGGCGATGGCATCGGTCAGCGGCTGGCGCCAGCTTTGCCGCCCTGCCGGCAAAGCGGCGAGTTCGGCGGCGAGCACGGCGAGATCCTGATGCTTGCCGAGCTTGTCGCGCAGCCTTTGCAGCTCAGCCACCCACAGCTTGCCGAGCGCCGGCCAGGCCTCGCTTACCAGCTCCATCTGGTAGCGCTGCGCCACCACCGCCTTGCGCAGCTCATGCAGGCTCTCGGGATCGCCGGGATCGATCGAGCGGACAAGCCGCCGGCCGCGGGCATATTCGTCGCGCAGGGCGCGCAGCAGCGCGGATCGGTCCATGCGGGCGGCAAAACGCGGCCCCGCCTCCCGGCAGGCGACAACGAGAGCGGTAAGATCTTCCCGGTGCGGCGCAAGCCCCACCGCCTCATGCGCACCGCCGGCCGCCAGCGCCCGGGCCGCCGCGCGATGCGCCGCCGGTGTGAGGTATGATTTTGCCGCGAGATCAGCCAGCGCGTCCCGCCGCGCCTGCGTGTCACGCGCGCCCGCCAGCCGGCGCGCCACCTCCCCCAGCGCCGCGCGCAACGCCTTAGCTTCATCGCGATGCTCGCCGCCGATCAGCCGCAGCAGCGCCCGCAGCCGCTTGAACGCCTTGCGCAGCTCATGCACCGCCCGCACCGGGTCTTCCAGCCCCAGAGCCGCCTCCGCCTCCCCGGCGGCCTGGGCGAACGGCCCCGCGAATTCCGTGGGAGAGGGCGCGGGCGGCAGGGTATCGGCCGACGCAGGGCGGCCATGCACAGTTTCGCTCATCTCGCTTTGTCCTTGCGGCGCAACGGTTTGGCCGCCATCTTGGCACAGGCTGCGACGGCGCGATGACAAAAACGACGCCGCCCCCCTTTCAATTGCCCATGCGGATTGCTAGATACCCGGCGTCGGCGGCGCCCTGGTGCCCCCGGCTCTGACGCGGGGTGGAGCAGCCCGGTAGCTCGTCAGGCTCATAACCTGAAGGCCGCAGGTTCAAATCCTGCCCCCGCAACCACTGATACCGACAAACCCGCAGCCTCGGCTGCGGGTTTTGTTGTTTTACCGGTTTTTCCGATGGCCTGGCGCTCGGTCCATTCGAGGATGGTGCGCAGTTCGCCGTGCAGCGCCGCGAACATCTCGCCTCGTTCATTGCCGGGCGTGAGCACGATCCGCTCAATCAGCATCCGCAAAGCTTCCGATGCCTGAGGCCTTTCTTCCGGCCTGTTCAGCGCGTGGGTCAGAGTCGCGACCTTGCTCGCATAGATGACCGAGGCCCTCGCCAGCATGTCCGGCACGTCGCTGGGAACATCGACCAGCAGCTCCGAAAGCTCCTTCTTTCGGGCCTCCAACGCGTCCATTTCAACCTTCATGCTCTCGTGGAACATGCCAGCCTTGATGGCCTCGATGATGCCCCTGATCTGCTTCTCCACCTTGACCAGCTCTGCTTTCCAGGCGTCGCCATTCGAGCGGCGTTCCCGATTGAGCCGGTTCGTCTCTTCGGCATAAGCACGCATCGCCTCTGCCGCGACCTCAGGTGCCATCATCCGGCCTTTGAGACCGGCCAGCACGCGGCGCTCCAACTCCTCGCGTGGGATAGTCCGGCTGTTGGAGCAGCTACCCTTGCTGACGTGGTTTGAGCAGGCGAAGCGGTCGGATCCGCGCATCGAGTATGGGCCACCACAGCAGCCGCAGAATATCAGCCCCGAGAGCAACGATTTCGGCCGGCGTCCCCCGTTCAGTCGATTCTTGATATGGTGATCACGGATCGCCTCAGTGACATTCACGTACTTCTCGTTGATCTCGCCTTGCCGCTCGCGCACGGCTTGCCACAGCTCGTCGTCGACGATGCGGAGCTCGGGGACGTCCTTGACGATCCACTCCGAGCGCGGATTCATTCGCGAGACGCGCTTCCCGGTTGACGGGTCTTTGACATATCGAAGCCGGTTCCAGAGCAAGCGGCCGACATAAAGCTCATTGTTTACGAGGCCGGTTCCGCGCTTGACGTGACCGCGGATCGTTGTGTCGCTCCACAGTTTGCCGCTCGGGCCGGGAATGCCCTCCTCGTTCAGTCGGCGCGCAATTGTGCGCGGACCTACACCATCCGCGAACTCGCGAAACACACGTCGAACAATGTTGGCTTCGACCTCGTCGATCTCACGGTCTCCCCGAACGGGATTGCCGTATGTGTCGAGCTTCTTCACCACCTTGTAGCCGTAGCAGAGCCCACCGCCCGACTTGCCGTCCTCGATACGACCACGGAGGCCGCGATGCGTCTTTGCGGCAAGGTCCTTGAGGAACAGCGCGTTCATCGTGCCCTTCAGGCCGACATGCAATTCGCTGATCTCGCCTTCGGCCAATGTGACGATCGGCACGCCGGCGAATTTGAGGTGCTTGAAGAGCGTCGCAATGTCGGCCTGGTCGCGGCTGATGCGATCCATCGCCTCGGCCATCACCACATTGAACTGTCCCGCCTGCGCGTCCTGCAACAGCATCTGGATGCCAGGTCGCAGAATCATGCTCGAACCGGAAATCCCTGCGTCCTTGTAAGTGGCGACCACGTTCCACGTCTCGCGCCTTGCCTGCTCCCGGCAGAGGCGAAGCTGATCTTCGATTGAGTTTTCCCGCTGATGATCTGAGGAATAGCGGGCATAGAGCGCGACGCGGGTCATAGACCTTCCTTTCGTGTCTCCATGGTCAGCGGCGGACGGCACCACTTTTCTTCGCTCGTGCCAGTTCGAGGAAGCTGGCCCTGATTTTCGCGAACAGCCCTGGCGGGATGAATCCGTAGCTGAACTCACCCGGCTTGCCAGGAACCGGCGACAGCCCGCCATTCGGCCATTCGTCGATATTGTGCTCCGATACGATCACCCAACTCGGCTCGCTGTCGAGGCCGATAGCCTCTTTCACCTTCGCCGGGATCTCGATCCCCACCGTATCGCCGGACGGCGGCGTATGGGTGATCGGCAGCAAGACTACATAGCGAGGGCGGACAAGGGAATCGGTCGCGGCGACGAGGCAGGTCGGGCGATCCTTGCCTTGATCGCGGCCGGCAGCCGCCTCGTGCGTCCAAAGGTAATCATAGCGGAGGATGAGGCCGGGTTTTGGCTGAGGAAACGCCACGGCGAGCGCTTTACTTCAAAAGGTCGTTCAGGTGCGCGTGCTCGGCGTCCATCTCTGCGCGCTCCACCGCGTCGATCACCACATCGATGGCGTCGGCCGTGCGGTGGGTCCGCTGCGCGGCGGCCCGTAGCCAGTCATAATGGTCAGCGGACATCAGCACGAACTCGCGGCGTCCGTGCCGCGTGATCTCCACGGGCTCGCGCTGGGCCTGATGCTGGAACTCGCCGAACTTGCGCTGGAATTCAAGGGAGCCGACTCTCGCCATGGCGGGCATCCTTTCAGATTGAATGCCAGAATTATACGTATAATTTGTTTATGAGCAAAGCTGGAATTACACCTCCTCGCCCTTCGAACGTTTCCTCCGGACCTTCCGCTCCAACGCGATGTGCCGATCAAACTGCTCGCGGGCGATCTGGCGACCGATGATCCGGGCAAGACCCAGAACCGCCTCTTCGGCACGTTTGGCGCGGGCCAGCGCCGTCTCCGGTCCGGCTAACGGTCCGAGTGCCTTGGGGTTGTTCCTGTGCCGCTTGAGAGTCATTGCGTCCGAAAATCCCGAGCCGGAAAGGCTCGGGAACGACCGAAGACCTTCCCTAGCGCACGGGAAAGCCCCAAACGATGGTCGTGCGGCGAAAAGGACACCATCACGTGTAAATGGGATGCGTTGACTGAGGCGTTACAAGCGCCCCGGTCAAGGCAAGGGCGTCGAATGCGCCATTCCTGTCTCGAATGAGCGGCTCGTCAAACTTCCCTTACGGCGCTGCCCGCCTCTGCCCTGCCGCGGGAGCGGATCGCCCATGCGGCAGTGCGCCCTCGCGCAGAGCGGACGGCGACGAGATTCGCGCATCAGGCGTTCTACCCTCACGCCGCTTCCCACACCTTGTTGAGGATCTGCGCCGCGAGGGCGGCCTTGTCCTGGGGCAGGAAGCGCCCGTAGTGCTTGGCGACCATCTCCGGCGTGTCCTGGATGGCGTAGCTCGCCTGCTCATAGGAGCCGGTTTTCTTCAGGATGTGAGTCGCGAGCACGTCGCGAACATTGTGCGGCCCGTGCGGCAGCAGGCCCTTGATGGCACCGCGGCCGGTGTAGGGGTTGTGGATGCCATAGCGTTGGATCGCCAGGCGCCAGGCCTCATAAAAGGTGTTCTGGCAGTAGGCGGGATCCTTGCTGGTCAGCTTCACCGTCTTGACGAACAGCGTGCCCGGGTCGGCTGCATGTTTCAGCAGCACCCGGCGGTGTCGGTCGATATAGGCCTCCAGATAGTGATAGAGGCCGCCGAGGTCCGGCAGGATCAGCCGGAACGGCTTACTGCCGAAGAAGGACGAATTCGCGTTCTTGAAGGCGACGGAGGGGATGAGCACCTCCCATCCCTGGTCGCGCTCGCTCCAGCGCAACTCGCCACGCTTCATCTCCGCGAGGCGGCGCTCCGAGGTTGGTAGCCGGCCGCGCGGACAGACGAGGAGTTGACGCAGGTTCTTCTGCCGCAGCCCGAGATGCAGGCCGAGCCGCAGCATGAGGAAGGCCCGCACCGCCTCGGCCGCCGCGCGCGGGTAGCGCTTCTCGTCCGGCATCAGCCGCAGGATCTCCTCAGTGATCTTGCGATACTCGGCGACCGGGCTGTCCGCCTCCAGCACCGCGATGATCGGCTCGAAGGGGTCACGATGTATACGGGCTACGCGCTGCACCTCCCGTGCGCGGGCGAGGCCATGGCGATGCATCTGCTCGCAGGCTGCGTCCCAGTCAGCACGGGCAGCGGCAACGTCGCGCTCGGTGATCAGATTGGGAATAGGACGGATGCGCTCGGCCAACTGCGGGTTCTGCCGCAGCCAGCCCGTCTCGGCGCGGGTGAGCGCGGCAGCGATCCGCAGCATGTCGACTTCCCACGCGGTGTAGAAGCCGCGCCGACGCTCCCGCCATTGGATGTACCAGTCCCACACGATCGGGAAGACCAGAAGGCTGAAGCTCAGATTCTCCAGCGGCACGCCGAAGCCATGGACCGCGCCGCTGGGTGAGGCTGCCAGCGCACCGAACATCAGACCGAGATGCTCGACCTTCTGGGACGCCGTCTCCTCTCCCCAGACGCCGCTGCGCTGATAGCCGAAGGCCGTCAGCGTCGCCGTCTTGAACCGGACGAGATCGGCCATCTCCTCGGCCAGCTGGGCCGGCGCATCGAGCGCCGCACTCGCGAGGTCCGGATCCGGCAGCGATCCATCCTCTTCCCGGCAAAACCGGTACAGCCCGCGCGGCCGGGAGGATTGATCGAGCAGGCCGGGAAAGCGGATCGAGTAGCGCTGCTTCATGGCGGCAGCCTGGAAGCGCCGATAGTCGGTCGTCCCCGAAATCACCACGCGCTGCACCCACTCAAGGATCTCCTCCCTCTCCCTCAACGGGCGCCGATCAAAATCATGCGGCAGGTGCCAGGCGAGGCGTCGTCTCTCCGCGCGGCTGATGCCGGCAATGGTCCCCGCCGAGGTGCAGCGATCTCCGTTCGGCAGCTTCGAGCGGAAGTAGCCCGGCGGCAGGCGGTAGCGCCGCTCTATGAGCTCCAGCGCCGCGAGGCTTCGTGAGGCGCGGGGCACCTTCACGCCGCGGCGCCACAGATTGAGTGCCGTGGCATCGACCCGAGCGGCGCTCGCCTCAAGGACACGTGCGAGATGCACCGCAGTGTCGCCATGGCGGCGCATGTGAAGATCGAGCGCATCGGCGAATGAGGGCGGGTCGGTCCAGGGCCGGCCGTCGCTCTCGGGAAACTCGACATTGGGCTTCGCGCGAGGGCCGCGTCGGCGCGGCGCAGCGTCCAGGTGGTCGGCATCACGATGGAGCGCGCCCCGCTCCGAGCCGGACCGTGCCCGGCGCGCCGCGGCACGCTTCACCGTGACGTGGCCGCGGCGCGCCAATTCACGGCGCAGCGCATCAAGGCCAGGCGCCAGCACGGGGCCGGCTCGCTGCAGATCAGCATGATCCACATCGCAGGCTTGAGCGATCGCATGCCAGTCATAATCGCGCTCGGTCATGGGCGGTGGCACGCGCGCGGCGAGGAGATCGAGCAGCCAGTTCTGGAACAGGTCGGCGTCGCGAGGCGACAGGACGGTCGTGGCACGCTGCTGGCAGAACTTCACCAGCATGCGCGCGAAGCTCGTACGGGGCATCGGCGGTCAGTGCAGGCACGTTATGGAGAGGCGACTCGCCTCGGTTAGGGGCGGCGTTTCTGCCGAGAAGCCGTTCGTTCGGCTACGCCCCAGAAGTGGCAGGCCCCGCGATCCGAAACCAGGGGGCGATGCCCTGCAGGGGGTATCGGACCAAGACAATGTGCGGCGAAGCGTTCAGTCAACAAGCTTCCCGAGAAGCCCGCACGTTGCTGTCGGACGGCGCAATGTGTCGAAATCAGATAAATAATCAGCAAACGCAACGACCCGACCGCCGCGCAATGTGCGGGCTTTTATCCTGCCCTCAAGCTGTCTCGCTTTCCCGGGCCCAAATGAGATCACGCCACATCGCTGATATACTATGACAGAGCGGCAGAAAACGCGCCGTGGGTGCCGAGCGCTACCGGCTGTTCGTCAGACCCGCCGGAAATGCGATGCCAAACTGGGGCAGGCGCCGCCACGTGGGCAGCGACGTCGCCATTCAGCGCCTTGCCTGAAGCGAAGCGGCTATCGGTGCCCTGCTCAAGACTGGCAGTCGCGGTGCGGAAAAGCTGCAAAGGAACTGCCGCCGAATCGCACTGAAGTCGCAGCGATCTTGCGCAGGAGCCGCGGTCGCTGAGGCCTAGGCCGGCGCTGACGGCTTGCGGAAGCGCACACCGGCGCCGCCGCCATTCTCTGGAATAAACTCGATGCCGGCGGCTTCAAACGCCGCTCGAATGGCCAAAAGCGTGCTTGCGTGAGCGGCGTAGTCGTTCTCGATCCGTGTCACCGTCGCAGCAGTTATGCCGGCATGGTTGGCGAGATCACGTACGCCCCATCGCAGCGCCGCGCGCGCCATTCGAACCTGTTCAGACGTTAGCAAATTTATACCTTGACATAATTTCTCGGCGATTCAGACTCGTCTTCTTCGCTGCCCTGCAGTGAAGCGGCCAAGCGGAGCGGTTGCAACGCTCCACTTGGCCTGACCACAACCCAAGCTGTCTGGAGCTCGGATCATGGCTGATTCTGAGATTAGCATGAGTCTGTCCCGACCATCCCGGAGGGACCTTCTCTCTGCCGCCCTGGCGACGGTCGGCGGCTCTTCCTTCAAGAGTGCGGCTGCAGCCGCACCGCAGGATGGCGGCACGACGGATGCCGCCGTCATGGCGTGGAAGGCGTGGCGCGCGGCGCATCGGCGCACGCTCGCTCTGTGCCGGAAACAGCAACGTCTGGAGTCCGAACTCGCGCGGACTATCGGCTTTCCGCAGGCGGTTCTGGCTGCAGCCGAACTGCCATCACCGGTGCGCATCAACTCCTTGTGGCAGTTCGATGAGCTTGCGGGTGATGTGCCGGCGCTTTGCACGCGGCGCGCCGAAGTCGCCGCAGTGCTGCGCGCACATCAGCAGCGTTGGGACGACGCAGACCGCGCCATCGGCTATTCCGTCACCCGGCAGAAAGAGGCGGCGGCATCCGCCGATGAAGAGCGACTGATTGCGAGGCTCTTTGCGGCAAACGCGACGTCTCTGCGCGGCCTCTCCGCGAAGCTCGACGTGCTGATCGCCGTCGGGGCGGATGGCGCTGAGGGGCGGCATTTCCCTTGGCCGGAGTTGCGGCGCATCCGCAGGGATGTTGCGCGCTTGATGCAGTTGCACTGTCCCGATGCTGTCGGCTTCACTGCTTGAAACAGTGCTCGCGATGCCAACGCAAGAAGTGGGGATGCGGACGCTCGAACGCCCGTTGCGGGACAATGGCGCGTCCGCTCCGGTTGATAAAGGCGCGCACGCCATCAGGATCGTTGGCATGCCGTGAGACCAGCACGTTGAGATCATCCGACAGGCTGATTAACCCGCGATCGAACATCCAGTGCGCCGTACCTGACAGAGCCAATCCGTTGCTGACGATATCCGGTCCGTTCGCCTGAACGGGCTGAATATGAGCCGCTGCGACCTCGGCCCGCCCGCCACCATTGATGAGTTTCAAGGTGCTGATGGCGCAGCGGTCATCGTAGGCGTGCAGCACCATGTAGCGGAAGACGCGATCCCGCACTATACGCGACGATAGATAGCCGACGCGTGCCCCGCTTTAATCCAATGCAAAGGGAGCCTGTTTTCGTTGAATCCGTTCGGAGGCAAGTCCGCATCCTCTCGCTGAAGCAGCGGCCTGCGCCGCCCATCCTGGTTCAAACGTTACGCTCGAAAACGCCACCATCCTTGCTAATGGTGGTCATTCACGAGCAGACACGCGATCGCGACGCGATCGAACCGATCCCGCCTATTAATGCTAAATCACACTCAGCTCCTTGACGGCGCCTGAAATGCCCCTCGCGCATCGCGAGAATTCCCGCTACTGATCTCTGAAAACTAACGCGAAGGATTTCAAGAGGGGCGAGTGTCGGGCGTTCATAGTGCCTTGAGCGATCAGCAGCCACCGGAGCGGCCTCATGCTGAGCCGGTGCGAGCGTGCGACCTATTCGCCGGAGCTGGCGGGTTCTCCTTGGGAGCTCATCTTGCCGGTATAGAGGTGGTCGCAGCCGTCGAGAATAACAAGTATGCTTGTGCCTCCTACACCGCCAACCTCATCACCACAGGCCTCACGAAGGCACGCATCTTTCCGGTGGACATCACGCATCTTGAGCCGCAAACGGTAAGGGACGAAACGGTACTTGCCGCCTCGGGCTGTGACATTCTCCTAGGTGGGCCGCCGTGCCAAGGCTTCTCAGCCCATCGCCTCAACGACGCTGGCGTCGACGATCCGAGAAACTCGCTCCTGCTCCGATATTTTGAGTACGTAAGAGTTCTCCGACCACTGTTCTTCCTCGTCGAAAATGTACCTGGCTTACTGTGGCCAAAGCACGCCAAGTTCTTGTCCGCATTCTACGAGCTCGCCGATGCGGCCAATTACGCGGTCCTCGATCCCGCCGTTCTCAACGCGCGGGACTACGGCGTACCGCAGAATCGCCGCAGGGTCTTCCTGTTAGGCTTCGACCGAACGCGTATCGCGTCTGCTCCCAACTGGCCCCCTGCAGCATCAAACGGTCCGCCCGGAAACGAGTTGGGCCTGCCGGAATGGCGGACTGCTTCTGTCGCCTTCAGCTCTCCCGCCTTAGCCGGAGACCTGAACGACGTGCACATGAACCACGGCGAAGAATTGATCGAGACGTTCAAACGGACACCGGAAAACGGCGGGTCCCGGCGCGACTCCGGTCGTACCCTACCCTGCCACAAGGAACATAAGGGGCACCACGATGTCTACGGACGGATCGATCCTCGTGCCCCTGCCCCTACGATGACGACCGCCTGCATCAATCCTTCCAAGGGGAGGTTTGTGCATCCTACGGAGCACCACGGCATCACATTGCGACAGGCCGCACGCATCCAGTCGTTTCCCGATTGGTACACGTTCGATGGCGGCATCATGGCGGGCGGCGTACAAGTCGGAAACGCCGTACCAGTACTCATGGCGGAAAAGCTGCTCACTCCGCTCAGGGACGCCGTTCGGGAATATCGGAAAGCCCCCGCAGACGTCGATCAAGCCGCATGACTAACGGCGTCGCATTCCAGACAAGAGCGCGTACGATCGATCACTTGGGTCGCGGCCAGATTGCCGATGCTCCGACGGCCATAAGCGAGCTCTGGAAGAACGCTTACGACGCGTATGCCCGAAACGTCTCGCTGCACGTCTTCGATGGCCAGCCTAATATCGCTGCGATCTTCGACGACGGGGTCGGCATGGACTACGACGACGTAGTTCGGCGTTGGCTGGTGATCGGCACGGAAAGCAAGATCGAGGAATTCGACGAGAGTTCGCCGGAGACTTTGGGCCTCCCGCTCAGGCCACGCCAAGGAGAAAAGGGAATTGGTCGGCTGTCGGTCGCGTTTTTGGCACCGTGCACCATCCTAGTATCCAAGAAGGCAACGTCGGACTTCATCGTCGTCGCTGTCGACTGGAGGCTATTCGAGAACCCATTCATCGCTTTGGACGACATTCGGTTGCCCGTTGAGCAGTTCTCGTCGCCCGAGGCCGTAACCGTTGGATTAGCGAGCCTCCTAGAAACTTTGAGCTCGAACCTTGGAGGGCCAGGAAGCGAGCGGGGGGAGCGACTGACTGCCGGATGGCAGCGCTTCTCAGAATACGAAAGGCGCCACGGAGCGACCGTAACCACGTCTGAGACTATCCGCGATTCCTGGCAGAGTATGGCGCTTACACGCCGCCATCTCGAGGAGTGGCCTGTCTTTCTCGGGCTCGCAGAACACGGCACCGCGATGTTCATGATCGATCTGAACCATGAGCTAGGGGTTTGGGTGCGACCTCAGGAAAGCGGCGATGAAGTGGAAGAGGTCAAGGATCGGCTACGACAGACATTAACTGGCTTTACAGATCCTTATTCGGAAAGTCGTCCAGATTTCGACTACGAGGTGTACATCCATCGCGGCGAGAACAACGCTAGGATAATAGGCGCTTCAGATGTATTCGGTATAGATGGCTTGCGGGATCTTGAGCACTACATCGATGGAGAATTTGACGAACGAGGAACTTTCTCTGGCCGCATCGTAGCGTACGGCCAAGATCTAGGTATCAAAACGTTCGTGCCGAAATTTCCTCCTCCGATGCGAGGGCGGGACAAGCTCGGTCCATTCAAGTTCGCTATCGGCACATTCGAGGTCGATGAGCGCCGATCTACCCATAGCGAGACGCAACATGCACTGATCGAAGCCCAAGCGAAACATTATGCTGGCGTCTCACTTTATAGGGACTATCTGAGGGTCATGCCATACGGCCGTCCCGACGCCGACTTCCTCGGCATGGAAGAGCGCCGCAGCAAGAATGCCGGCCGGGAGTTTTGGGCCCACCGGCGGAGTTTCGGGCGTATCGGCGTGACCCGCGTTGGAAATCCAGCCCTCCGAGACAAGGCGGGACGTGAAGGCCTCGTAGACAATAGGGCGTTCCGTGAAATGCGGCTCCTAGTCGTCGAATTTCTCAAGGATGCGGCAAGGAAGTACTTTGGATCGGACTCCGCTCTAAGGCACGAAGTACTACCCGGTATCATGGAACGAAAGGCGCTTCAGAAGGAAGCTGCGGACAGAGCAAGGACTCGACGCCGCAAAGGAATGCGCCAGTTCCTGCGTGAACAATCCGCGCCCCTTGACGAAGCCATCAAGCGGGCTGACAGCCTCGTGGCGCTTGCGAAGGACACGCTTGTATCGAAGGACAGGGTGCAAGCAACTGTACTGGCTGCGCGCTTCCGGGATGTTAGGACCATTAGTGAAAACCTGCGGCCACCGATCCCCCTCGCAAGGCTCGGTGACCTGGAAGAGCAGTGGCGACTCTACCGAGACGACTATCAGGCGCTCCTCGACCGGATTCAAGAGCTGGCGCAGTTGACTGCAGAGGTTGATAGTACCCTAGGCGGAGAAGCGCCGCATGAGGTTTTGGCCCGACGCCTTAGAGAGCAGGGTGGCTCAATCACGGTTCAGCTTGACGAACACGCTGCGGCGATCGACGAGCGGATGAACCACCTTCGGCAAATCTGGCGCAATCATCAGGCGACAGACCAAGGTGAACTAGAACGGCGAGTAGGACATGTGCTCAACGGAACGGTGACGAACACAAACCTTCTTAGTTTGCTTAATCTCATCGACGTTAATCGCACTGAATTAGGAGAAATTTTTGCAGGAAAATACCGATCATTTATTGCCACGCTTGATCAATTAATTGATGGGATAGATATAGAGGGAGCCTATGCCATTACTGAGGATGATCGGGCCGAACTGGAAGATCAGCTTCGAGATATCAGAGCTGTCGCCCAGATTGGGATTACCGTCGAAATTATCGGACATGAATTCGAAACGCTGGAATCCGAAGTCCGCCGGAACCTCAATAAGCTTCCAGCGGCTTGCAGGAACACCAATGCTTACGAAGCTGCACTCAGGGCACACCTCGGATTGGCAGATCGGCTTCGGTTCCTTTCGCCGCTAAAAATCGGCGGATATCGTACCCGTGAACGCATCTCCGGCGAAAAAATTGCGTTGTATTTAGAGGAATTTTTCTCACGCGTCTTTACTGAACAGAGAATTGAATTTTCAGTCACAAAATCATTTCGCGGTATCGAAATCACGGATATTCCGTCGCGAATTTTTCCGGTCTTCATCAACCTTATCAACAATGCCGTTTACTGGTCGTCCCTGTCGCTAGAACGTCAGATCAAAATAGACTTTAAGGATGGCCTCGTCATTGTTGGAGACTCGGGGCCTGGTGTCGACCCGGAAGACGTTGCGCGGCTTTTCGACATCTTTTTCTCGCGACGCCGATCAGGACGCGGCGTGGGACTTTATCTCAGTCGAGCAAATTTGGCTGTAGCCGGACACAAGATCCGGTACGCAGAGCGGAACGATCCCGCTGTTCTCGACGGGGCCAATTTCATCATTGAGTTCAAGGGGGTAGTGGCGAATGGCTGATGGGGCATATGCCGCCGCGGTCAAAGAGACCTTCGAAACGAAGCCTCTACGCACCGTGCTGATGATAGACGACGAGTTTCCGAGCCTTGCCGATATGATCAAGGGCGAGGATGGCACGTCGAAGTTTAAACAAAAAGATCGCGCTCTAACACTCTACGAGGGGTTTCGAGCGCGGCATATGATCTGTGACATTGAAAATGAAATAGATGACGTAAAAACTGAACTCTTTCGCAAGAGTGATCTGATTATCCTTGATTACAATCTTGGTCCTGCCGAAGGAGATAATGAGCGAGCTATATCTGTTCTAAGACAACTTGCAAGCTCAAAGCACTTCAATACCGTCGTTGTTTACACTGCCGATCCAAAGCAAGACGAAGTCTGGTTGTCTGTTCTGTCCAGCCTCGCGGGAGATTGGACCGGTCTTCCTGGAGCCCTTACCGGCGAGGCACAGGAGCATTGGGACCGGCTGTCGGACGCCCAGAAGCTACCGGAGCCCATGCAGGAGGCGGTAATGGCCTTTGCTGCCCGTCAAGAGTTCAAGGACATCCCGAAGGCCGTGCGAGAAGCGGCGCAGAAGGAGTTGACGGATCTGGAAGTACCCAGGATCGCTACGGCGGATATCATCAAGGCTATGATCCATCGGGAAATGGCCCGCCATGCAGGCAAGTGGGCGGGCGAACCTCGGCGACGCGCTGTCGGAGGATCGGTAGATGGTGTCAGATGGGTTCAATCACATAATTCGTTCATCGCGATCCTGCAGAAGCGAGATGATCTGGCCGAGGACCCAACCGATCCATACGGGATCATGGCGTGCCTTGGTAAAGCGCTGCTAGCATGGCGCCCGAACCTAATTCAGATCATCATTTCTGAAATTCAAAATGTGCTGGAGCTTGAGGCGCTCGCGACGGAAGACGAGCATCTCAGCGAACCCGAGACCCAGACCGCTCTTTGGTACTATCTGCTTCAAGCGCTCGGCACCTTGGACTTGGATAAAAGCCCGGATGTCCGAGTACCGCTGATGAGCATCGTTGACAAAATCGTCGATGGGATCCGGCGACGTCTGTCGACGGATTCCAAGATTATCGATCTCGCCAGTCATGCACTGCTCGGAGAGCTGCGGAGCATCGGCTGGACCACGCAGTCCTGGCCACAAGTCGGCAAAGCCGAAATGGTAAGAGGCGCGGCGACGCTTGCGCGGACCACGGGAAAGATAAACCAATCAGACGTTTTGTTTCGTTTGAATAGCTTTCTTTCGACTGAACGCTTTCGCAGGTCGCATATCACCACTGGCACCATTTTCAGGAACAACGATGGCAGCGGCTATTGGGTCGCCGCCTCACCGGCTTGCGATCTCGTGGCACGAAAGCCAGGCGAGCAACAGGCCTGGGCTCACGAAATCCATCCGCTGACGGCTGTGGTTGCATTACGACTCTTACCCTTTGAATCTGTCAGCAGCGCTCTGAACGAAGCTTCGCGCGCCAACCATGTTTTTCTGGAGCTGGAGGGTCAGCAGAAGGTTTTCAAGCTGGTAAACGGCATGGGGCAGCCAGTCTACGAGTTCCTGTTCGCAACGGACGAGGGGCGCATCACCAGCGAGGAGGGTCGAACATTTTTCCGAGCTTCGCGCCTTGTCGGGCAGCACGGCGGCAGCCGAGAACTTGTTGAGGAACGGTTCGAGGTGGTCGATCAACTTCGGAGCCTCAACGCGACACGGGTGCTTCACTCTACGGGACAGCATCTTTCTCGCATCGGGCTAGACTTCGTAGATATGCCGGCAAATTAATGGATACTGTTAGTCCGGAACAGCGAAGCTTGAATATGTCGCGGGTCGGGCGGCGAGATACGGCGCCCGAACTTCGCGTACGACGGGCGGCGCATGCAATGGGCTTTCGGTTTCGGTTGCACAGGCGGGATCTGCCGGGAACGCCCGATATCGTCTTTCCTCGACACCGCCTCGCGATATTTGTGCACGGCTGCTTCTGGCATGGTCACGCGGGGTGCCCGCGGGCGAAGCTACCCGGAAGCAACGTCGAGTTCTGGACCTTGAAAATCGATCGTAACAGGGCACGAGACCAGACCGTGCTTGAAGCGCTGAAGGCCGCCGGGTGGCGGTCGGAGGTGATCTGGGAATGTGAGACGAGATCTGGCGCCGGGCTGGACACGCGACTTCGAAGCATCTTGGGCATGACAAATTCGGCATGAAGGCGATCTTCGATACAAAGCCACGCTCAGGATACGATGACGATCTCATGCGTCACTATCAGTTTCCGCGCCGCTATCTGAGCCTGGTTACGCAGACCGTTGGCGATTGGGTCGTGCTGAGGCGACCGCGAGCGGACGGAGGCAACTTGGCCTACTTCGCGACCGCCCGCGTCACAGCTGTAGAGCCGGATCCGAGATCACCAGCGCTGAGCTTTGCCCGGCTGAGCGACTATTTGGAATTCGACCGACCAGTGGCGTGGCGGCGCGAAGGGCATTACGCCGAGCAGACCCTTCGGGAAATGCCAACCACGCAGGTAGGCGTCTATCTGCGTGGTCGATCGGTACGGCTGATCTCTGAAGCCGATTTCGCAAGGCTCATCACTGTAGGTTTGGAAGACACGCTCGCGCCGGCTAATGCTAGTCGGCTCGGAATCGACCCGGCATATCTGCGAGAAATTCGTGCCGGTCTAGTGGATGCTGGGCCAGCGGAGCGCGAGTGGCAGATTGATCAGGCCCTTACCAGCCGGATCGTGCGGGACGCGGGCTTCCGTAGGGTCGTCATCGACGCCTACGAAGACACCTGCGCAGTCACCCGGCTCCGCATCGTCAACGGTGGGGGCCGCTCGGAGGTGCAAGCCGCCCATGTTTGGCCAGTAGCCGAAGGTGGACCAGACGTCGTCCAAAACGGAATTGCCCTTTGTGGCACGGTCCACTGGTTATTCGATCGACACCTGATTTCATTGACCGACGACTATCGCCTACTGGTCTCGCACAACAAGGTGCCGCCGGAGTTCCGGCAGCTCTTCGGCCAGGCGGGCGACCGCATCCACCTCCCCAAGTCCCCCGACATCTGGCCCCATCCCGCGTATCTGCTCAAGCACCGCGAACGATTCGCCGCCTCGTAACCCGTCGCCGGAAGGAGGCGACCAATGCGGACGGAGCACTGATGGTCAATCTGCCGCAATTGCTCATCGATGTGATTGATCAGATCACCGCGAATGAGACGGCATTCAAGGAGAGCTGTCGCGGCTTCGAGCGGCTGCTGCTTCTCGAGGTCATCCGCGAAGCCGACTTGGTCGGTTATGCGCGGGCGTTCGACCCTGGCAGGCAGATTCCCGGAGCGCCCGGCCATCTCGACCTCGTGTGGACGGGACTGGCTCACGCCTTCGATCTACTCGGCCCGACAGCGATGGCAGGGCCCGGCATGATGTGGGACCGATCCGTGCCAGAGCGCACCGCGTGGGCCATGGGCTTCATCCGCCGCTGCGGCCTCGTCACTCTTCTCAGGCGGTACGCGCAACTGGTCCGACGCGATCTAGCTACGGTCGAAGTCGTCAGCGCAAACCAACTTCGATTTCGCATTCACGGGCAGGATCTCGAAGCTCTCGACCGGGACGCAATACAGTGGCACTCTAAAAGAGTTCAGTTTCAGCAGCGCCCCATCCTTGAGGCATTTCATCAACGCTACGGCGAAGCCATTGCCGCCGAGTTGAGAGCGCGAGCGCAGTCGGATCCGCTGTTTGGCATCCGATACTCGTCGTCGCGCGAACTGGAAGAATGCTTCGAGTTCGAGGCCGAACTTCGGGCCGCCACGCTGCCAGGAAGCGACTGCCTGCCAAATTCTGCGCGTCTTGGGCCACTCACCTTCGGTGAGTACAGGAGAGTCGTCGTCGCGGGTATAGCGCGCTGCTTCAAGCACGCCGCTTTCGTCACGACACTCCTGGCGAAGGATCCCTCCGTTCCCAGTACGGCTTTGACTATCCATGCGGAGGAACGAACCCTGAAGAAGGAATGGGGTGGTCTGCTTGACTTGGATGACGCGACGGCGGCTGTCCTATTGGACGTGCTGTCAGTAACACCAGACGATCTTCCGGAGATTCGACGCACATTGGATTGCCCGCAAGCCCTGCTCGTGCGCGCGGGAGACACCTTCTGGCATGAACCTGTTTTTGGCGGCCTCAACAACCCCTTCGGATGGATTACAGCGAAGCTGCGCCGGAGATTCAGGCCGGACTGGGACCGTGCCGTCGGTGCGCGGGAGACGCAGTTCCGCAGCGACCTTCAGGTGGCCTTTCCAGAGCCGCGCTTCTGGTTTGCGCCCACTACGGTCAAGTTACGACGTGGAGGCAACATCGATACCGACATCGACGCCGTGCTCATTGATCGGCAGTGCGGAACGATGGGAGTATTCCAGCTCAAATGGCAGGATACCTTTGAGAACTCGTTGGCCGAGCGCGAGAGCCGCTTCACCAATCTGTCAAAGGAGGGAAATAACTGGATCGCCAAATTGGCCGAGCTCTCCAGCGGTCTCTCACCACGCGAAACAGCGTCTCGCTTGGGGGCGCCTCCGTCATTGGCCGGCGAGGTTCAGGCAATCCGGATTTTCATTCTGACCAAGAATGCCGCACGGTTCTCAGGGCCAGAGCGTCAGAATCAGAGCGCCGCCTGGCTTTCTTGGTACGAGCTCCTACGCAGGCGCGATCGTGCTGTCAGGCAACCGGACATCTTGTCGACGGTCTGGAGCGGGGCCCGTCGAGCAAGAGCTCGGTCGCCGGAATCCGCTAAATCGAGTTTTGTCGTCGACGGCTTCTGCGTCGAGGTGGTTCATGCCCTTGAACCGTAGCGTTCAGGAAGCGACTGAGGGTAGGGCAACGCAACCTCATACTTAGCTTCTATGCCGCTATACAGCTACTTCCAGCGAGTGTCGGTATCGGTGACTGCGCACCCCCGCAACCACTGATACAGACAAACCCGCAGCCTCGGCTGCGGGTTTTGTTGTTTTAGCGGTCTTTCCGATGGCCTGGCGCTCGGTCCATTCGAGGATGGTGCGCCGTTCGCCGTGCAATGCCGCGAACATCTCGCCTCGTTCATCGCCGGGCGTGAGCACGATCCGCTCGATCAGCATCCGCAAGGCTTCCGCTGCCTGAAGTCGTTCCTCTTGCCGGTTCAGCGCGTGGGTGGTCTCTACGAGAACCTTACCCCGGTAAGAGTCTCGGACGGTTCCCTCAACCGCCCTGCGACGGCAGCAGCCAGCGCCTGCGCGGGCGGCGCCTCTTCGGTGGAAGAGCCGTGCGTTCCCCTCGATCGGTCAAGCCGGGAATAGGCGCCGTCTCGGGCGGCCGGGTCGGTGGCGGCGAAGAGCGGGGGCAACGCGCGCTGCGTCGCCGGCTGGAACTCAAACGGAAGACGCCCCTTCACGCCGCGCGCCCCGATCGTCGAGGGCCGCAACACCTATGTGAATGAGCGCGGTCCGGTGCAGATCGAGAGGGACGAGCGTTCCAACTGATCGGCAGCCCGGGTAACGGCGGGCAAGGTCGATGGACGTCGCCCGCTCTGCCGGCAGTCGGACAGGCACTCCACTCAGCACAGCCGGACAATTGCGAGGCCCGCCTATGCATCAATTCGCGAGGGTATCCGAGCCAGGCTGATCGGCTTCGGTCCGATCAAAACCCCATAGCGGCGCCGTCGCTGCGCGGGTCTCCGGCACCGTCGAGCGTTCCATCCGCGCGGCGGACGATGGCGCCCGCATGGCCCATCATCGCGTCGAAGGCAGGCACCATCTCCACATCGTGCCCGGCACTGCGCAGCGCCGCGATAAGGTCCGGCGGGAAGCGATCCTCCAGCTTGAGCGTCACGGTCTCCGCGCCCCAGGTGCGGCCAAGCAACCAGCGCGGCGCGGTGATGGCCGCCTGAAGTTCCTGACCGAACAGGCCATAGCGCGAGAACAGCGCCGCTTGCGTCTGCGGCTGTCCTTCGCCGCCCATCGTGCCATAGACCATGTGCCGCCCGTCCGCGAACTGCGCCATGGCCGGGTTCAGCGTGTGGAACGGCTTGCGGCCGGGCGCGAGCATGCGCGGCCCGTCGCCCGCAAGGGCAAAGCTCGATCCGCGATTCTGCCAGACGATGCCCGTTTGGGGCAGAACGACGCCGGATCCGAACTCGAAATAGATGCTCTGGATGAAGCTCGCCGCCAATCCGTTCCCATCAATCGCCCCCAGCCATACGGTGTCGCCCGCCGAGGGCGGCGCTGGCCAAGGCAGGGCTCGCCCGGAGTCGATCCGGGCGGCGAGACGATCGAGCACGTCACCGGCCAGAAAGGCGCGCGGATCCTCGCTCATCGTATCAGGGTCACCGACCACGCGGTCGCGCACCAGGAAGGCCTGTTTGGTCGCCTCGATCAGCCCATGCAGATGGGCGAAGCCTTCGGCCTCTCGCACGCCGAGCCGGCTGAAAATCCCGAGGATCATCAGCGAGGCCAGCCCCTGCGTCGGCGGCGGGAAGTTGAACAGCCGGACGCCGGGCAGGTCGACCTGCAGCGGGGTGACGCGCGTGGCGTGGCAGGCGGCGAGATCATCGCGCGTCACCGGCGAGCCGGCGGCGGCCAGATCATGGGCGATGTCGCGAGCGAGCGTGCCACGGTAGAAGCTCTCCGGGCCCTCGCGGCCGAGGCGCTCCAGCGTCTCGCCCAGCGCCGGCAGCGTCATCGTCGCGCCCGTCGCCGGGGCCGCGCCGTCCGCCAGGAAGACGTCGGCAAAGCCCGACACATCCGCGAGTTCCGGCAGCTTGTCGGCCGTCAGCTGGCTCTGGCTGGCGGTGACGGCGAAGCCATTGCGGGCGTGCCAGACCGCGTCCTCCAGAAGGCGTGACAGCGGCAGCCGCCCGCCGCGCTCGCCGCTCACCCGCAACGCCTCGCCCCAGCCGCCGACGGTGCCGGCGGTCGTGTTGGCGGCCAGCGGTCCGCGCTGCGGGATCGCCGTCAGCCCCGCCTGCGCATAAAGCTGCGGCGTCGCCGCACCGGCGGCGCGGCTACAGGCATCAATGCCGACCGGCGTTTCACCCGATGCGCCAATAAGCCAGAAGCCATCGCCGCCAATCGCCGTCATGTGCGGGTAGACCACTGCCAGGGCGGCGGCCATGGCTACCGTGGCCTCGACCGCATTGCCGCCTTCGCGCAGCACGCGCAGCCCCGCCTCGCTCGCCAGATGGTGCGGCGAGGTCACCATGCCCCGGCGGGCACGAACCGTGTTCAGCATGTCACGCGCCCTTTACCAGCCGATCGCCTTGGGCAGCCAGGTGGCCACCGCGGGGAAGGTGAAGACGAGGGCGACCGCGATCAGCTGCAGCCCGATGAAGGGCAGGACGCCACGGTAGATGTCGGCGGTGCGCACCTCGGGCGGGGCGACGCCGCGCAGGTAGAACAGCGCCCAGCCGAAGGGAGGCGTCAGGAACGAGGTCTGAAGCACGGTGGCGATCAGCGCCGCCGCCCAGACGAGATCCACGCCGGCGTGCTGCATCAGCGGCAGGAACATCGGCACCACGATGTAGCTGATCTCGATCCACTCGATGAAGAAGCCGAGCACGAAGATGATGAGCAGCATGAAGATCAGGATGCCGTCCGTCCCGCCGGGCACCAGCGCGAAGGCATCATGCACCAGTCGCTCGCCGCCAAGTCCGCGGAAGGAGAGGGCGAAGACCTGCGAGCAGATCAGCACGAAGAACATCATGGCGGTGATGCGTGCGGTCGATTGCACCGTGTCCACCAGCGTCTTCAGCGTGAACCGGCCGGCGACCGCGGCGACGAGGATGGAGCCGAGCGCGCCCATGCTGGCGGCTTCCGTCGGCGCGGCGATGCCGCCAATGATCGAGCCGAGCACGGCCAGCACCAGACCGATCGGCGGCAGGCCGACCTTCAGCGCCTTCAGCCACAGCTCCTTGCGCGGCATGGCCCGCCGCTCCTCGAGCGGAATGGCCGGCACCTTTTCCGGCCAGAAGATGCCGACGGCGAGCATGTAGGCGCAGAAAATGCCGGTGAGCAGCAAACCGGGCATCAGCGCGGCCGCGAACAGCGTGCCCACCGACTCGCCGAGAATGTCTGCGAGCAGGATCAGGATGGTCGAGGGCGGGATCAGCTGGCCGAGCGTGCCCGACGCGCAGATCGCCCCGCAGGACAGGCTCTTGTCATAGCCGCGCCGCAGCAGCGTCGGCAGGGTCAGCAAGCCGAGCGTCACGATGGTGGCGCCGACAATGCCGGTGGTCGCGCCCATCATCATGCCGACCAGGATGATGCCGAGCCCCATGCCGCCGCGCAGGCTGCCGGAGAGATGGCCGATCACCTCCATCAGTTCATCGGCGAGGCGCGACTTCTCCAGCATCACGCCCATGAAGACGAAAAGCGGGATGGCGATCAGCGTGTAGTTGGCCGTGACACCATAGATACGCGCCGGCAGCAGGCTGAACAGCGTGGTGCCAAAGCCGAGCCAGCCGAAAAAGAAGCCACTGATCGCCAGGGTGAGCGCCACCGGCACACCGACGAACAGCATGACGAAGAAAGACGCGATGCAGGCGATCGCCAAAATCTCATTATAGGGCATTGGCGGAAACCTGCTCCGGCGGCTGCGCCGGTGGAATGCGGACCGGGGAAAGAAGGGCGGCAAGCGCGCGGGCCGTGGCCGACAGGCTCTGCAGCAGCAGCAGCGCGAAACCCGCGGGAATCATCGCCTTGAGGATGAAGCGGTAGGGCAGACCGCCGGGGTCGGGCGAGCCCTCGCTGATCCGGTAGGACTGGGCCACATAGCGCCAGGACAGAAGGATGATGATGACCGAGAGCGCCACGACCGCGAGGGCCGAGAACAGGTCGATCCCCTGCTGCACGCGCGGGGGCAGCCGGGCGAACAGGATGTCCACCCGCACATGGCCTTCATGTTTGATGGTGTAGGCGATGCAGAGCAGGGTGAGCGGCGACATCAGGTGCCACTCCAACTCCTGCATGGCCACCGAGCCGGTGTTGAAGGCGTAGCGCATCAGCACATTGCCGGCCATGACGAGGACGAGCGCGAAGCCCGTCCATGCCGCGACCCAGCCACAGGCCTCGACGATCACGTCGAGGCCACGGGCGCATTTTTCGAGCATTGAGGTCATGAATCCGAACTCATGAGCCCTTGCGGATCTGCGTCTGATACACGGCCTCCGAGAGCCCGGCCCACTGGCTGTGCTCGGCCGCGAACTTGCTGAAGGAGTCGTAGACCTTCTTCACCTTCGGATCGGCAGCGGCCATGCCGTCGAGCGTGGTCTTGGTAACCTCGCGCAGCTTGGCGACCACATCGGCCGGGAGCGGTCCGGCGATCACGCCCTGGTTCTTCACGAGGTCGGTCATCGCCTCGCCGTTCACCGCTTCGCACCAGGTGTGGCTCAGCACATTGCAGGCCATGGCGGCGGCGCGCACGATTTCCTTCAGGTCGTCCGGCAGGCTTTCCCAGGCGGCCTTGTTGATGACCAGTTCGGTGACGTTGTTCGGCTCGTGCCACCCGGTGGTGTAATAGTACTTGGCCGCCTTCTGCAGGCCGAGGCGGCGATCCTGATAGGGGCCGACAAACTCGGCCGCGTCGATCACGCCGCGCTCCAGCGCCGGGAAGATTTCGCCGCCGGGCAGCAGCTTCACATCGACGCCGAGCTGCGCATAGACCTTCCCGGCAAGGCCGGGGATGCGCATCTTCAGGCCCTTGAAATCCTCGACCTTCTCGATCGGCTTGCGGAACCAGCCGGACATCTGCACGCCGGTATTGCCGAGCGGCATCGGCACGAGGTTGAACGGCGCGTAGAGCTCCTCCCACAGGGCGAGGCCGCCGCCGTGATAGATCCAGGCGTTCTGGCCCTGAAAGTTCAGGCCGAACGGCACGCAGGTGAAGAACTGCGCGGCCGGCACCTTGCCGGCCCAGAAATAGGAGTTGGCGGCGTTCATCTCGACCGTACCGGAGGAGACGGCGTCGAAGCCTTCCAGCGCCGGGATCAGCTCGCCGGCGGCGAAATGCTGGATGGTGAGCCGCCCGCCGGACATCTTGCCGACCAGATCGCAGAAATAGGTCGGGCTGCCGGGCCCGGTGACATAGAAGGGCGCCCCCGGACCATAGGCGTTAGTCATCTTCCAGCTGAAGCTCTGCTGGGCGCGCGCGACATGCGGCGCGGCAATGGTGGCGACGGCGGCCGTACCCGCCAGACCGGCGCCCAGGAATCCACGACGATCCATTGTTGTTCCCCTTGTCCGGATGGCGCCACATGCGGCGCCGTGATCGGGCGCCACTAAGCCGCTGCGGCGCGGCATCGGCAATGCCCCTAAAGAGGCAAGTGCACAGAAGAGGCGGAGGTAGCACAGCCCCGATGTTCATAAATATCGATATAATTCAGATATTTAATTCAAGTTGACGAGGATTTGTGCACCGCCGGCGCCTCGCACCGCGACAAGTTTTTGTGCGCCATTCGTCAAAGTGCTTCACTGGAGATCGGGCGCCGCCTGCGCCATTCCTTCGCCCATGAGTTTCGCTGCCATGAACCGAGCCGTTCCCATCTCGATCAACGCCTTTCCGGCCTCCAAGCAGGAGGCGGCATGGCGCGAGACGCTGGCCTCGCTGGGTCTCGCCGCGCAACGTACCCATGCCGACGCCTTCCATTTCGGCGAAGTTTCGATCAAGCGCTCGCCCACGCAGGCGACCTTTGCCCTGCTGCGCTCCAGCGCGCAGAATCTGGCGGCCGTGGCCAAGGCCTCGCCGAAGTCACGGGAGCCGCAGGGGAGCGAGGCGGCGATTCTCATCGGCTTCGTGACCTATGGGCGCGGTCACCTCACCGACTCCGGCCGACGCGCCGCCGAATTCGCCGATGGCGACCTCTGGGTGTGCGACCCGGCCATGCCCTTTTCGGTCCAGTTCCGCAACGATTTCGAGCTCCTGCTGCTGTGTCTGCCCCGCGAGCGGCTGGTGGGCCGGTTTGGTCGCGCCGCGACCGTGCCGACGCTGGTGCTCGGCGAGACCGTTTCGGCGGCCGTCGCCCGGCCGCTGATGCGGGCGCTGGCCGCGCATTTCGCGGTGATGGAGGATGGCGACGTGATGGCCGCGGAGCCGGCGATCACCGAACTCGTCCTTTCCGCGCTGCTGGCGGAGGCGCGGCCAGAGGAGGATAACGCGACCCAGGTGCAGGCCGCGCATTTCGCCCGCATCTGCGCCCAGATCGAGGCGCGCCTGCGTGAACCGGAGCTGACGGTGAACGATATCGCCAGCGCGGAAGGCCTGTCCGCCCGCTATATCCAGCGGCTGTTCGAGGGGCAGGACCGCTCCTTCTCCGATCATGTGCGTCACCGCCGGCTGGAGCAGTGCCGGCTCGACCTGGTGAACCCCCAGCATGCGGACCGCTCCATCGCCGAGATCGGCTTCCGCTGGGGCTTCGCGGATCAGGCGCATTTCAGCCGTGTGTTCAGCGCGGCCTATGGCATCTCACCGCGCGACTACCGCAAGTCCTCCGGCGCGACGGTGGAAACCCGGTGGACGCGGGGCCGCCCCATGCATTCCGGCTCACGCCCTGTCCGTCCCGCGCCGGCGGCGGCCATCGGCGCCGATGCCCCGGACCTTCCGGCACCGGTGCGCCCGCGCGAGCTCGTCGAGCCCGGTCATCATCACCTGCCTGTGTCGCGCGATACGGTGCATTGGGGCTATCTCTCGCGCACCATTCCCCCCGCCCTGCGCGTGCGCTCCGGCGCGCAGGTGACCATCGAGACCCTGACGCAGCACGCCTATGACGATCATGAGCGCATGATCGCGGGCGATCCCGGCGCGGAGAGCGTGTTTCGCTGGACCGCCGACTACAAGGCCGTCGACCGTCGCGGCGCCGGGCCGGTCAACGCCTCCATTTTCGGACGTGGCGCCGGCGAGGGCTTCGGCGTGCATATCTGCACCGGCCCGATCTTCGTTCACGGCGCCGAGCCGGGCGACGTGCTGGAGGTGGAGATTCTCGACCTGAAGCCCCGCCCGAGCGCAAACCCGGCCTATGCCGGCTATGCGTTTGGCTCCAACGCGGCGGCGGCGTGGGGCTTTCACCATGACGATGTTCTGGACGAGCCGCGCAAGCGCGAGGTCATCACCATCTACCGCACCGATGCCGCTGGCGAGAGCGGGTTCGCAGAGGCGGTCTATTCCTTCCGCTGGGCCCCGCAGATCGACCCGTTCGGCGTGGTGCACGAAACCATCGACTATCCCGGCGTCCCCGTCGATCACAGCCGGATCGAGAAGCGCGAGAAGGTGCTGACGGGCGTGCGAATTCCCGTCCGCCCGCATTTCGGTTTCATCGCGGTGGCTCCCCGCGAGAGCGACATGGTGGATTCGGTGCCGCCCGGCTATTTCGGCGGCAATATCGACAATTGGCGCGCCGGCAAGGGTTCCTCCGTCTATCTGCCCGTGGCTGTGCCCGGCGCTCTGCTGTCCATTGGCGACCCCCATCTCGCCCAGGGCGACGGCGAGATCAGCGGCACGGCGCTGGAATGCTCGCTGACCGGCGAGGTCCGCCTCGTGCTGCACAAGCGCGGGGAGACCGAGAAATCCTTCCTGAACGGGCTCGGCGCCCCGCTGATCGAGACGCCCGACGCCTGGCTGCTGCATGGCTTCAGCTATACGAACTACCTGCGCGAGCTCGGGCGCAACGCCCAGTCCGAGGTTTTCAAGCGCTCCTCGCTGAGCCGCGCCCTGCGCAGCGCCTTCCGTGCCGCCCGCAAGTTCCTGATGGAACGCTATGGTCTCGACGAGGACGAGGCGATCTCGCTGATGTCGGTCGCGGTGGATTTCGGCGTGACCCAGGTGGCCGACGGAAACTGGGGCGTCCATGCAAAAATCAGCAAGGACATCTTTTCATAGATGTCCGACGACCGTCTGTCCCGGTTCCAGCGGAGACCCGCACCGCCCGTCGGTCACCCCAGACGGGCGCGGCGATTGGCGACCCAGCGGCCGATCATGCGGTCGGCGATGATGCCGAGAAAGGCGATGGCGAGGCCGGCGGAGAGCCC
This sequence comes from Ancylobacter sp. SL191, assembly GCF_026625645.1. Lineage (NCBI taxonomy): Bacteria > Pseudomonadati > Pseudomonadota > Alphaproteobacteria > Hyphomicrobiales > Xanthobacteraceae > Ancylobacter > Ancylobacter sp. SL191. The sequence continues at coordinate 1,532,181 of NZ_CP113056.1, read as the reverse complement.
CTTGCCGGGATCGGCCTGCGAGATGGCCACCTGGATCTGCTTACCGAGATCATTGGTGCCGACGAAGGACGATACCACCAGCATGGACAGCGCCATCATGATCACCTGGTTCACCCCCAGCATGATCTCCGGCAGCGCATAGGGCAGCTCGACCTTGGCGAGGCGCTGGGCGCCGGTGCAGCCGGCCATGGTGCCGGCCTCCTGCAGGCTCGGCGGCACGCGGCGCAGGCCATGGTCGGTGAAGCGGATCGCCGGCACCATGGCGTAGAGCACGATCGCCACCAGCGCCGAGACGTCGCCGATGCGGAACAGCATCACCACCGGCAGCAGATAGACGAAGGAAGGCAGCGTCTGCAGCGTGTCGCACATCGCCCCGAGGAAATGGTGCATGCGCTCCGAGCGGCTGCCGAGGAAGCCGAGCGGCAGGCCGATCAGCGTGGCGATGATGACGGAAATCGAGCACAGATAGATCGTCGTCATGCCGCGCTCCCACAGGCCCGCCATCGGGATGAAGGCCATGAGCGCCGCCATGCCGAGACCGAAGCGCCAGCCGCCCAGCGCCCACGCCCCGCCGCCGACCACCGCCAGCAGGCCGATCCACGGGAAGCCGATCAGGAAGGTCTTCACCGGCACGAGGATGTAGAGCAGCAGGAAGGTGCGCAGCGCGTCGGCGGTGGAGAACAGGTTGACGTTCACCCAGCTCACCACATCCGACCACATCGAGCCGGTGGAGATCCGGTACTCGGCCGGCAGCGCCTCAAGCGCGGGAAAGGCGAGGGAGAGCACGGTGAAGGCGATCAGCGCGGCAAGGCCGGCCCAGAAGAGCTGGCGCCGGCGGGTGGCGGCGGCGCCATGCACCGGGCGCAGCTCCACCAGCGCGCGGCTCATCCGGTCGAGCACGATGGCGAGCGCCACCACGGCGAGGCCCGCCTCTAGCCCCTTGCCGAGGCCGTTGGCCTGACGCAGCGCGTTCAGCACGTCGAAGCCGAGGCCGCCGGCGCCGATCATGGCGGCGATGATGATCATGTTCAGCGTGAGCATGATGACCTGGTTGACGCCGACCAGCAGGTCGTCGCGGGCGGAGGGCACCAGCACCTTCCACAGCACCTGGCGCGGCTGGCAGCCGGTCATGCGCGCGAGTTCGTCCAGCTCCGGCGGCACGCGCTTCAGCGCCATCATGGTCACGCGCACCATGGGCGGCATGGCGTAGAGGATGGTCGCCAGCATGCCGGAGACCGGGCCGACGCCGACCAGGAAGACCAGCGGCACGAGATAGGCGAAGGTCGGCACGGTCTGCATGAAGTCGAGCGCGGCGACCACCGCGCTCTCCAGCCGCGGCACGCGGTAGGCGAGGATGCCGAGCCCGATGCCGCCGGCGACGCCGCAGAGCACGGCGAGCAGCACCTGCGACAGCGTCACCATGGCGCTGTCCCACTGGCCGAAGACCAGAATGTAGGTGAAGCCGACAAAGCCGAGGATGGCGAGGCGCAGCCCGCCCAGCAGATAGCTCCACACCGTGACGGCGACGATCAGCCCGGCCCAGGAGAGGCGGGGAATATGCAGCGCGCCGGCCTCGTCGCCGAAGGTGATGCCGGTGGAGAGCAGCGCCTTGGGCACGGCGAGCGCATAGCCGAACAGGCCGGAGATGAAGCGGGTCATCTCCTTGAAGGTGAACAGGCCGAAGGAGAGGTCGCGCGCCAGCCAGTAGAGGAAGGCCTTCAGCCAGTCGCTCACCGGCACGATCCACGCCGCCGGGTAGGCCTTGGCCCAGGCGAAGGTCTGTGGCGCCGCATAGGGCACCAGCACGGCGAGCGCGACCAGACCGGCAACGATCCAGCCGGTGGGGATGCGGGCCAGCGCCCGGCTCTGCGGCAGCGCGACCTCGCTCACTGGCTGCTCCCGACGAGATCGGCGATGAGGCTCGCCCGGTCCAGCTTACCGAGCAGCGCGCCGTCGGCGTCGACCACGGCGGCCGGGGCGTCGGCGGCAAGCACCGTCGCCGCCACCTCGGCCAGCAGCGCCTGCGCGGGCACCACCGGGCCGAGCGGCTCGCCGGGCGTCACCGGCACGCAGACGCCGCCAGCGGTCAGCACCTTGGCGCGGGCGACATGGCGGGTGAAGGCGGCGACATAGTCGGAGGCCGGCTTCAGCACCAGTTCCTCGGGCGTGCCAACCTGAATGATGACGCCGTCCTTCATGATGGCGATGCGGTCGCCGAGGCGGATGGCCTCGTCGAAATCATGGGTGATGAAGACGATGGTCTTGGAAAGCATGCGCTGCAGGCGCAGGAACTCGTTCTGCATCTCGTGGCGGATCAGCGGATCGAGCGCGGAGAACGGCTCGTCGAGGAACCACAGCGCCGGCTCGGCGGCGAGCGAGCGGGCAATGCCAACGCGCTGCTGCTGGCCGCCGGACAGCTCGCGCGGGTAGTGCCCGGCGCGCTCGGTGAGGCCGACGAGGTCGATCACCTTGCGGGCGCGCTCCTCGCGCTCCTCCTTGCCCACGCCCTGCACTTCCAGCGGGAAGGCGACATTGCCGAGCACGGTGCGGTTGGGCAGCAGGGCGAAGTTCTGGAACACCATGCCCATTTTATGCCGGCGCAGCTGGATCAGCTCGTCCGGGCTCATGCGCAGGAGGTTCTGGTGCTCGTAGAAGACCACGCCGGCGGTGGGCTCCACGAGGCGCGAGAGGCAGCGCACGATGGTGGATTTGCCCGAGCCGGACAGGCCCATGATGATGAAGATCTCGCCCTGGCGGATTTCCAGCGTCGCGTCGCGCACGGCGGCGAACAGGCCGGCGGCGCGCATTTCGGCGGGCGTCGCTTCCGGGTTTTCGCGCAGGAAGGTCTCGGCGTTGGCGCCATACACCTTCCACAGATTACGGCAGACCAGGGCGGGCGGCGCATCGGCCGCGAGCCGGGCCTTGCCGGTCGGGAGTGCCGGCGCCTGCGGGGCTGAACCTTGGGCGGGCGCCCCCTGGGCGAGCGAAACCATGGCCATGGGGCCCTCATCTGTGGTCGGTACGGCGGGGTCGATGCCGCCGCTCGCGGGCGGCGGCATCCGCGCTCAGGCCGGCCGGCGCTGTGCCGGCCGGGTCCGATCGGCCGGGATCAGTATTCGGCCTTGTGCTTGGTCACATAGGCAGCGACCACCTCGTCGAGCGGCTTGCCGTCGACGTCGACTTCCTTGACCATGAGGTTCAGCTCCGGCCCGTCGACCTTCAGCTTCTTCAGCACGGCATAGGCGCCGGGCCACTTCTTCTTGGTCTCGGCGGAGGTGTATTTGAAGATGTCGCCATGCGGCTTGCCGCAGTCGAACGCCTTGTCGGGATTGATGCCCCATTTCGGGTCGGTGTAGCAGGCGGCGGTATATTCGGGGAACTGCACCCACTCGCCCTCGAAGACGGAGGGCACCCAGTGCGGCGAGTAAACCCACAGCATGATCGGCGCCTTGCGCTCATAGGCCGACTTCAGCTCGGCGAACATCGCCGATTCCGTGCCGGCATCGACCGCCACGAAAGGCAGGCCCAGCGCCTCGATCCGCTCGGGGTCATGCCCGCCCCAGGTCGCTTCCATGCCGAGATAGCGGCCCTTGGGCGCGGTTTCCGGCGCGGAGAAGGCCTCGCCGCACTTCAGCAGCGCCTTCCAGTCCGGCAAGCCGGGGCACTTCTCCTTCATGTAGAGCGGATACCACCACTCTTCCTTGGCCGCCGGGCCGAGCGGGCCGAGATTCTCGGTCTTGCCGGTGGCGTCCGACGCCTTCATCGCGTCGCCGGCCGTGGTCGCCCACAGCTCGGTCATCACCGTCACGTCGCCATTCTCCATGGCGGTGAGGCCGGTGAGATAGTCGATGGTGACGTAGTCGACCTTGTAGCCCTTGGCCTTCAGCAGCTCACCGGCGATGTGCGAGGTGATGTGCTGCCCGGTCCAGTCATGCAGGGCGATGATGATCGGATCCTTGGATTCCTGCGCCTGGGCGACCAGCGGAGCGGTGAGGCTGGAGGCGGCCAGCATGCCGCCCAGGATAGCGGCCTTGAGAAGACGGTGAACGCGCATCGTGCTTATTCCCTCGGATGGATTTTTGGAGGCAACGCGTCGTCAAAGGATCGTTCGTGGAGACGGTCTTTCGTCGTCAAAGTGTCCTTAGAGGAACATCTCTTTCTTGAGAGGCAAATTGCGGGCCACCCAGGCGGGCCGGGTGCGGGCAGGCGCCCCGGCGCTCACTCCTTCGGGTAGACGATGATCGACAGGTAGCTCATCGGCAGCGCATAGAGTTCCTCCGGCCCGTGCTGCACGGAGGCGTCGAAGTAGAGCGTGTCGCCCGGCTCCAGGTGATAGAGCTTGTCGGCGTGGCGGTAGCCGACCGAGCCGGTGAGCATGTAGATCAGTTCCACCCCGCTATGGCGGAAGGCCGAATATGGCGCGGCGCCCTCCGGCAAGGTGATGAGGAAGGGCTCCATCGCCACATCGGTGCCCAGCGATTGCGCCAGCAGCTCATAGATGTGCCCGGCCTTGGTGCCGCGCCGCTCGGTCGCCGCGCCCTGCCCGGCCTTGACGAAGGAGCAGTCGCGCCGGTCGTCATAGCCGGCGAACAATGAGGCGATGGGTACGTTCAGCGCGCTGGCGATGGCGGTCAGCGTCGCCAGCGAGGAGGAGATCTGCCCGTTCTCGATCTTCGAGATCATGCCGGGCGAGATCCGGGCGGTGGCGGCGAGCTCGGCGCTGGTGATGTCGAGCCGCTTGCGGTGCTGGCGGATCTGCGCACCGATGGCCTGCTCGACGGTGAGGTTGGCGACGCGCGGCTCGCTCGACGGCGCCGCCGGGGACGCGGGCGCCGCCGCCGCGATCGCGGCGTTGATAACGGCAACGGTCTCGTCCACCCGAACCTCGCCCTCCGGCGCGGCCGGCGGCCGGGTCATGCTCCGCAGGGGCATCCGCATGAAGGCTCAGCCCCGAGGCGTCAGGATGGACTGGCGCGGCGCCGTACCCGTGGGCAGCGCGGCACCGTCGTCGAAGGGCGCGAGATAGGCCACCGCCATCTCGCGGTAGCGCGTCGTGCCCTTATAGTCGGCGATGTCGGGATGCAGGTCGCGCAGCACGCGGTGCAGGCGCTTGCCCCACAGCTCGACGCGGGCGAGATCCTCGATGCTGCACAGGTAGCAGCGGATGCCGAAAAGAATGGCATTGGAGCGCGGCAGCCGGAACAGCGTCTGCAACTCCACCCGCAGATGCAGCTTGCGGGCGACGTTGTCGGGCGTCAGCGTGGTGCGGTCCGGGCCCCATTGCGGGTAGTTCTCCGGGCTGGTGTCGAGCCGCGGATTGACCGTCATCGTCCAGTTAAGCCGGCGCACCGGCGCGCCGAACTGGAGCCGCAGCAGGAATTTCAGCGCGCGGTCGAACACGCCCTTCTCATGCGCCAGCGGCACCGGCCCGTGCCATTGGTGGAAGGTCATGCCGACATTGAAGTCCATCGACCAGTCGGCCTGCGTCGTCACCATGCCGCCATCGATGAACAGATTGTCCTCGCGCTGGTCCTGCAGGGTGAAGTCGCCCTGCGCCTGCCGGGTGATGTACTCGAAAGGCGGCAGCGGAAGGGTGGAGGCGTCACCGAAGGTGAAGCTGTCGCGGATGCCGAGCGGGCGGTTCTCCCAGGTCCAGCTGGTGCCCTCGCGGGTCAGGGTGAAGTGCTCGGGATAGGATGCCGCGAAGCTCTCCATGATGAGCTCCAGCGTGTCCCATTCCGCCGCCATCATGTGCGGCAGCACCTTGCAGCGGCTGGGATCCTGCTCCAGCACCTTCGCCCGCTCGCGGCATTCGGCGACATAGTGCTCGTCGACATCGAACGGGTTGTCGAAGGCCGGGGTCGGCCCGCCCGGCACATGCGGCTCGATATTCACCGAGTACATGTAAGTGTCCTCGGGGAACGGGAACGGGAAGCGCAGCACCGCCGCGTCCGAATTGGCGTAGCTGTAATCGTCCCGGAAGGTCTCGTTCGGCTTGAACGGAATGTTCATGGCGGGTCTCCGTTGCCGTCAGAGGTCGAGGACGAGGCGCGGCGTTCGCGAACGCGACACGCAGGTCATGATGAAGCGGTTGGAGGCGCGCTCCTCCGCGTCGAGGAAATGGTCGCGATGCTCCGGCACGCCGTCGGCCACCTCAATGAGGCACTGGCCGCAGGCCCCGCCCCGGCACAGGCACGGCGCCTCGACGCCCGCCGCCTCGATGGCGTCGAGCAGCCCGGTCTCGGCATCCACCGCGACCTCGATGCCGGAACGCTTCAGCACGGCGATGAAGGGCGCGCCGCCCGCCACCGCCCCGCCGAAGGATTCCGAATGCAGCCGCACCTTGGGCCAGCCAAGCGCCTGCGCCTGCCCCAAGACCGCGCCCATCAGGCTTTCCGGCCCGCAGGTATAAAGATGCGTGCCGAGCGGCTGGCGCCGCAGCGCCGCGTCGAGCCCGTCCAGCGTGCCGTCGCAATGGATGTGGAGACTGCCCCCGGCATAAGGGGCGAGCAGCGCGGCGAACACCTCACGCTCATCCGGCCGGCAGAAATGATGCAGTTCCCAGGGCGTGCCCTCCGCCGCGAAGGCCGCGATATAGGCGAGGAAGGGCGTCACCCCGATGCCGCCGCTGACCATGAGATGGCGGCGCGCGGTGCGGGTCACCGGGAACAGGTTGGCCGGCAGCCCCGCCTCGATCACATCGCCCTCGCCCAGCTGCTCATGCAGGAAGGCCGAACCGCCCTTCGAGGCGGCGACGCGGCGCACGATGATCGACAGATGGCTGCGATCGGCCGGGTTGGCGATCAGCGAATAGGCGTTCTTGTGGAGCTTGCCGCCGTCGCGCAGGAACAGGCGCAGATGCGCGCCCGGCCCTGAGGGCGGCACGAGGCCGCCAGCGGCGGGCACGAAGGTGAAGGCCTTCAGCGTCGGCGAGAGCGGGGTGACGGCCGCCACCCGCAGGGCGATGGTCGGTCCTTTGGGCGTGGCGGTCATGGAAACAGCTCCTCCACCGGGGGCAGGTCGCCCGGCGCCTCGGCATCGGCCTGCACGCCCATGAAGGCGGCATGGGTCCGGGAGAAATGGTCGCGCACCACGAGCTGCGCGCCGCAGCCGGCGCAGGCGGCGAGGCTGGTGGTCACGCCCTCGGTGATGGTCTTGCAATGGACGCAGAACACCCGGCGGCGCAGCGAGCCGGCATGGGCGGTGCGGCATTCCTCGGTTTCCAGCCCGGCGGCGCGGGCGAGCTTCGCGACTTCCCAGATGAAGCCCTCCTCGCCCACCGCGTAGAGCCGCAGGCCCACCGTCTCCTGCCCGAGCCGATGGGTGAGCCGGTCGAACAGATGGGCGGCGGCGCGGAAGGCGCGGGTCTCGACCTCCGTCGCATTGCCGGCAGCGCCCGCCTGCGGCTGGCCGTCGACGGCGGAGGTGCCGGCCACCACCCAATAGGCCAGCGGCGCGCCGGCGCTCTCGCTGCCGTCGATCACCGCGCCGAGCGGGCGCGGCGCGTCGCTCAGCACCAGATGGCGGCGCCCGGCACCGTCAATCGCCAGGCGCTCATAAACGGGCCGGCTCTTGATGTTGGAAATCAGCATGGGAGCGGTCTCGCGAGCCGATTGGCACGAAGGATGCTCGCCCGGAACATGCCTCAAACGGGAGGCAAAAAGTTTCCTTGCGATAAACAGAAGTGTTTCTCAGGAAACTTTGGCCGTCAAGGAGCGCGCCTGCTCATTGTTTAGGCGCGCTGATGATCGCGGCGGCGCGACGCCCGCCAAATTCTCATCAGGAAACTATATTGACAAGAAAGAAATATCAGCGAGGCTTTGCACAAAGACCGGCAAAAGGCCCGCCGCCCTAAGGACGGGTCAACCGGCACCTCCAGAGAACCGTCCAGAGACCAGTGTCGACCAGGACAACGGGAACACGCACATGAGCATCCGCGTCGCCATTATCGGTGCCGGCCCGTCGGGCATGGCCATGCTTCGAGCCTTCCAGTCCGCGCAGAAGAAGGGGGCGGAAGTGCCCGAATTCGTCTGCTTCGAGAAGCAGTCCGACTGGGGCGGCATCTGGAACTATACCTGGCGCACCGGGCTCGACCAGTATGGCGAGCCGGTCCACGGCTCGATGTACCGCTATCTCTGGTCGAACGGCCCGAAGGAATGCCTGGAATTCTCCGACTACAGCTTCGAGGAGCATTTCGGCCGGCCGATCCCCTCCTACCCGCCGCGCGCCGTGCTGCATGACTACATCATGGGCCGGGTCGAGAAGGCCGGGCTGAAGCCGAGCGTGCGCTTCAACTCGCCGGTGCGCTGGGTCGATTACTCCGACGAGACCGGCAAGTTCACCCTCACGGTGAAGGACCATGTGACGGACCACCTCTATTCCGAGGTGTTCGATTATGTCGTGGTCGCCAGCGGCCATTTCTCGACGCCGAACGTGCCGCATTTTCCGGGCATCGAGATGTTCCCCGGCCGCGTCATGCACGCCCATGACTTCCGCGCCGCCGACGAGTTCGTCGGCAAGGATCTCTTGGTCGTCGGCTCGTCCTATTCGGCCGAGGACATTGCCAGCCAGTGCTACAAATACGGCGCCAAGTCGATCACCTTCAGCTACCGCACCCGCCGCTCCAACTTCAAATGGCCGAGCTGCTTCACCGAGAAGCCGCTGCTGGAGAAGTTCGACGGCCGCACGGCGCATTTCATCGACGGCACCAGCACGGACGTCGATGCGGTGATCCTGTGCACCGGCTATCTGCACCACTACCCGTTCCTGCCGGACGAGATGCGACTGAAGAGCGCCAACCGCATGAACCCGCCCGATCTCTACAAGGGCGTGATGTGGGAGACGAACCACAAGCTGTTCTATCTCGGCATGCAGGACCAGTACTACACGTTCAACATGTTCGACGCGCAGGCCTGGTATGTGCGCGACATCATCCTCGGCCGCATCACCCTGCCCTCGGATGCCGACATCGCCGCCGACATCGCCCGCTGGCTGGCGAAGGAAGGCACCATTGAGACCGCCTTCGACGCCATCGACTTCCAGACCGACTATATGAAGGAGCTGATCCCGGCCACCGACTACCCGATGTTTGACCTCGACGCTGCCGCCGCCCTGTTCAAGGTGTGGGAGCACGACAAGGAGCGTGACATCATGGGCTACCGGGACAATTCCTACACCTCGATCATGACCGGCAACCAGGCGCCGCCGCACCACACCAAGTGGCTGGAAGCGCTGGATGATTCCTTCGAGGCCTTCATCAATCCACCGGCGGTGGCGGCCGAATAGGCCGACGTCGCCCCGCGGGAGGAAACGCCATGAACATCCAGCTCGGCAACATCCCGCCGGGGTCGGCCGGCACGGCGGCGCGGCGGATCAATCCCGCGCGGCTGCGCCATGTGGCACAAGGAGGCGGCTTCATCAGCTTCGAGCTGAAGCCCGGCGACCGCGCCCATATTCTCGACCCCGAGGGTGGCCAGCCCGGCCTCCTCGTCGTCGCGGGACTGGATGGCCCGCTCGGCGATCTCACCCCCGCGCCCGAGACGTTGGCGGCGACGCTGGCGGAGACGCTGCCGGAATCAGCCCGCGCCGTTCTCGGCGCCGGCGCGGCGGCGTTCTCCCTCTTCGGCGCGCATGCCGCGCCGGGCAGCGCGGTCAGCCTCACCGCCCCCGCTCCTCTGCGCTGCGTGCTTATCGCGCCGGGCGGGCCGATGGACCCGGCCGCGCAGGACGCGCCGACCGACCTGATCGTCGAGATCGAGCCCGCCGCGCCCTCCAGCGGCACGGTGCCCCCGCCGCTCGCGGAACCCACGCTCGATCTGCGCATCCGCGCCGCCTCGGCCAGCGCCTATGAGGTGAAGGCCGGCGACTACATCCAGATCATCGACGTGGACGGGCAGCAATGCTCGGATTTCCTCGCCTTCGACGCCGCCAAGCTTCGCGCCGGCCGCGAGAAGGGGCTGGACCCGACCACCACCCGCACGCTGATGGGCTCGGCCAGCCCCGGCCCCGGCCTGCACTCGAAATATTTCGACGAGGACCAGACCACTCTGGTCGAGGTGATCCGCGACACGGTCGGCCGGCACGACACCTTCATGCTGGCCTGCAACGCCAAATATTACGACGATATGGGCTATCCCGGGCACGACAACTGCACGGACAATTTCAACCGCGCGCTCGCGCCCTATGGCATCGCGCCGAAAATGGGCTGGCCGGCGGTCAATTTCTTCTACAACACCTTCGTCTCGCCGGGCGACCGCATCGGCATGGACGAGCCCTGGTCGCGGCCGGGCGACTATGTGCTGCTGCGCGCGCTCACCGATCTCGTCTGCGCCTCCTCCTCCTGCGCCGACGATATCGACGCCTCCAATGCCTGGCACCCGACCGACATCCATGTGCGCGTCTATGACGGCGCCAACAGCTTCTCCAGAGGGATCGCCCACCGCATGACGCCCGATTCCGCCCCGCGGCTGACGCGCGAGACCGCCTTCCACGCCCGAACCTCGGCGCTGACGCGCAAATTCAGCGAGTATAAGGGCTTCTGGCTGCCGGACTGCTTCAACGCCGGAGGCCCGATCGAGGAATACTGGGCCTGCCGCGAGCGCGCCGTGGTGATGGACCTGTCGGCGTTGCGCAAATTCGAGATCCTCGGCCCGGATGCCGAGCGGCTGGTGCAACTCGCCGTCACCCGCGACATCCGCAAGCTCGCCGTCGGGCAGGTGGTCTATACCGCGCTGTGCTACGAGCATGGCGGCATGCTGGACGACGGCACGGTATTCCGGCTCGGCGAGAACAATTTCCGCCTAGTCTGCGGCGATGATTATTGCGGCGTCTGGCTGCGGGAGCTGGCGGCGAAACACGGCCTCCACGCCGTGGTGAAATCCTCCACCGACCAGCTGCACAATCTCGCGCTTCAGGGCCCGAAATCGCGCGATATCCTGCGCGCCATCCTCACCACCCCCGCGCACCAGCCGAGCGCCGATGAGCTGAAATGGTTCCGCTTCACCATCGGCAAGGTGACCTCCGAGACCGGGGCGGATATCCCCGTCATGGTCTCGCGCACCGGCTATACCGGTGAGCTCGGCTTCGAGATCTGGTGCCATCCGAACCGCGGCGCGGAGCTGTGGGACGCGATCATCACTGCGGGCGCGCCTTATGGGCTGGAGCCGCTCGGCCTCCTCGCCCTCGACATGGTCCGCATCGAGGCCGGGCTCGCCTTTGCCGGCTATGAGTTCTGCGATCAGACCGACCCGTTCGAGGCCGGCATCGGCTTCACCGTGCCCGCCTCCAAGGAGGACGACTTCATCGGCAAGGCCGCGCTCGCCCGCCGGCGCGAGCATCCCTCAAAGAAGCTGGTCGGCCTCGCCATCGCCAGCAACGAGCCGGTCGGCCATGGCGACCCGATCTTCAACGGGCGCGCGCAGGTCGGCGTCGTCACCAGCGCCACCCGCTCGCCGACGCTCGGCCACATCATCGCGCTGGCGAGGCTCGATGTCAGCGCAGCGGGAGCGGAGAGCGTCGAGATTGGCAAGCTCGACGGCCACGCCAAGCGCATCACGGCCAGCATCGTCCCCTTCCCGCATTACGACCCGACCAAGAGCCGCGTGCGGGCGTAAGCGGGCGCGGACCGGCTGAAACGACAAGGCCGGAGCATAGGAGCTCCGGCCTTGTCGCATCCCATGGCGTCATCCCGGCCGAAGAGCCGCGCAGAGCCGGGATCGCTCTCCCTTCTGCCGACGATCCCGGATCGGCCTTTGGCCGTCCGGGATGACGCTGCAAAAAAGCCTCACCGCTCCTCGAGCGGATGGGTGCGCAGGCGCAGCGGGTCGTAGAACGGGGTCTTCACCAGCCGGCCGGTGAAGCTGCCCTGCGGGCCGACCACCTCGAACTCGGTGCCGAAGGCGCCCAGTTCCGGCACCACATGCACCAGCGCGATGGAGCGCATGAGGTGCCGGCTATAGATCGAGGAGTTCAGCGAGCCGACCTCCACGCCGTCCTTGAACAGCTTGGCGCCGGGCTCGATCTGCTCGTGATGGTCGATCTCCATGCCACGCTGCACGACGCGCGCCTCGGCTTTCCGGCGGATCAGCGCCTCCTTGCCACGGAAGGCCGGCTTGTCGAGATCCACCGTCCAGTCGGCACCGACCTCCCAGGGGGTCTCGTCGCCCTTCGGCATGTCATAGGGGAAGAACAGCAGCGCCCCCTCGACGCGGACAATGTCGAGGCTCTGCCAGGACACCGGCATGGCGCCATAAGGCTTGCCGGCTTCCAGGATCGCGTCCCAGATGAACACGGTGTCGGCCGCCTTGGAGAACACCTCATAGCCGCGCTCGGCCGAATAGCCGCCGCGCGCCAGCGTCACCTCGCGGCCGAACAGGATGGCGGGGGCATGCTCGAAGTACTTCAGCGTCGTCAGGTCGATCGAGGCGTAGGGCTTGAGGATCTCCAGCGCCAGCGGGCCCTGCAGCGAGAGCACATGGGTGTCGCCATCATTGGCCACCGTCACGTCGCGCCCGGCGCTGAACTGCGCCAGCACCTCCTCCAGCTTGCCCGAGCCATGCGACAGGCGGAAATCCTGCGGGCCGTTGCGATAGACCAGCACGTCGTCGATCAGCGAGCCTTCATCGTCGACGATGTTGCTGATGGCCGACTGGCCCGGCTTCATCTTGGCGATGTCCGAGGTCAGCACAGCGTTGAGCAGCGCCTCGGCCTCCGGGCCGGAGACGTTGACGAGGTTGAGGGACGACACATCGATCAGCCCGGCCTTGGAGCGGATCGTGGCGACTTCCTCATAAGGATCGGTTGCATAGAATTGCGGCAGCGGCATCCCGTTCCAGGAAGATTCAAACTTGGTGCCGAGCGCGATATGCCGCTCGTTCAGAATGGAATTGCGCGGAAAGGCAGCGGTCATGGCAGAGGAAACCTTCGTTCCACGAGGCGGACGGCAGGACGCTGGACAGTTTCACTGGAAACAAGCCACCGCCACCGGACGAATGCACGGCCACGGTTCAGGCTCACAATGAGGATGCTTGCACCCACCCGCGAGGCTGTCAAGAATATTTCTCCAAGAGAAACGCATTTTCTCGCCATGAACAGACCGAGCGGCGGCCTGCGGCCAAGGGGCCCGCAAAACCGCGCGCACACCGCCCGCAAGCCTCGGCTTTTCATGGCGTGGCTGTGGGATTTCGTGGCATTCAGGTGAGAGGATCACACAGGCGGGAGCTGCCCATGTCCGCGAAGCGTCGCAGCGAGCTGATGCAGATCGTGCGCGGCACGGGCAGCTGCTCGATCACCGAGCTGGCGGTGCGGCTCGGCGTCTCCACCGAGACCATCCGGCGCAGCATCGAGCCGCTGATCGCGGAGGGCGAGCTGCTGCGCTTCCATGGCGGGGTGATGGTGCCCGAGCGCGCCGAGGAGCCGCCCTTCCAGCGCCGCATGCAGGTGAACCGCGAGGCCAAGCTCGCCATCGCCCGGCTGGTGGCGGCGCGGATCGAGGATGGCGACAGCCTGTTTCTCGACAATGGCACCACCTCCGCCTATGTCGCGGACGCGCTGACCGCCCGCGCGCGGCTGACCATCGTCACCCATTCCGCCCACATCGCCTACCGCCTCGCCTCGCGCAACGGTAACCGCGTCTTCATGGCCGGCGGCGAGCTCGGCGGGGAGGACGCGGCGGCCTTCGGTGCCTCGGCCATCGCCTTCATCGGCCAGTTCAAGCTGCGCTACGCCCTCCTGTCGGTCGGCGCCATCACCAGCGACGGCGCGCTGGCCGACTTCCATCTGTTCGAGGCGGAATTCTCCCGCGCCGCCATGGCGCAGGCCGAGCAAACCTGGGTCATCGCCGACCACAGCAAGTTCGGCCGCGAGGCCTCCGTCACCGTCTGCCCGCTGGCCGCGGTCGACGCCATCGTCACCGACCTGCCGCCCCCCGACAGCTTCATCGCCCAATGCGCGGCGGCCGAGGTCGCGATCCTGCTGCCGGAGGGGCGGGGGTGAGCGGCGGACCGCCGCATCAAGTTAGCGGGTGTGAGGAAAGACCCCCGATCCCGGCTCGGCCTTCGGCCGTCCGGGATGGCGCTGCATAATGGGGCCGGCGTCACGCGTTGCCGCCCTGCCGTCATTCCGGCCCCACCCGTCGTCATCCCGGCCCCTCGGGTCTTGCCTTTGGCAAGCCCAAGGGCAGGCTCCGCGAAGCCGGAGAGACGGGATCGTCATCCGACGCGCTCATCCCCCCGCACACCGTCATGGCCGGGCTTGACCCGGCCATCCACGACTTGGCTCGCCGCGCACGGCCCCAAGTCGTGGATCCCCGGATCAAGTCCGGGGATGACGGGGTGAGGGCGGGACGCGCGGGGACGGAACGGGTGGCCAACCTCGGGGGCGACGCCGCCACCCTTAACGACGTCATGGCCGGGCTTGACCCGGCCATCAACGACTTGCCGCTGTCGCGCCCGGCCAAGTCGTGGATCCCGGGCCAAGCCCGGGGATGACGGCGCTCTATGGGGCAGGACGCGATCCCGGATCGGCCTGCGGCCGTCCGGGATGACGGTTACAGGCGCGGCGATGGGCAGAGGCGCCGACGCACCGGCGTGGCGAGAGATCTGCCTAGGAAAATAAACCTAGACATTCACCCCAATCTCCGTCATCCTGCCCGCACCTGTCCTCACCGAGGGGTGCGTCCGGAGCGGCCGGCGTGGGGGATGGGGGCGGTGGCGGCGTCGGCGGGAGTAACGCACCCGGAGGCGTCGCGGCCCAAGTCGGGTGTTCCCGTGCGGCGTAGCGCCGTTCACGGGCGGGATGCTACGCGCCTTCAAGCGCGTGGGCGCCGCCTTCAGTGGAGGATAGCAAGTCTGACTCCTCCAGGGGCCTCCCGAAGCAAGCCAGAAAACACCGCGTGCGGGGCGCCGGGGACGGCGTGTCGGTTGGCTGAGTGAAGGCTTGCACCACCTTTCAAAACAAAGGTGCAGGCGGCCGCCGTTGGCGTCCGCCCCGGTGCCCCGCGCGCCCTTCCACGGGCGGATGGGAACGGCGCAGAGCCCCGGCCGCGATGCGGCGCGGGGGTTTTGGTGCGGGGTCGTCCATTCGTCATCCCGGCCGCAGGCGAAGCCGGAGAGCCGGGATCGCATGACGCTCTCATCCCCCGCACACCGTCATGGCCGGGCTTGGCCCGGCCATCCACGACTTGGCTCGCCGCGCACGGCCCCAAGTCGTGGATCCCCGGATCAAGTCCGGGGATGACGGCGTTGGGGCGGGGACGGTGTGACCAAGGCGGCACGCGATCCCGGATCGGCCTTTGGCCGTCCGGGATGACAACGGACGAGGGGCGCGGGCAAGGGACGGGGGCAAGGGACCGGGGACGAGGAGCGGGCGCCGCGCCGTGCCGTCCTGCACCGCGCCGTGAAGACCAACACACCTCCACCAAACCCACAAATCATGTGGCATTGTGTGGAAATGTGTTGACATACCCCGCTGCCTCGCCCGACCCTTCCGGCATCCTTCGCAGCAGGAAAGCCCCGCGATGTCCGCCGTCCCCATCCAGGCCCGCATCGTCATCATCGGTGGCGGCATCATCGGTGCCTCCACCGCCTATCACCTCGGCAAGATGGGCTATCGCGACACGGTGCTGGTCGAGAAGCACAAGCTCACCTCCGGCTCCACCTTCCACGCCGCCGGCCTTGTCGGGCAGCTGCGCTCCAATGCCGGCATCACCCAGCTGCTCGGCGAGAGCGTGAAGCTCTACCGCACGCTGGAGGCCGAGACAGGCCTTGCCACCGGCTGGAAGATGAATGGCGGCCTGCGCCTCGCCTGCAATGAAGAGCGCTGGACCGAGGTGAAGCGCCAGGCCACCACCGCCCGCTCCTTCGGGCTGGAGATGCACCTGCTCACCCCGCTGGAGGCGCAGAAGCTCTGGCCGCTGATGGATGTGTCCGATGTCGTCGGCGCCGCCTTCCTGCCGACCGACGGGCAGGCCAACCCTTCCGACATCACCGCCTCGCTCGCCAAGGGCGCGCGGATGAACGGCGTCACCATCTGCGAGGACACCACCGTCACCGGCCTCACGGTCGAGAAGGGCCGCGTCACCACGGTGCGCACGACCCGCGGCGACATCGCCTGCGAGATCGTGGTGAACTGCGCCGGGCAATGGGCGCGCGAGGTCGGCGCCATGGCCGGCGTCAATGTCCCCCTCGTCTCGGTGCAGCACCAGTACATGGTGACGGAGCGGATCGAGGGCGTGACGCCGGACCTGCCGACCCTGCGCGATCCCGATCGGCTGACCTATTACAAGGAAGAGGTCGGCGGCCTCGTCATGGGCGGCTATGAGCCGAACCCACTTCCCTGGGCCGAGGGCGGCATTCCCGAGGGCTTCAACTTCCAGCTCCTGCCCTCGAACTTCGATCATTTCGAGCCGATCATGGAGCTGGCGCTCGGCCGCGTGCCGGCGCTGGAGACGGCGGGCGTCAAGGAACTCATCAACGGCCCGGAGAGCTTCACGCCGGACGGCAATTTCATTCTCGGCCAGGCGCCGGAGCTGACCGGCTTCTATGTCGGCGCCGGCTTCAACGCCTTCGGCATCGCCTCGGGCGGCGGCGCCGGCAAGGCGCTGGCGGAATGGATCGCCGGCGATGGCCGCCCGCCCTATGACCTCTCCCCCGTCGATATTCTCCGCTTCGGCCGCAACCATCAGGATGTCGCCTGGGTGCGAGCCCGCACGCTGGAAGCCTATGGCAAGCACTACACCATTGCCTGGCCGCATGAGGAGCACGCCAGCGGGCGCCCGCTGCGCCGCTCCCCGCTCTATGACCGGCTGGCCGCGCAGGGCGCGGTGTTTGGCGAGAAGCTCGGCTGGGAGCGGCCGAACTGGTTCGCGGCGGATGGCGAAACGGCAAAGGACATCTACACCTATGGCCGGCCGAACTGGGCGGATGCGGTGGCGCGCGAGAACCGCGCCGCCCGCGCCTCGCTCGCCATCCTCGACCAGAGCTCCTTCGCCAAGTTCCTGGCTGTTGGCCGCGATGCCGAGGCGGCGCTGTCGATCATCAGCGCGGCGGATGTGGCGGGCCCCGTGGGTTCCGTCACCTACGCGCCCATGCTGAACCGGCGCGGCGGCATCGAATGCGACATCACCGTCGCCCGGCTGTCGCCGACCTCCTACTACCTGATCGCCGGCACCGGCGCGGCGACCCATGACTTCGACTGGATCCGCCGCAACATACCCGAGGAACTCGACGCCCATCTCATCGACATCACCTCGGCCTATGGCGTGCTGACGCTGATCGGCCCGAACAGCCGGGCGCTCCTGGAAAAGCTCACCGGCGACGATGTGTCGAATACCGGCTTCCCCTATGCGTCGCTGCGCGAGATCCGCCTCGCCGGCGCGCCGGTGCGGGCGCTGCGCCTCACCTATGCCGGCGAGCTCGGCTATGAGCTGCACATGCCGACCGAATTCACCGCCAGCGTCTATGAGGCGCTGATGGCGGCGGGGGCGGAATTCACCATCACCAATATCGGCTACCGCGCGCTGGAAAGCCTGCGGCTGGAAAAGGGTTACTGGGCCTCGGGCTCGGATGTCGGGCCGGACCATTCGCCGATCGAGGCCGGGCTCGGCTGGGCGGTGAAGCTCGGCTCCGGCCTGCCCTTCATCGGCCGCGAGGCGCTGGAGGCCAAGGCCGCGCAGCCGCTCACCAAGCGCCTCGCCGGCTTCACCGTGGCGGCCCCCGCCATCATCCTGCTCGGGCGCGAGACCATCTACCGCGACGGCGTGCGCATGGGCTGGCTCGCCTCGGCCGGCTTCGGGCCGACGGTCGGCCTGCCCATCGGCTATGGCTATGTACGCCGGCCGGAAGGCGGGCTCGACGATGATTTCCTGCTCACCGGCAGCTATGAGCTGGAAGTCGCCGGCGAGCGCGTGCCGGCCAAGCTCCATCTCGGCGCGCTCTACGACCCGGAGAATGCACGCATTTTCAGCTGAGAGAGCAACGTCATGCCCGGCCTTGGGCCAGGCATCCACGACTTCCGCTTGGCGACCAGCCCACGTCGTGGATGGCCGGGCCAAGCCCGGCCATGACGGCGCTCGGGTGGCTCAGGCGCGGCACGCCGATTGCCTCGCCTGGCGCCAGCACGCATCCTCTCTCGCCCACCGGATAGCCCGCCATGACCACCGCCGCCGACCGCATCCGCGCCTTGCCGATCTGGGGCTCCCGCGTCGAGCCGCGCCCGCTCGGCGGGGGCATCACCAACACCAATTTCGTGGTGGAGGATGACGGGGCGAAATACGTCGTGCGGCTCGGCGACGACATTCCCCGCCACAATGTCATGCGCTTCAACGAGCTCGCCGCCGCCCGCGCGGCGGAGGCGGCAGGCATCTCCCCTCGCCTGCGCCATGCCGAGCCGGGGCTGCTGGTCATCGACTTCATCGAGGGCCGGACCTATGGCGAGGCCGATGTGCGGGCGAACCTGCCGCGCGTCGTCGAACTGGTGCGCCGCGCCCATATAGAGGTCACCCGCCATCTGCGCGGGCCGGCGCTGGCCTTCTGGACCTTCCACGTGCTGCGCTCCTATCTCCACGCGCTGCGCGACGGCGACCACCGGCTGAAGGACGACCTGCCGGCCTATGCCGCGCTGGCCGCGCGGGTCGAGACGCTGGTCGGGCCGAGCGAGATCGTGTTCGGTCATAACGACCTGTTACCGGCCAATTTCATCGACGACGGCGCGCGGCTCTGGCTGATCGACTGGGACTATGCCGGCTTCAACACGCCGCTGTTCGATCTCGGCGGCCTCGCCTCGAACAATGGCTTCGACGCCGCCCAGCGGGCGGACATGCTCGGCCTCTATTACGACCGCGCGCCGGATGACGCACTGATGCTGAAATTGCAGGCCATGCTGGTCGCCTCGCTGCTGCGCGAGGCCTTATGGAGCATGGTCTCGGAAATGCACTCGACCATTGATTTCGACTACCGCACCTATACGGGCGAAAACCTCGCCCGCCTCGCCGCCGCCGTCACCGAACTGGATGCGATGGCGGGTTAGTCGCTGAGCCCTCGCGCGAGCGCCGCGAAGACGCGCTCATCCAGCGTCTGCGCCACGTTGAAGCGCAGGAAGCCGCTGGCGGTCTGGCCCCGGCTGAACGCATTGCCGGGCGCGAGTACGACACCCTCCTTGAGGCAGGCGCGGGCGAGGCTCGCCGCGTCGCGCCCCTCCGGCAGCCGGCACCACAGGAACATGCCGGCGCGCGGCACCAGCCAGGGCGTGATGCCGAGCGGTTCCAGCCGGTCGACGCTCCGCGCCATCGCCACGGCAAGCCGGGCGCGCACGCTTTCCATATGCTTGCGGTAGCCGCCATCGGTGAGCGCGGCGAGCAGCAGTTCGGAGGCGAGCCGCCCGCCGCCGAAGCTGGTGGCGATCTTCAGATCCGCCAGCGCGTCGATGAAGTCCGGCCGCGCCGCGATATAGCCGCAGCGCACCGAGGCCGAGAGCGTCTTGGAGAAGCTGCCAATGTGGATCACCCGCGCGAGGCCATCAAAAGCGGCGAGGCGCGGCGCCGGCGTCGGTTCGAAATCGGCGAAGATGTCGTCCTCGACGATGAGCAGGTCCGCCCGCTCGGCGAGCTTCAGCACCCGATGGGCGACGACCGGGGAGAGCACCGCGCCGGTCGGATTGTGGATCGCCGAATTGGTGATGTAGAGGCGCGGCGCATGGGTGGCGAGCGCCTGCTCGAACGCCTCCACATCCGGCCCGTTCGGCGTGTAGGGCACGCCCACCACATTCACCCGATGCGCCGCCAGCAGCGCGTGGAAGTTGAAATAGCAGGGATCGTCCACCAGCACCGTGGCGCCCGGCTCCAGCAGCAGCCGCCCGATCAGGTCGATGGCCTGCGTGCCGGACTCGGTGAGCAGGATCTGCTCCGGCCCCGCCTCGATGCCGCTCACCGCGAGGCGACGGGCCAGAACCTCGCGCAGCGCCGGCAGACCGAGCGGCGTGGCGTAGTCGGTCAGCGTCGCCGCCTGCGCGCGGGCAAGGCTCCGCAAGGCGCGCCGCAGCCCCGCCTCATGCATCCACGACGCCGGCAGCCAGCCGCAGCCGGGCTTCAGCACCGCCTCGCCGGCCTCCAGCGACTGGCGGGAGATCCAGAGCGGGTCGACCTCGCGCTCGCGCGGCGGACCGGGGATCGCCAGTCCCGCCGACGCCGCCACACCCGTCACATAGAAGCCCGAGCCGGGCCGCGCCTGAATGACGCCCTCGGCGGCGAGCCGTTCATAGGCCTCGACCACGGTGGAGACCGAGACCTTCATCGCCCGCGCCTGCGCCCGCACCGAGGGCAGCTTCGCCCCGGCGGCAAGGCCGCGCGGCCCGATCCGCCCGCGCAGAGCCGCCATCACCGCCTCGATCCGCGTCGCCGCCATGCGTACTGCCCCCGACACCCATACAGTTCTTGTCAACTGTATGGGACCGTCTCTGGAGCGTCCACGCCGCACGGCGCATGACGCTTCGAGGCCAGGGAGCGAATGATGACGGTGAGCGCAAGCGTCGGGACGAGCGACAGGACGGGCGGCTGGATCAGCGGCTTCACCGGCATGGTGATCTTCTCCGGCTCGCTGCCGGCGACGCGCGCCGCCGTGCTCGCCTTCGATCCCGTCTTCCTCACCACCGCGCGGGCGAGCATCGCCGGGCTGCTGGCGCTCGGCCTTCTCGTGCTGCTGCGCGAGCGCCGGCCGGCGCGGGCGGACATCGTGCCGCTGCTGGTCGTCGCGCTCGGCGTGGTCGTCGGCTTCCCGCTGCTCACCGCGCTGGCTCTGCAGCACATCACCTCCGCCCATTCCGTGGTCTTCATCGGCCTGCTGCCGCTCTCCACCGCCTTGTTCGGCGTGCTGCGCGGCGGCGAGCGGCCGCGCCCGGCCTTCTGGCTGTTCTCGCTGCTCGGCAGCGCGCTGGTGGTCGGCTTCGCCCTGCGCGAAGGCGTCGGCGCCGCGCCGCTGGGGGATGCGCTGATGCTGGCGGCGATCATCGTCTGCGGCCTCGGCTATGCGGAAGGCGCCCGCCTCTCGCGCCGGCTCGGCGGCTGGCAGGTCATTTCCTGGGCGCTGGTCCTGGCACTACCGCTGATGCTGGTGCTGACCGCTTCTTTGTGGCCGGCCTCGCTGGCGCAGGTGCCGGTGAGCGCCTGGGCGGGGCTTGCCTATGTCTCGCTGTTCTCCATGCTGATTGGCTTCATCTTCTGGTATCGCGGCCTCGCGCGTGGCGGCATCGCCGCGGTCGGCCAGTTGCAGCTGCTCCAGCCGTTCTTCGGCCTGGCGTTGGCCGGGCTGCTGCTCGGCGAGGCGGTGAACGCGACCATGCTGGCGGTGACGCTCGGCATCGTCGCCTGCGTCGCCGGGGCCCGGCGCTTCGCCGGCTCCACCGCGCCGCGCGCCGAGCCCGCTCCGGCGCGTTGAAAGGGCCAGCAACAGGGCGTGCGGGCGAACGAAGCTGCTATCCAGGGTGGTGCAGCCACGCCACACTCGTCGGCTTCTTTGCCCCTAGGGTTCCCTAGGGAAGTTTTCCCCCTCTTGATGCGTCGGGGCATATTGGTACCGTTCGAATATTGCTGAATGTTACGGCAAGAGGACTCTTCCTCTGGGGCACTGGGGTGCTCTGGCGGCAGGGGCGGGTTGGCCGGCCACGCCGGTCTAGGTACTCACCTGCCAGAAAAAGGCGGGGAGCGGGGGTGCAATGTCCAAGTTCGATTTCCGGAGGACGCTGCTCGCGTCCACCGCGCTGATTGCTTGCTCTCTGTCGAGCGCAGCCGCTTTCGCCAACGGCTATGACACTCTGTACGTCAGCGCCCCCCCACCGGGGCAGAGCGAGACGCTCAGCGCGACGGAAACCTTCTATGCCGCCTATGTCGGTATCGCCGATGGCGAGAGCGGCACGCTGACCATCGCTCCGGGCGTGACGATGACGACCCTCGGTGTGGTCGGCTTCGTCTCCGATCCCTATGGCGGCATCATCGGTCAGGACCAGGGCTCGACCGGCACGGTCATCATCAGCGGCACGGGTTCCACTTGGACCGACGAGAGCGACTACGTCATCGTCGGCCAGTCGGGCACCGGCACGCTGCAGCTCTCAAGCGGCGGGACGTTGAATACCAACAACGTCACGATCGGTGAGTACGAGACCGGCAATGGCACCGTCACGATAGACGGCGTGGGCACCACCTGGGACAATCTGTACACGACGAATATCGGCCCCATCGGTACGGGCAGCGTCACCGTCTCCGGCGGAGCTGTTGTCACCAATGGCGAGACCCTGAACATTGGCGGCGGCGGGTTTGTCTTTGCGCGGGCACCGGCACCGATGTCGGGCACGGGCTCACTGACCGTCACCGGCACCGGCACGACCTGGTACAATACGGGCGGCGTCAATGTGGGGCGCGGTGAAGGGGCGACCGGCTCGCTCACCGTCGAGAACGGCGCCAGCTTCCAGACCTATGACGGCAGCATCTATGCCGGCCTCGGCGCGACGATCACCGTCACCGGGCCGGGCACCACCATGCTGCTCGGCACAAGCAACACCACGCCTCCCGTGGACTGGGACGCGGCCGCCGGCTATTTCAGCCCGGATGAAGGCGCGACCTCGCTCATCAGCAACGGCGCCACGCTGAACGCCGACGCGACCTATATCGGTGGCGCGGGCACGGCGGCGGTCACCACACTCACCGTCACCGGCGCCGGCACGATCTGGCACAACTGGCTGAGCATCTATATCGGCGGCACCGGCAATGGCGATGGCGGTTATGGCGCCGCGACCGTGTCGGACGGCGCCGTGGCCACCGCCTATACGGCTGGCGTCGGCGTCGATGCCGGGTCGATCGGCACGCTGCTGCTGACGGGCGAAGGCACCGTGTTCCAGGTACTCTCCCGCGACGGCTTCTCCGGCAACTTCCGGGTCGGCTTCAGGGGCGACGGCACCGTCACCGTTCAGAACGGCGCGACGCTGACCGCGGCGAATCTCGTGCATATCGCCAATGAGGTCGGCTCCGTCGGCGTGCTCAATATCGGCGCCGCCGAAGGCGAGGCTCCGGTCGCGCCGGGCACGGTGCTCGGCACCAATGGCGTGTTCTTCGGCGCGGGCGACGCAACGTTAGTGTTCAACCACACCAGCACCGGGCTCACCTTCAATAACGAGCTGTCCGGCACCGGCGGCGCCATCCGCCACCTCGCCGGCGTAACCAATTTCACCGTCGATTCCCCGGACTTCGAGGGCACGCTGGATGTGATCGGCGGCACGGTGAAGCTCAATGCGGCCATTCCCGATCTCGCAGTCACCGTCGGCAGCGGCGCGACTCTCGGCGGCAATGGCACGATGCAGTCGCTCACCGTGGCGGCGGGTGGCACGGTGACGCCGGGCAACTCGATCGGCACCCTGGTCGTCACCGGCGATGTGAATTTCGCGGCCGGCTCGATCTATGTCGTGGAGCTGGACGGCGCCGGCAATAGCGACCTCATCACTGCCTCCGGCCAGGCTTTCCTGAACGGGGCGACGGTGAACCTCGTCGCGCTGGACCCGCAGGCGAGCTACAAGTCGGCGCAGGTCTACACCATCGTCGCCGCGACCGGCGGCGTGGTCGGGGCCTTCGGCGCGGTGACCACGGATTCGCTGTTCCTGACCGTGGACGTGAACGATCTCGCCAACGGCATCAATGTGGTGATCTCGGCCTCCGACAACGCCTTCACCAGCGTCGCGGTGACGCCGAACCAGATCGCCACCTCGGCGGCGCTGGGCACGCTGCCGCAGACGGGGGCCTCGCTGGCGCTGTACAATTCGCTCCTGTTCCTCACCTCGGCCAGCGAGGCGCAATGGGCCTATGACCAGCTCTCCGGCGAGGTGCATGCCTCGACGCAGAGCCTGTTCATGGAACAGTCCTCGCTCATCCGCGGCGCGCTGAATGACCGGCTGCGGGCGGCGCAGGGCGGTGTCGGGGCCTCCGCCGGCACGGTGGTCAATGTGGTCGAGACCTCGAGCGGCGCGCTGGCCTATGCCGCGCCCTCGCCCGTGAAGGTCGCCGCCGATCTCGCCATGCCGGTGAAGGCGACGCCCACCCTCGCGCCGGTGGAGCGCTTCGCGCTGTGGTCGACCGCCTTCGGCAATTGGGGCGAGATGGACGGCAATTCCAACGCCGCCGGCGTCTCCGATTCCACCGGCGGCTTCCTGATCGGCGCCGACACGCTGGTCGGCGACGGCTGGCGCCTCGGCGTGGCCGGCGGCTACAGCTACACCGACTTCTCGATCTCGGGCCGCAACTCCTCGGGTTCCAGCGACAACTGGCATATCGGCCTTTATGGCGGCAACGCCTGGGGCCCGCTCGCGCTGCGCACCGGCCTTGCCTATACGTGGCAGGACATCTCGACCAACCGCTCGGTCGCCTTCACCGGCTATTCCGACAGCCTGTCGGCGGATTATGACGCCGGGACGGTGCAGGCCTTCGGCGAACTCGGCTACCGGATCGACGCGGCCGGCATCGCCTTCGAGCCCTTCGCCAACCTCTCTTATGTCAGCCTGCATCAGGACGGCTACACGGAAGAGGGCGGCGCGGCGGCCTTGACGGGCGACTCGCAGACCATGGACACGACCTTCACCACGCTGGGCGTGCGCCTTGCCAAGGAGATCGCCTTCGGCTCGACGGCGGCGACGCTGCGCGGCGCGCTGGGCTGGCGGCACGCCTTTGGCGACATTGACCCGACGGTGACGCAGGCCTTTGCCGGTTCCGACGCCTTCACCGTCACCGGCGCGCCGATCGCGGAAGACGCGGCGGTGATCGAGGCCGGGCTCGACATGCTGATCAGCGCCACCGCGACGCTCGGCATCGCCTATACCGGCCAGTATGGCGACGGCGTCAGCGAGAACGGCTTCAACGCACGGCTGAGCGTCCGGTTCTGAGGGACGGGTCTGAGGGAGGGCCCGGCGCCCTCTCCTCACCGACCCTCAAACGAAAACCGCCCCGCGTCGCTGCGGGGCGGTTTGTTTTTAGGTGACGCGCGGAGCGATCAGCCGGCGCGCAGGTTGCGCACGAAGTCCGCCACCTCGCGCTGGAGGTCGCCGGCCTGCGCCGAGAGCGAGTTCGACAGCGAGGAAAGCTGGGTCGAGGCCGCCCCCGTCATCTCCGCCGAGCGGCCGACGCCGGCGATGTTGTCGTTCACCGCGCCAGTGCCATTCGCCGCCATATGGGTGTTGCTGGCGATCTCCTGCGTGGCGGCGGTCTGCTCTTCCACCGCCGCGGCGATCATCGAGGTGACGTCGCGGATCTGGGTGATGGTGCCGACGATCTTCTCGATCGAGGTCACGGTGCGGCTCGTCGCCTGCTGGATGTCCTGCACCTTGGAGGCGATTTCCTGCGTGGCGCGGGCGGTCTGCTCGGCGAGCTGCTTGACCTCCTGCGCGACCACGCCGAAGCCGCGACCGGCATCGCCGGCACGCGCCGCCTCGATGGTGGCGTTGAGCGAGAGCAGGTTGGTCTGGCCGGCGATGTCGGTGATGAGTTTCACCACTTCGCCGATCTTGTTGGCGGCATCCGAGAGTTCGCGGATCTCGTTGGCGGCACGGCCCACCTCGTCCGAACCGGACACGGCGATGTTGGCGGCCTGCGTCACCTGCGAACCGATCTCGCGGATCGAGGAGCTCATCTCCTCGGTGGCGCTGGCCACGGTCTGCACATTGGTTGAGGCTTCCGAGGCGGCATTGGTCACGGCGACAGCCTGGCGCGAGGTCTCCTCGGCGGTGGCCGAGAGGTTGCGGGCGGCGACGGAGACCTCACCGGAAGAGGTGGCGAACTGGTCGGCCAGCGCGCCCATCTTAACCTCGAAATCGTCGGCGATGGCGTTGCGCTCGGCGACCACGCGCTGGGCGGCGCGCAGCTCGGCCATGCGGGCCTCCTCGCGCGCCTTCTCGGCTTCCTCAAGCGCCCGGCGCAGCGCCTCGGCGGCCTGGGCCATGCGGCCGATCTCGTCCTTGCGGTCGGTGCCAGCAACGGTCATGTCGAACTTGCCTTCGGCCAGTTCGCTCAGCGTCTGGCTGAGGCCGGTGATCGGGCGGACGATGCCGAGGCGGGTGACGAAGAAGGCGATGAGCAGGACGAGGAGCAGCGCGCCCGCGGTGCCGGCATAGACCAGCGTCAAGGTGCTGCGAGTCTCCTCGTTCAGCTTCGTGGCCACATCCTCAAGATACTGTTCGTTGCTATCAACGAATTTGGCGACGTCGGCGACGATGCCGCGCGAGATCGGGATGCAGGTATTTGTGTATTGAATGCCGAGCGCCGTATTCTCTTCGGCGTTGGTGCTGGCATTGGCGCGCTTGACGATATCGCCGCACGGACCGGAGATCATCTGATCGAAGCGTCCAACCAGCTCGTCCACGGCGGCGGTCTTGGCCGGATAGAAGGTCTTCACCGCTTCCATGCGCTTGTGGAAGCTCTCAATGGCCTGCTTCTGCACATCGATGGCGCGCTGGTTGTCCTCGTTCGAGACGGAGGTAATGGACTGGTAGACGGCCTGATTGTACCAGACCACGAAGCGGTTGGCGCGGGCGCTGGCGATTGTCGCACGAGTTGGGCCCTCGATCGCCTCGCTATAGGAGTTATCGATGTCCTGCATCTGGGTGCCGGCAAAGTAGATCAGTCCGGAAGCGAAGGCGGCCAGCAGCAACAGGAGTGAAGAGATCTTGCCGATGAGTGGCATGTTCTTGAAGGACATGGGCGATCCAGTGGGGGTGCGGGGCGGATTTCAACCCTGCCCGGCCGACCCGACGCCGGGCACGGCGCTCGGCCCGTTTGTCGCTCTCTTGCCTTGCGCCAAACTGTCGCTCGCGCCCTAGCCGCCCGGCCGTCGAGCGCGCGCCGCGCAAACGAAAACCGCCCCGCGTCGCTGCGGGGCGGTTTGTTTTTAGGTGACGCGCGGAGCGATCAGCCGGCGCGCAGGTTGCGCACGAAGTCCGCCACCTCGCGCTGGAGGTCGCCGGCCTGCGCCGAGAGCGAGTTCGACAGCGAGGAAAGCTGGGTCGAAGCCGCCCCCGTCATCTCCGCCGAGCGGCCGACGCCGGCGATGTTGTCGTTCACCGCGCCGGTGCCATTCGCCGCCATATGGGTGTTGCTGGCGATCTCCTGCGTGGCGGCGGTCTGCTCTTCCACCGCCGCGGCGATCATCGAGGTGACGTCGCGGATCTGGGTGATGGTGCCGACGATCTTCTCGATCGAGGTCACCGTGCGGCTGGTGGACTGCTGGATGCCCTGCACCTTCACGCCGATTTCCTGCGTGGCGCGGGCGGTCTGCTCGGCAAGCTGCTTGACCTCCTGCGCGACCACCGCGAAGCCGCGGCCCGCCTCTCCGGCGCGCGCCGCCTCGATGGTGGCGTTGAGCGCGAGCAGGTTGGTCTGGCCGGCGATGTCGGTGATCAGGTTGACCACTTCGCCGATCTTGTTGGCGGCCTCGGACAGTTCGCGGATCTCACTGGCGGCGCGGTTCACCTCGTCCGAGCCGGACACGGCGATGTTGGCGGCCTGCGTCACCTGCGAACCGATCTCGCGGATCGAGGAGCTCATTTCCTCGGTGGCGCTCGCCACGGTCTGCACATTGGTCGAGGCTTCCGAGGCGGCATTGGTCACGGCGACGGCCTGGCGCGAGGTCTCCTCGGCGGTGGCCGAGAGGTTGCGGGCGGCGACGGAGACCTCACCTGAAGAGCTGGCGAACTGGTCGGCCAGCGCGCCCATCTTCACCTCGAAATCGTCGGCGATGGCGTTGCGCTCGGCGACCACGCGCTGGGCGGCGCGCAGCTCGGCCATGCGGGCCTCCTCGCGGTCGCGCTCGGCCTGCTCCAACGCAGCGCGCAGCGCCTCGGCGGCCTTGGCCATGCGGCCGATCTCATCCTTGCGCTCAGTGCCGGTGATGGTCATGTCGAACTTGCCTTCGGCCAGTTCGCTCAGCGTCTGGCTGAGGCCGGTGATCGGGCGGACGATGCCGAGGCGGGTGACGAAGAAGGCGATGAGCAGGACGAGGAGCAGCGCGCCAGCGGTGCCGGCATAGACCGTGGTGACGGTGCTGCGGGTCTCCTCGCCCAGTGTCGCCGCGAGATCCTGCATGTACTGTTCGTTGCTCTCAACGAATTTGGCGACATCGGCGACGATGCCGCGCGAGATCGGAATGCAGGTGTCGGTGTACTGGATGCCGAGCGCCGTATTCTCTTCGGCGTTGGTGCTGGCATTGGCGCGCTTGACGATATCGCCGCACGGACCGGAGATCATCTGATCGAAGCGTCCAACCAGCTCGTCCACGGCGGCGGTCTTGGCCGGATAGAAGGTCTTCACCGCTTCCATGCGCTTGTGGAAGCTCTCAATGGCCTGCTTCTGCACATCGATGGCGCGCTGGTTGTCCTCGTTCGAGACGGAGGTAATGGACTGGTAGACGGCCTGATTGTACCAGACCACGAAGCGGTTGGCGCGGGCGCTGGCGATGGTCGCACGGGCCGGGCCCTCAAGCGCGTCGCTATAGCCGTCATCGATATCCTGCATCTGGGATCCGGCGAAATAAATCAGTCCGGAGGCGAAGGCGGCCAGCAGCAGGAGAAGCGACGAAATCTTGCCGATCAACGGCAGGTTTTTAAAGGACATGGGCGATCCATACGATGGAAGACGGGTTCTGATACTGCCCAGCCCACACGGCGCCAGGCATGCGCTCGACCCGTTTTTCGATTCATTCCCTTGCGCGAAGCTGTCGCCGCTCCCAAACGAAAACGGCGCCCGGGGTTTCCCCCGAGCGCCGCTCTGTCGTGTCCCCGCCCGGTAAAGCGGGTCAGATATCCAGCGTGTTGTCCCGCTCCCACTGGGTGAGATGGCGCGAATAGGCGTTCCATTCCTCGTTCTTCAGCTTGATGTAGCCATCGACCAGCGGCGCGCCGAGCGCGTTGCGCAGCACGGACGACTTCTCAAGCGCGCGGATGGCGTCGAGCAGGTTGAGCGGCAGCTTCTTGGCGCCGCGCACCTTGTGGCCGTCCGTGTACATGTTGATGTCGAGCCGCTTGCCCGGATCGCGCTGGTTCTGGATGCCGTCGAGACCGGCCGCCAGCATCGCCGCCGGGGCGAGATAGGGGTTGGCCGCGCCGTCCGGCAGGCGCAGCTCGAGCCGCCCGCCATCGGGAATGCGGATCATGTGGGTGCGGTTATTGCCGGTATAGGTCACCGTGTTCGGCGCCCAGGTAGCGCCGGAGATGGTGCGCGGGGCGTTGATACGCTTGTAGGAATTCACCGTCGGGTTGGTGAAGGCGCACATGGCGTCGGCCGAATGGATCAGGCCGCCGATGAAATTGTAGCAGAGGTCGGAAACGCCGAGCTCGCCATCCTCGTCAGCGAACAGGTTCTCGTCGCCATTCCACAGCGAGGTGTGCATGTGGCAGCCCGAGCCGGTGAGGTCGATGAAGGGCTTGGGCATGAAGGTGGCGCGGAAGCCGTGCTTCTCGGCGATGGAGCGCGCCATGTATTTGAAGAAGACGTGGCGGTCAGCCGTCACCAGCGCATCGGCGAAGTCCCAGTTCATCTCGAACTGGCCGTTCGCGTCCTCATGGTCGTTCTGGTAGGGGCGCCAGCCGAGCGTGAGCATGCTGTCGCAGATCTCCTTGATGACCTCGTAACGGCGCATCAGGGCGGACTGGTCGTAGCAGGGCTTGGTCGCGGTGTCGGCGCCGTCGGAGATCTTGGTGCCGTCGGCATTGGTGAGGAAGAACTCGCACTCCACGCCGGTCTTCATGTGGTAGCCGACCGACTCGGAGGCGAGCATGGTGCGCTTCAGCACATTGCGCGGCGCCTGCGCCACCAGCTCGTCATTCATCACCAGGTCGGAGGCGAGCCAGCCCACTTCCGGCTTCCAGGGAAGCTGGATGAGGCTCGACGCGTCCGGCACGGCGAACAGGTCGGCATCGGCCGGGCTCATGTCTAGCCAGGTCGCGAAGCCGGCGAAGCCCGCGCCGGCCTTCTGCATGCCGCCAATGGCGGCGGCGGGAACCAGCTTGGCCCTCAGCCCGCCGAACAGATCGACATAGGAGATGAGGAAGTACTTGATGCCAAGTTCATTGGCGGCGTGCTTCAGGTCGGTGTAATCGCTGGCCATGGATGCAATCCGGTTGCGTGCTGTTCCCCGGCCCCTTTGGGGCTCGTTGAGGTGGTATGGAATGCAAACCCCGCGCCGTGGCGCGGGGTGAGGTCGGGTCAGAAGCTGCCGTTGGCGCCCGGGATCCAGTTGGTCCCGGCGAGCGGCACATTGGCCATGGCCGCGGCCTCGATGGTGAGCGCCACCAGATCTTCCGGCTCCAGATTGTGGACGTGGCTCTTGCCGCAGGCGCGGGCGATGGTCTGGCACTCCAGCGTCAGCACGGCGAGGTAATTGGCGAGGCGGCGACCGGCGGCAACGGGGTCGAGCCGCGCCATCAGCGCCGGATCCTGCGTGGTGATGCCGGCCGGGTCGCGGCCCTCGTGCCAGTCGTCATAGGCGCCGGGCTTGGTGCCCAGGGCCTCGTACTCGGTGGCATAATGGGGGTCATTGTCGCCGAGGGCGACGAGGGCCGCGGTGCCGATGGCGACGGCATCCGCGCCGAGCGCCAGAGCCTTGGCCACATCCGCGCCGTTGCGGATGCCGCCAGAGACGATGAGCTGCACCTTGCGGTGCATGCCGAGATCCTGCAGCGCCTTCACCGCCTGACGCACGGCGGCGAGTGTGGGAATGCCGACATGCTCGATGAAGATTTCCTGCGTGGCGGCGGTGCCGCCCTGCATGCCATCGACCACCACCACATCGGCGCCCGACTTCACGGCGAGGGCCGTGTCGTAATAGGGGCGCGCCGCGCCGACCTTCACATAGATCGGCTTCTCCCAGTCGGTGATCTCGCGCAGTTCCTCGATCTTGATCTCAAGATCGTCCGGCCCGGTCCAGTCCGGGTGGCGGCAGGCGGAGCGCTGGTCGATGCCCTGCGGCAGGGTTCGCATCTTGGCGACGCGCTCGGTGATCTTCTGGCCGAGCAGCATGCCGCCGCCGCCGGGCTTGGCGCCCTGCCCGACCACGACCTCGATGGCGTCGGCCCGGCGCAGATCGTCCGGGTTCATGCCATAGCGCGAGGGCAGATACTGGTAGACGAGCTGGGTCGAGTGGCCCCGCTCCTCATTGGTCATGCCGCCATCGCCCGTGGTGGTCGAGGTGCCCATGGCCGAGGCGCCGCGCCCGAGCGCTTCCTTGGCATTGGCCGAGAGCGAACCGAAGCTCATGCCGGCAATGGTGATCGGGATCTTCAGCTCGATCGGCTTCTTGGCGAAGCGCGTGCCGAGCACGACCGAGGTGTCGCAGCGCTCGCGATAGCCTTCCAGCGGGTAGCGCGACATGGACGCGCCGAGGAACAGCAGGTCGTCGAAATGCGGCAGCTTGCGCTTCGCGCCGGCGCCGCGAATGTCATAGATGCCGGTCGCGGCCGCGCGGCGGATCTCCGAGAGCGTGTACTCGTCGAAGGTGGCGGAGACGCGCGGGGTGGTGCGGGGGGTGTTGCTGTGGTCGGTCATGGCGCGCCCCTCAGTAGCTCGACACGTTGTCGACGTGGAAATGGTAGAGGGTGCGGGCCGAGCCATAGCGGCGGAACTCGCCGATATCGACCTCGCCGAGAATGCCGGCGGCGGTGAGCTTCTCGGCCAGCAGCGCCTTGTGCTCCTCGCGCATCTCCTTCTCGATGCAGTCGGCGCCGAGCGAGGCGACCGAGCCGCGCACGAAGAGCTTGGCCTCATAGAGGCTGTCGCCCAGCGCTTCGCCGGCATCGCCCAGCACGACGAGCGAACCGGCCTGCGCCATGAAGGCGCTCATATGGCCGATCGAGCCCTTCACCAGAATGTCGATGCCCTTCATGGAGATGCCGCAGCGCGCCGAGGCGTTGCCGTCGATCACCAGCATGCCGCCGACGCCCGTGGCGCCCGCCGCCTGGCTGGCATCGCCCTTCACATGGACGAAGCCGCTCATCATGTTCTCGGCGACGCCGACACCGGCATTGCCGTTGACGATGACGCGGGCCAGCTTGTTCATGCCGGCGCAGTAATAGCCCACGGGGCCGTCGATCTCGACGGTGACGGGGGCGTTGAGGCCGGCCGCGATGGCGTGCAGGCCGGCGGGGTTGGCGACCTTCCAATAGGTCTCGTTGCTTTCAGCCGTCAGCTTGTGCAGGGCGGCGTTCAGCTCGCGCAGCGGCGCGGTGGCAAGATCGAAGTTCACGGTGCTCTCGTCCGGGACGCGGGGAATGGCGCGGTTCAGGGCGTTCATGCGGCGCGGTCCCAGAAATAGACCTTGGCCGGCTCCGGCTCGAACAGCCGGGCGGTGCCGATGCCCGGCAGGTTGGCGAGCGCGCGGTATTCCGAGCCGAAGGCGACATAGCTGTCGGTCTCGGCCATCACCGCCGGCTTGCAGGCGATGGGATCGCGCAGCACGCCGAAGCCGCTCTCGGTGCCGACGACGAAGGTGTAGAAGCCGTCGAGATCGCCCAGCGAATGCTCCAGCGCCTCGCCCAGACTGTCACCCCCGCGCATGCGGTAGGTGAGGTAGGCGGCGGCGACCTCGCTATCGTTCTCGGTGTCGACCTTCACACCCTCGCGGGCGAGGCGGCGGCGCACGCCGGCATGGTTCGACAGCGAGCCATTATGCACGAGGCACTGGTCCGGGCCGGTGGAGAAGGGGTGGGCGCCATCCGTGGTCACGGCGCTCTCGGTCGCCATGCGGGTATGGCCGATGGCGTGGGTGCCGGCCATGGTCTCCAGCTTGAAGCGGCGGGCGACGTCGAGCGGCAGGCCGACTTCCTTGTAGAGCTCCATCCGGCTACCGGCGCCGACGACGCGCAGCTCCGGGGCGATGCGCGCGAGGGCGGCGCGCACGAGCCCCTCTTCCGCCACCGGTACGCTCAGCACCGCATGAGTATCACGCGGCAGGATGGGATGGCCGATCTGCGCGCCGATGGCGGCGAAGTCGGTGCCGGCCGGGCCGCGCAGCGTGAGCTTCACGAAGCCCGGCGTGCCCGCGCCATAAACGGCGAAGCCGGCCGAATCCGGCCCGCGGTCGCACATGATGTCCAGCATATCCGACAGCAGGGCGCCGAGCTCCGGCTCCAGCTTCGGATCCTTGAGGAACAGGCCAACGATGCCGCACATGCGGGAGCGCTCCCTAGAGATTGGTTCTAGGACGCTTGTAGGCGCGGCGCGTTCGCCGGTCAATCAGATGGAATAAATTTTTCTTTTAAAGAAACTCTCCCGCGCCGCGCCGGCCTCAGGCGTAGCGCGACAGCGCCAGATCGCCCGCCTCGATCGCCGGCTTGCGGCCGGAGACGAGGTCGGCCAGCACCCGGCCCGAGCCGCAGGACATGGTCCAGCCGAGCGTGCCGTGGCCGGCATTGATGAACAGGTTCGGCACCCGCGTCGGCCCGATGATCGGCGTCCCGTCCGGCGTCATCGGCCGCAGCCCGGTCCAGAAGGTCGCCTGCGACTGGTCACCGGCGCCGCCGAAGAGATCCTCGACCGAATGCTCCAGCGTCGCCCGGCGCGCGGGGGAGAGATCGTGGTTGAAGCCGGCGATTTCCGCCATGCCGCCGACGCGGATGCGGTCGCCGAGGCGCGTGATGGCGATCTTGTAGGTCTCGTCCATCACGGTGGAGACCGGCGCGCGCGCCGCATCGACGATCGGCACGGTGATGGAATAGCCCTTTACCGGGTAGATCGGCAGGTCGAGCCCGAGCGGGGCGAGCAGCGCCGGCGTGTAGCTGCCGAGCGCGGCGACGACGACATCGCCGGCCACCTCGCCTTGCCCCGTGCGCACGGCGGCGATGCGACCGCCCTCGACGCGCAGCCCGTCAATGCCGACATTGTAGCGGAAGGTGACGCCGAGCCCCTCGCACAGCGTCGCCAGCGCGCTGGTGAACTTGAAGCAGTCGCCGGTCTCGTCGCCCGGCAGGCGCAGGCCGCCGACGATCTTGTGCCGCGACGGGGCGAGCCCCGGCTCGGCGGCGACGCAGCCGGCGGGGTCGAGCAGCTCGAAGGCGACGCCGTCGGCCTTCAGCACCTCGATATCCTTGCCGATGCCGTCGATCTGCTTCTGGGTGCGGAACACCTGCAGCGTGCCCTGCATCCGCTCGTCATAGGAAATGCCGGTCGCCGCCCGCATCTCCATCAGGCAGTCGCGGCTATATTCGGCGAGGCGGACCATGCGGCCCTTGTTCACCGCGTAGCGCTCGGCCGTGCAGTTGCGCAGCATCTGCGCCATCCAGCGCAGCGTCGCCACATCCATGCGCGGCTGGATGATGAGCGGGGCGTGCTTCATGAACAGCCACTTCATCGCCTTCACCGGAATGCCCGGCGCCGCCCAGGGGGAGGAATAGCCGGGCGAGACCTCGCCGGCATTGGCGTAGCTGGTCTCCAGCGCCGGACCGGGCTGGCGGTCCAGCACCGTGACCTCATGGCCGTCGCGGGCGAGATAGTAGGCGGTGGTGACGCCGATGACCCCGGCGCCGAGAATGACGATCTTCATGATGTGCTTCCGCTCGGTGTCACGCAGCCTCGGCCCCGGCATAACGGCGCTGGTAGCGCGTGCCGAGGCGGGTCAGTATCTCATAGGAAATGGTGCCGGCCGCCGCCGCGATCTGATCGAGCGTCTGGTGCGGGCCGATGAATTCCAGCATCTGCCCGGCGCTCACCGCGCCCTCGGGCAAGGCGGAAATATCGACCGTCAGGCTGTCCATGGAGACACGGCCGATCATGGGCAGGCGGGTCTCGCCGAGATAGAGCGCGCCGCAGCCACTGAGATGGCGCGGAATGCCGTCGGCATAGCCCGCCGCCAGCGTCGCCAACCGCATCGGCGCCTCCGCCACATGCGCGCCGCCATAGCCGACCTTCGCACCGGCCGGCACGCTGCGGCTCTGCACGACGCGGATGTCCAGCCGCACCACCGGCTCCATCGGGTTCGGCACGCCGGCCGTCGGCGCCGCGCCATACAGCGCGATGCCCGGCCGCACCAGCGCGCCGCGAAAGGCCGGATCGAGGAAGATGCCACCGGAATTGGCAAAGCACAGCGGTACGCCGGCAAAGGCCGCCGCCAGCCGGTTCATCGCGCCGAGCTGCTCGCCATTCTGCACACTGGCCGGCTCATCCGCGCTGGCGAGGTGGCTCATCACATAAAGCAGGCGCACCCCGGCGAGGCGCGCGGGGGCGGCGGCGAGCGCCTCCACCTCATAAGGCGCGAGGCCGAGGCGGGACATGCCGCTGTCGAGCTGGATCAGCGCCGGCAGTTCAACGCCGCGGGCGCGGGCAAGCGCCGACCAGGCATCGACCTGCTCGAGACAATTGAGAACGGGAATGACACCGGCCGCCCGCGCCGCCTCTTCCGCGCCGGGGGCGATGCCGTTCAGCACATAGACCGCCGCATCGGCGGGAAGGAGCGGCCGCAGCGCCAGCGCCTCGGAGAATTGGGCGACGAAGAAATCCCGGCAGCCCTGCGCATAGAGCGCCGGCGCAACGAGGTTAGCCCCAAGCCCGTAGGCATTGGCCTTCACAACGCCGGCCACCCGCGCCGGCGCTGCACGCCGGGCGAGCGCCGCGTAATTGCGCCGCAGCGCCCCGAGATCGATGGTGAGCTGGCCGGGCGCGATGTCCCAATCGGACGTCACATACGTCTCACGCGACATGGTCTTCGCCTCATGCGACCCGTGGGCGCCCGCCAATCGCCGAGGCCCGCTGAAAAGAATACCGACAGGATACCGCGCGATATCAGCAAGAGGCGGTCATTTGATGCACGCTTGTTTCATTTGGCGCGCAAGAACGGCATAATCTGCGAGACTTTCGCAGGATCGCCCACGACACCCATGGCCACGCTCGACGCCACCGACCATAATCTTCTGCGCCTGCTGCGCCTCAATGCCCGCATGAGCAATGCCAAGCTGGCGGCGGAGGTGGGCCTGTCGCCCTCCACCTGCCTGCGCCGCATCCGCCTTCTGGAGCGCGCCGGCGTCATTCGCGGCTACACCGCGCTGATCGACCATAATGCCGGCGAGCCGGCGCTGGCGGTCATCGTCAACATCACCCTGGAGCGGCAGACCGAGGACTACCTGAACCGCTTCGAGGCGGCGGTGCGCCGCCATCCCGAGATCCGCGAATGCTATCTGATGACCGGCGGCTCGGATTACCTGCTGCGGGTCGAGGCGCAGAACGCCGGCGATTTCGAGCGCATCCACACCGACATATTGTCGACGCTTCCCGGCGTGCTGCGCATCCATTCCAGCTTCTCGATCCGCAATGTTCTCGGCGCGCGCCGGCGCGGCGCCAGCGGCGGCAATGCGCGGAGCTGAAGGGGTCACGCGGACGACACTTAGCCGGCTTTTGCCTTGGTGGTGACCGTGTCGACAAAGCGCGTCATGTCATAGAGTACCGGCGCCAGCGGCCGCAGCAGCGGCGACAGCGTGCCCAGAATCGTGCGGTGATCGAGGTTTGGATAGATCACCGCGCGCGCCTGCGCCCCGACCCGGGCGGCGCGCTCGGCGAGCCGCGTACTGTTGCCGGGATCGACCGTTCGGTCCTTGGCACCGGCGATCAGCAGCAGGGGCGGAGCGTCAGGCGCGACGAAATTGATCGGCTGGGTGCGGTCGCGCTTGGTCTCCGGCCCGAAAATGATCTGCAGCACCGGATCTTTCAGCGGCAGGAAATCATAGGGACCGGCGAGACCCGCCATCCCGGCAAGGTCGCGCGGGCTGAGCCCGACGCTCTCCAGCCATTGCGGATCGAGCGCCAGCATCGCGGCAATATGCGCCCCGGCCGAATGGCCGAGGAGCACGAGACGGTCGGGATCCCCGCCTTGCGCCGACGCATGGTTGCGCGCCCAGCGCACCGACGCCGCCGCATCATCGAGAAACTCCGGGAAGCGCACCTGCGGATAGACGCGATAATCGGGAATCAGGGTAAGGATGCCCCGGCTCGCCAGCGCGGCGCCGACAAAGCGGTAAAGCGCCCGGTCGCCCTCCTGCCAGCTGCCGCCATAGAAGAACACGGCGACCGGATGCGGCCCCTCCCCGCGCGGCCGGTAGACATCGAGCCGCTGGCGCGGATCGGCGCCATAGGCGATTCCGGTCACGCGATCATAGGCCCCGAACCGGGCGGCGGTGTTGAGCAGGGTGAGCGGCGACATAAACGCGAGCATAGCCATCCCGAGCAGCGGGATTAGGGCGAGCCCGAGGATCATTAGCCGGCGTTCTCGCCACAATGCCACGCGCCGCATCGGCGGAACGTGCGAATGAGGAAGGACGGAGGTCATGGGGAGATTACGCGGGCCCGGCAAGGCCGGATCAGACGGCAGCGCCTTGGCGATCGCACGGCGTGATGGTCGGTCCAGCAGAGGGGGCGGTCTTTCGGAGGCGCCCGGAGGCCAAGGGCGCGTCCGGCAGCCTCGCATTGAGAGGTGATATTGACCGGCGGCGAACCGGTCGCGCGGCTCGAGCTGCCCTCGCCCCCCACTTTCGCCATTAGCGCACGCAAAAACGCCGCCCGGCATTTCTGCGCGGGCGGCGTTTTGGTTGGTTTGCGAAGAAGCTGTTGCTGTGTTTTGCAGGCCTGGCAGCGACCTACTCTCCCAGGTCTTAAGACATAGTACCATCGGCGCTGAGGAGTTTAACGGCCGAGTTCGGGATGGGATCGGGTTGGGGCTCCTCGCCATAGCCACCAGGCCGGCGAAACACAGCATTTGCGAAGCAAGGGGCGTAGCGCCCATTCTGGTCTTCAGTTCTTTGATCCTGATGATGGACATCGAGGATGAGAACGATCAAGCCAATCGAACGATTAGTACCGGTAAGCTCAATATGTTGCCATACTTACACACCCGGCCTATCAACGTGGTCGTCTTCCACGGTTCTCAAGGGAATACTCGTTTTGAGGTGGGTTTCCCGCTTAGATGCTTTCAGCGGTTATCCCGACCGTACATAGCTACGCTGCACTGCGGCTGGCGCCACAACAGCTCCACCAGAGGTACGTTCATCCCGGTCCTCTCGTACTAGGGACAAATCCTCTCAATATTCCTGCACCCACGGCAGATAGGGACCGAACTGTCTCACGACGTTCTGAACCCAGCTCACGTACCACTTTAATCGGCGAACAGCCGAACCCTTGGGACCTGCTCCAGCCCCAGGATGTGATGAGCCGACATCGAGGTGCCAAACGATGCCGTCGATATGGACTCTTGGGCATCATCAGCCTGTTATCCCCGGCGTACCTTTTATTCGTTGAGCGATGGCCCGTCCACGTGGGACCACCGGATCACTATGGCCGTCTTTCGACTCTGTTCGACGTGTCAGTCTCACAGTCAGGCGGGCTTATGCCATTGCACTCGACGAGCGATTTCCGACCGCTCTGAGCCCACCATCGCGCGCCTCCGTTACTCTTTGGGAGGCGACCGCCCCAGTCAAACTGCCCACCATGCAATGTCCCGGACCCGGATAACGGGCCGCGGTTAGACATCCATATCTATAAGGGTGGTATTTCAAGGATGGCTCCACGAGAGCTGGCGCCCTCGCTTCAAAGCCTACCACCTATCCTACACATACCGACACGAATGCCAGTGCAAAGTTGCAGTAAAGGTGCACGGGGTCTTTCCGTCTGACCGCAGGAACCCCGCATCTTCACGGGGAATTCAATTTCACTGAGTCTATGCTGGAGACAGCGGGGAAGTCATTACGCCATTCGTGCAGGTCGGAACTTACCCGACAAGGAATTTCGCTACCTTAGGACCGTTATAGTTACGGCCGCCGTTTACCGGGGCTTCGATTCAAAGCTTGCACCTCTCCTCTTAACCTTCCGGCACCGGGCAGGCGTCAGACCCTATACGTCATCTTGCGATTTCGCAGAGCCCTGTGTTTTTGCTAAACAGTTGCCACCCCCTGGTCTGTGCCCCTCCCACCTGGTTGCCCAAGTGGAAGGCCTCCTTATCCCGAAGTTACGGAGGTAAATTGCCGAGTTCCTTCAGCATAGTTCTCTCAAGCGCCTTGGTATACTCTACCAGTCCACCTGTGTCGGTTTCGGGTACGGTCTATAATGTGGGAGCTATTTCCTGGAACCCCTTCGAAGCCAGAACAGAACCAATTCGTCTGACAACACACGGGATTCGTCACTACCCACAGGCTCAGGAATATTCACCTGATTCCCATCGACTACGCCTTTCGGCCTCGCCTTAGGGGCCGGCTAACCCTGCGCAGATTAGCTTTACGCAGGAACCCTTGGACTTTCGGCGACAGTGTCTCTCACACTGTTTGTCGTTACTCATGTCAGCATTCGCACTTCCGATACCTCCAGAGGCCCTCACGGGTCCTCCTTCGCAGGCTTACGGAACGCTCCGCTACCGCTTGCCCGAAGGCAAACCCTAAGCTTCGGCGCGTGGTTTGAGCCCCGTTACATTTTCGGCGCAAGAATCCTAGACCAGTGAGCTGTTACGCTTTCTTTAAAGGATGGCTGCTTCTAAGCCAACCTCCTGGTTGTTTTCGGACTCTCACATCCTTTCACACTTAACCACGACTTGGGGGCCTTAGCTGTAGGTCAGGGTTGTTTCCCTCTCGACGACGGACGTTAGCACCCGCCGTCTGTCTCCCGCGCAGTACTTCCAGGTATTCGGAGTTTGGTTAGGTTTGGTA